>JBMYQW010000541.1:0-2806 GCA_049601735.1 Spirulinaceae cyanobacterium
AGAGAACAGAGACGTAATAGTTACAAACGTACCCTTATCCGACCAAGAGCACTACAGGAATCTTTAAGTAAAGTTTCGGAGGAAGCGGTTAATGCATTAATTCAAGAGGAGTTCAAAGAACTTCAGGAGTTAGCCGATCATCTTAGGCAGATTGGTTATACCCCCTTAGAAGTAGAGAAGTTACAAGGTTATGAAGATCGTCTTGAGTTAGCTAGAGAAGTGGGGCTGCTGACACCTTATGACTACGCACAGGGTTCAGATACTGAAGTGAAGCGATACAAGGTTCCCGATTTATATCGTCTGGGGCTCAATATGCAGCGTAAAGGGCAGGCATAATGTAGGCATAACTTGACTGCTGTTTTGAGATGCGTCTTACAGACACTGTGGAGCACACAAAACGTGACAGAAGTCTCTCAAGAGATTATGGAGAGAGAACTGCGTCTTGCTTACGAGAAGAGGGACTTCAAAAGCACACAGATGTTCGCCGCCATCAAGATGTGGGAGCAAAAGAATACGTTTTACCGATTGTTATTGAGTTTCTAGGGGGTGAGTCGTAGGGTAGGCAATGTCCACCACAATCCATTAATCCTTCAACCGCGATCGCACCTTTCCCTATCAAACACCATCTTTGACGATGTCAATGATCCCAACGATAGTGATTAGCTGGGCTTTACGACATTCGTCGCTAAACTGCTACACAAGCGACGGTCGGGGCGATCGCCTGCCGATATACTGTTACCTCATAATCCTTCAAATCCTGAATCACTCCACCCATGACTGCAACCCAACTTGACGCTCCAGCCCCACCCAGCCCCACCCGCACCACGCTCAAACTCAGCGGCTTGAATGTGTACTACGGCGAGAGCCACATCCTGCGCAACGTAGACATGAGCGTCGCCCCGGGTGAGATGGTCTGTCTGATTGGGCGCAATGGCGTCGGCAAAACCACCCTGCTCAAAACCGTCATGGGTCTGCTCAAACCTCGTACTGGCAGCGTCGAGTTTATGGGCCAGGCGATTAACCGCAAAACCCCTGACCAACGCGCTCGCCTTGGCATTGGCTATGTGCCCCAAGGTCGCGAAATCATTCCCCGCGTTTCCGTGCGCGATAATCTGCTCTTGGGTTTAGAGGCGCGGCCCAGCGGTAGCCGCAAGGTCAAAGAGATTCCCGCTGAAATTTTTGAGTTGTTCCCCGTGCTCGAAACCATGCTCCATCGGATGGGGGGCGACTTGAGTGGTGGACAACAACAACAACTGGCGATCGCCCGCGCTCTGATGGGCAAACCCCAACTCCTGGTGCTCGATGAACCCACCGAAGGCATTCAACCCTCCATTATTTTGGAAATTGAAGCAGCGGTACGGGGCATTATTGCCAATACCGGGATTTCCGTCTTACTGGTGGAGCAACATTTGCACTTTGTCCGCCAGGCCGATCGCTACTACGCCATGCAAAAGGGCGGCATTGTCGCCTCAGGCAGCACCCAAGACCTCAGCCAGAGCATCATTCAGCAGTTTCTCGCGGTTTAAGCAAAGACGTCTGGCTCTCCAGTCCAGCTCTCCCGACCGTGGGACAGGAACACACCCCGTAGAATAGAAGCAAACGTTGCGCCGATCGCCCCTCTCCCCTATGGTTGCCTCGCCAATGACTAGCCCCGATCCCGTCGCAGTCCTGCCGTGCAATCTTTACAGTGACGAGCCGCCCATGGAAACGAACCTTCATCTGCGTCAGATGCTCCTGCTGATTAGCTGTCTGGATTGGCTCTGGCGCGATCGCACCGACTACTTTGCAACGGGTAATCTGACAGTGTATTACAGCCCTCAAAAGATCAAGTCGCGGGACTTCCGTGGCCCGGACTTTTTGGTGGTGTTGGGTACAGAACAAAAACCACGCCGCAGTTGGACAGTCTGGGAAGAAGGCGGCAAATATCCCAATCTGATTGTGGAGATTTTGTCGGACAGTACCGCAACGGTCGATCGCACCACCAAAAAGCAACTGTATCAAGACATCTTCCGCACGCCGGAATATTTTTGGTTTGACCCCGACACCCTGGAGTTTTGCGGTTTTGTGTTGGTGGGCGGTGTCTATGAGCCGATCGCGCCCGATGCGGCGGGTCGGCTTTGGAGCCGTCAACTGGAGCTGAGTTTGGGTATTGAGGAGAGTCAGTTGCGCTTGTTTACACCCGATGGTGTCCTTGTGCCGACACCAGCAGAGGCGGCATTGCAAGCAGAGCAAGCCGCACAACAAGCAGAACAAGCGGCGCAACAAGCCACGCAGCAGACTGCCGCAGCCCAGCAACAATCCGAACGACTCGCCGCGAAGTTACGAGAACTTGGCGTTGATCCGGATACAGTCCTGGGCTAGCTCAGGATGCTGATTCATGATTTCTGATTACGATTTAATTGCCGCGGCGGCGATCGCCCAAACCCCCTTCACCGTCCGGTAAAAACAAGTCTGCACATCCTGCTCATCCGTATTCGAGAACAACACCGCCACCGTCTGCCGCTCGGGCCAACAGCGCACGATCGTCATGTAGCCCGGCCCGCAGCCGCCATGCCCCTCGTTATAAGCCGCCTGCGCCCTGTAGTTGGGCAGACCACTGGTGTGGTTGAGTAAATGCCGGATGGTGATTTGCGTCGCCTGGGGAACGTTGGGAAACCAGCGATCGAGGGTTTGCGCCAACTGCAAATGACCCTGCTCTTGCAACAACAGAGTCAGGGTAGCGAGATAGGTTTTCGTGATGCTGAAGATCGGAAACGGCTGCTCGGCGGCGAGGAACTGGTCTTTTAGCGAGTGATGAAGCCGACAA
>JBMYQW010000542.1:0-2801 GCA_049601735.1 Spirulinaceae cyanobacterium
GGGGCAATTTCCCCCTCAGCGGGAGGTGTCGGGGGGCTGGCACAAACCTGACAACCGGGTTTAACATCGAGATTTCAGTGCTTTGAGGAATGCGATCGCTTCGCTTATCCAGAACTCACGTTAACCAAGATTCTAACCAAACAGATGCAAGCAGACTCCCCCCTGAATGGCCATTCCACCGCTAAACCGACGCTGGAAACCCCGCAAGACGACCCAGCGGTTAACGATGGTCCGATCGCCATGATTGAGACCAGGGATGTCCACAAATGGTATGCCAGCAACCGCTTTCATGTGCTGCGCGGCGTGAGCCTAACCATCAACAAAGGGGAAGTGGTCGTGATCATGGGGCCCTCCGGCTCCGGGAAGTCTACGTTCATTCGCACCTTTAATGCCCTCGAACCCTACCAGCAGGGCAGCATTCGCGTTGATGGCATTGAACTCTCCCACGACCTGAAACATATTGAGGCGATCCGTCGCGAGGTGGGCATGGTCTTTCAGCAATTCAACCTTTTTCCCCACCTGACGGTGTTGCAAAATGTGACCCTTGCACCGATCTGGGTGCGCCGCCGCAAGAAGACCGATGCCGAAGCCATGGCCATGCAACTACTGGAGAAGGTGGGAATTCTGGAGCAAGCGAGGAAATATCCAGGGCAACTCTCGGGGGGGCAACAGCAGCGGGTGGCGATCGCCCGCGCCCTAGCGATGCAGCCGAAAATCATGCTCTTTGATGAACCCACCTCCGCCCTTGATCCCGAAATGGTACGGGAAGTCCTCGACACGATGCGATCGCTGGCCAATGACGGCATGACCATGGCCTGTGTCACCCATGAAGTGGGCTTTGCGCGGGAAGTGGCCGATCGCGTCGTGCTGATGGCCGATGGCGAACTTGTCGAAGAAGCAACCCCCGCAGACTTTTTCAATAACCCCCAGCACGATCGCACCAAGCAGTTTCTCTCGCAGATTTTGTAGGGAAGATGACCCTTGCCATTGAGAGCAAAACAGTTTCGCTCACGGACTATCTAGAGCAAGAAACAACCGCCCAAACGCGGCATGAATATCGTGCGGGAGCAGTGATTCCGATGGCTGGAGGCACCCCCAACCACAACCAGATCATCAGTAACCTCAATGCAATGCTCAATATAGGACTGCGACGACAACCCTATCGCACCTATGCCAGCGATCAGCGCCTCTGGATTCCGACAGCCGCCATGGCTACCTATCCAGATTTCATGGTGGTTGAAGAGCCTTTAGAACTGCATGAACAACGTGAGGATACGGTCGTGAATGCCTTACTGGTTGCCGAAGTACTTTCAACGTCAACCCGCAATTATGACAAGGGCGACAAATTTGCCACCTATCGCACCCTAACTGGATTTCGAGAATATTTAACCCTAGAACAGTCCCTGCCTCGTGTGGAGCATTATTACCAAACAGAGCAAGGTTGGCTGCTGCAAGAATACAGTGGTTTAGCAGCGCAGATTGAATTGCAGACGGTGGGAGTGACAATCGTGTTGGCAGATCTGTATGACAAAGTCGATTGGACTAGGGAAAATTAGGCGTCCATGGGGTCACTGAAAAAATTGGACAGCGCAGAGATGATATTCACTTATCATACTAAATCCGCCAAGTAGATGCCCAATAAAACCGGAGTGAGGGTTGAGCTTGTCGAAACCCGGCCGTTCAGACGTTCGACAAGCTCAGTCTTCACTTTTTTCTGGGTGTACGCAGTCCGGATTCAGTATCAGAAGATCTCTGTGCAGCCGATAGAAATGATAAAAAAAACTTTATATTATTGATGAGCACCACTATCTTGAACCTAGAGCCGATTATGAAGCTGACTCAGGAACAGTTTCATGCGCTCTGTGCCGCAAATCCGGAAGCCCAGCTTGAACTCAGTGCCCAGGGAGAATTGAATGTTATGTCCCCGACGGGTGGCGAAACAAGTGTTTGGAACTCAGAATTCAATGCTGACTTGGTGCTATGGAATCGGCAAACCGGACTCGGCAAAGTCTTTGACTCCTCAGGGGGCTTTTCCCTGCCCAATGGCGCAGAGCGTTCCCCGGATGCTGCCTGGATTCCCCTGGCTAAGTGGGATGCCCTCGCACCGGAAGAACGCCAAGGTTTTCTCCCCCTCTGCCCCGATTTTGTCCTAGAGCTAATGTCCCCCTCCGACTCTTGGCCCCAGAGTCAAAAGAAAATGACAGAATATTTGTCAAATGGTTGCCGTTTGGGCTGGTTGATTGACCCTCGGGGGCGTCGCACTGCCATCTACCGACCTGGCAAAACGGTTGAGATTCTAAACGCACCCAAAACCCTGTTTGGTGAAGCGGTATTGCCCGGGTTTGTGTTGAATGTGCAAGCGTTGTGGCGCTAAACTCGCTTTTTGCTCGATGAATTACGCCTGAAATTGACTCAATAACCAAGCGCCCACTTGAGACTGATCGCATTCACGACTCTGACCTAGGGCAGTTTCTAGAGTTGAGAGTTTAAGTCCGGGAAAAACAGTTGAAACTTGAATACGTTGACTGCCTTGACCCGCGATCGCATAGGCTAAAATTCGGGCATTTTGCACATCCACCACCCAATATTCCGGAATCGCTAAGGTTTCATAGAGCGATCGTTTGACGCCAATATCATCGAGTAAAGTCGTCGATGAAATTTCAATCACTAAGTCGGGTGCAGGCAGAGCATTCAAATCGATGATGGTAGTACCTTGGGGAATGAGTCTGGCGCGATCGCCCACATAGTATAGCAAAGAGAGGGCTAGTTAGGACATAATAGAGTGGTTAGTAGCCGAGAAG
>JBMYQW010000543.1:0-2779 GCA_049601735.1 Spirulinaceae cyanobacterium
AATCCCCCCGTGGTTGCCCCAGACCCTGCCGGGGCAGAAGGGCACTACCCCTACAAAATAAACGACCGATTTCAAGCTGGGCGGAGTTTAACATCACCTGTGCATTACATCCGGTTGAAGACGGCTTCATAGTTGCGGCCGTGCTCATCCGGCTGAATCGGGGTCAGAAAGAGTTCTAGATCTCCAAGCGTGTCGTGCTGGAGCGGAAAACGGCCTTGGTCAAAGTTTGGCCCGTCGAGCGGGAAGCGAAAAACCAGACAGAAGGAAGGGTTCGTTTTGGGTGCGTCCTCATTGTTGCGATTTGGGTTGGATAAGCATTCCACTTCTATGAGTTCCGCTGCGATATTGGCGTACTCCGGCACATTGAGACGGAAGCGATCGCCCTGCAAGGGTGCAAAGGTTTCATAAGTCAGCTCAGAAATATCCATCATCAAGATCACACGTCAAGCTCATCTCTAGAACGCGCAACAGTATATCCGGTTGGCGGCGCTGATGTCGCTTGGGTAGTTAAGTATTATTCCGGATCGAGGGGGCATCCGCCTGAATCGACATCAAGACCGCTGGGGGGCGATCGCCCAGACTGGCTTGGGAGCGGCGCTGCGTAAAATTGCGTAACGCAGTGATCCCGATCGCGAGTGCCTCAGATCACTTAAGTAATACCCACTGGGTAACACCGTGGTGTTGAGGGCGATCACAGCACCAGAGCGGTGCATCTTACATACTGAAGCCGCGTCACCTGAGAAGAAACCACGGGTTTAATCTCTATTCAAATAATAATCCCTTATTCAGCGAGAGAGGCTCAGACCTTTTGGTCTTAGCAGTGGGTCAGCCTGTGTAACAATCAATCTCGCCGCATAACCGACCTGTCACTATTAATAACGACCTTGGAGAGCCATGAAAATGCCAGACTCTGTTGTCCTTCACCCCGCTGCCCGCTCATTTCGCAAATCTTCTCGGCTAATTTCAGCAGCAGTTGCACCAGAGCGGCGCATCGCTAATGAACGGGTGATTGATGAGCTGGTCATTATTGATGGCTCGTTGCCGCATCGACAAGTCTTATTAGATGGCTTGCGCTCCGGGGTCGGGTCACTGGTACTCGATCCATCCCGTGACGGCATCGCGCAAATCAGCCAAGCCCTAGTCCACTATCGCAACCTGAAGGCGCTCCACATCATTGCGCACGGTCAACCGGGGCAAATTTTCTTGGGCAACGGGGTCTTGAGCGCGGCTACGCTGGAGAGCTACACCCTTCAAATCAAGGCTTGGCGAGACGCCCTGGCAGAGAATGCAGACCTCTTGATCTATGGTTGCGAAGTGGCGGCGGGTGCTGGGGCAACAGATTTTCTCCGACAGATTCAACGCCTGACCCGTACCAATATCGCTGCCGCCACAACCCTGACCGGAGCAGCCGTGTTGGGTGGGAATGCCAACCTGGAGTTGCAACTGGGAACCGTTCAAACCGCAGCGATCGCGCTGGCAGACTACCCAGCCGTGCTTGCACCAACGATCGGAACCACCGGCTTTGATGCGAATGGCCCCGATTCGCCGCTGGGGGGGTCGCCTGCAACCTTAACGGTTTCAGGCTATACCCTGACAATGATTACCAGCAGTCAGGCGTCCCTCATCGACGTGACAGGTTTTGTCAACTTTGGCAGCAGTACTTCAACTTGGCAAGAGGCCCGGATTGCCTCGGACGATGGCAGTGAATTCCAGCTTGACAACTTCAACTTTGAAGTGCTCACGGCTGGCTTTAACGGCCAAACCTTTACCATCACTGGCTATCGTGATAATGCCGTTGTTGCGGGTGCAACCAGCACTCGAACCGTGGACGCGGGGATTGGGGTAGGAACTACCTATCTCGTCGATGTCGCCAGTGATGCTGATTTTGACAACATTGATGAAATTCGGCTCACGGTATCCGGCGCCCCGAGCGGAACGTTCCGACTCGATGACATCACGATCAGCGCCCCAGTTGCAGGCGATACCACGCCCCCAGTATTAACCAGTTTCGCCCTGCAAACCCCTGGCACGAGCCCGACCAATGCCGATATCCTGGTCTTCCAAGCCAGCTTCGATGAAGATGTCCAGAACGTTGATGCCGCAGACTTTACCGTCAATGGTTCCACCGCAACCGTCACCAACGTCACCCAGGTCAATGCCTCCACGTACAACATCACCGTATCCGGCGGTAACTTAGCCAGCTTCAACGGCACGGTGGGTCTCAACCTGGCGGGGGGGCAAAACATTCAAGATTTGGCGGGCAATGCGCTACCGGGCACGGAGCCCAGCACCGATCAAACCTACACCCTCGACAATGCTGCGCCTACCGCACCCGGAACCCCGGATCTGGTCGCCGCCTCCGATACCGGGAGTTCTAATACCGACAACATCACCAGCGACACCACGCCCACCTTCACGGGCACAGCCGAAGCCAATAGCACCGTTAATTTGATCAGTAGTGTGGATGGGGCGATCGGTACAACCACGGCGGATGGCTCTGGCAACTGGTCGATTATGGCCAGCACCCTCACCGCTGGGGCACACAATATCACCGTCACGGCGACCGATGCAGTCGGGAACACGAGTGGAGCTTCCACTGCTCTCGGGATCACGATCGATAACACCGCACCCGCAGCCCCCAGCACTCCAGATCTAGACGCGGGCTCTGATACGGGAAGTTCTAATACCGACAATCTCACCAGCGATACGACCCCGACCTTTACAGGCACAGCCGAAGCCAATAGCACCGTTAATTTGATCAGTAGTGTGGCTGGGGCGA
>JBMYQW010000544.1:0-2778 GCA_049601735.1 Spirulinaceae cyanobacterium
GGCGATCGTCAACTCATCCCACTCTTCCCGCAACTGCTGCTGACGATAAAACCAAGCTAGCCCAATCGTGGCCGCAATAAACGCACTGAGGCTCACAATCGAAAAACTACGCAGCAGGCGAAAACGCCGGCGACTGCTCGCGGTGGTGCGCATGAAAAAGAGGCTCGATAGCATGGTTAGCGGGGGGATCGATGGCAAGCTCGAATCTTGCTCGTGAATCTACTGGAGATCTCCGGTTCACATCTTCAGGATTATCTAAGTATAATCAACTAGATTGTGATAGAAAGAACTCATATCCATTGCATTCTCAGCATAATCCACTAAATGTAAAGAATTCGGGAGTGGCTCGGGATGTTGTCTAGTGGCACGGTTTTTGTAAGCTACGCTACAAAATCTGTAGAATGTGAACGTCATGTTTCGAGAAAAGTTGTCCGATGACTCTATTGACACCTGAAGATGTCTATATTCAGATCGAGCAGAACCAGTCGCTTCATCGTGCTGATTTGAGTTGTATTGATCTGCAAAACCGTTGTCTCGATCGCGCTCAATTTTTAGCAGTACACTTGCAGCAGGCGAATCTCAACGGGGCCTCTTGCCGCGACAGTGACTTTCGGCAAGCCCTGCTCCAGCAAGCGATGCTCACAGCGGTTGATTTCACCGCCGCAAATTTAGTTGCTGCCCAGCTCAATCACGCTGACCTCACCCGGGCCGCCTTAGAAGGTGTTCATGCCCGTCAAGCCAGCTTTTACAGCGCCATCCTGGATAGCGTTAACTTCCATCAAGCGGATTTAATGGGCGCAGACCTGCGTCAAGTTCAGGGGCAAGCCACCAACTTCACAGCGGCCCGTCTCGATGAAGCCCTGCTGACGTCAGCCCAGCTCGCGCGCAGTACCTTTAATGGGGCAAATTTGTTGCGGACTAACCTAACGGGCGCAATCTTGACGGAGACCCAATGGCTCAAGGCGAATCTGGGTTGGGCGAACCTCTGTTGTGCGGATCTCACTGATGCCGATTTTACGAATGCAGATTTGACAGCCAGTTGCTGTCGTGCAGCGAACCTGAGCCTAGTGCAATTGGTAAATATTGAGGCCATTAAAGCGGACTTTGCCCAAGCTATTTTTTTGGAAGCGAATCTCAGCTATAGCTCCCTCTTTGGTGCCAACCTGAGCGGTGCGTATTTAACGGGGGTTAACTTGAGGGGAACGAATCTACAACAGGCCAACTTGGCGAATACGGCCTGGGATCAGGTTGACTTGACCCAAGCTCAACTCCAGGGCGCAATCTTTAGCCATGCGCAGGGCTTAACCGCCTCGCAAAAAGCCTGGCTGCGCAAAGAGGGTGCATTGGATGTTCCCAATGGCTGACGCGCCTGAAAAGGGGACTGTTATAGTGAAAGTATGATAACTTGACAAAATTCAGGTTGACATCAGGGTGACGATTTATCAGCATTGCATCATTGGCAACCCAGGCAGAATTTAGGATAGCTTTGGTTGCGAGCAAACTGAACAACCAGCAGAGCGGTGAGGCCGCCAACGGATCGGTAGCTTGTCGCCGAGCCATCACGACCTGAGATTAGGGTTGCTCGGTTCAAGGGGGGGCGATTCAATGGAGGCAATCAGGCTCTTGCCGATCAACGCTTGTCAGGCGCTTCCTTCTGCTCGTATTCTAGACCTGCTGGTTGAACCCGTCTTGTCGCTAATTTGAGAGTGCCCATGTTCTCCAACTTTACTCCGCAACCTGTGCTGGCTCAAGAGCCTGCCCCTGCCCCTGCTCCAGCGCCCGTTGCCAATGAGGGGGGCGGCGGCAATTTAGTCTTTACGATGGTTATCGCGTTCCTTGCTTTAGCCGTAGGGGGAGGGGCTGTCGCCGCTTACACCAAGTTCAAGATTTACGACCCGCTCACCAAAAGCCTGAAGATGGAGAAGTTTAAGACGCAAGACTTGCAAAAGCGTCTTAAGCTGGCACTCAAGACGCTCCAGAAAATGGAAGCGAACCCCGATCTGGTTCATTCGCGGGAGTTTAACCTGGATTACCTGCGGCTGCGGATGGATGAAGAGGTCTTTCACTATGCGATCGTCAACCAGATCAAAATTCGCGTCAAGCAGCTCATTAGTGTTGCCTTACGCCCCGACACCAGTCAGCATCAAGTAGGGGTCGCCGCTGGGGGTCGGCAGGTGGATGAAATTTTTGATGTCACGTACGAAACGGAAACCCGTGGCAAGCGGGTGAAGCGGATCTTGTTCCGTACCCAAATCAAGCTCACCAAGCTGCCTACCCAGTCCACGTCCAGCACGATCAACCAAATTATTGATTGTATCGAGAAGTTCTTGAGCCCGAACGAAGACCACGACAATTGGCAGCCTGCGATTCAGGGGCGCGTGGTGCTGATGGATTGGGATCAAAAAGCCAAGCCCACTCCCCTGCTGGTGCTAGAGCAGTCAGCGGATGGGGCCAATGTGAGCTTCCGTACGAACCCCAACCGTCGGGGGAATGCGCCGCCGCCGCCGCCCAATAAGGGCAAGGCAAAGTCTGGGGGATCAGGCAAACGGCGATCGCCGAAAACAGGTTCTGGCAGCACTGCCGCTAAAAAACGTCCCCCCTCAGCGGGACGGCGCTCTTCTGCTAAACGGTAGAAGGTATCTGTGAAGAAAAAATAAAGGGCTGAGGGGCAGGGAGACCCAGCCCCTAAGGGAGCATCCAAAATGGAGGGGCTGCGTTTTGCTCATCCGTGTGAACTTAAGCGTGAAACCCTTTATTCACGAGGCTTCCATGGCGGCC
>JBMYQW010000545.1:0-2770 GCA_049601735.1 Spirulinaceae cyanobacterium
GCGATCGCCGCCGGCACCGATTCTCTGATGATCGAAGTTCACCCCAACCCCGCCAAAGCCCTATCCGACGGCCCCCAATCCCTCACCCCTGAAGGGTTTGAATCCCTGATGACCGAGCTGGGTGTGATTGGCAAAGCGGTCGAGCGGTGGGAAAGCCGTGAGCCCGCGCTGGTGTAGATTCCTAAATACCTCTGTAGGGGCTGGGTCTCCCTGCCCCGCGTCATTTCAGAACACCCTGCAACCCGCTTTTCCGGTGCAGGGCGTTTTGGTATCGAGATTGAATGTATCACCCCTCTCTGACCCAGCGATGAACCGGGGCTATCAAACGCCCAGCCTTTCCCGTATAGTAGTGAGTCGTTATTCACTCCTCCCTTAAACCCATGCTCCGAGCCGGAATTGTTGGCCTGCCCAACGTAGGCAAGTCCACCCTCTTCAATGCCCTGGTCGCCAATGCCAAGGCCGATGCCGCCAACTTTCCGTTCTGTACGATCGAGCCCAATGTGGGTGTCGTGTCCGTTCCCGACGAGCGGCTGGCAGTGCTCTCTGAGCTGTCTAACTCCAAGCAGATTGTGCCGACCCGGATTGAGTTTGTGGATATTGCCGGGCTGGTGAAAGGCGCGAGTCAGGGGGAAGGTTTGGGGAATCAGTTTTTGGCTAATATCCGCGAGGTGGATGCGATCGTCCATGTGGTGCGCTGCTTTGAAGACGAAGATATCATCCATGTCTCCGGCTCCGTCGATCCGGTGCGGGATATTGAAGTGATTAACCTAGAGTTAGCCCTAGCCGATCTCGCCCAAGTGGAGCGACGCATCGAGCGAGTGCGCAAGCAGGCTCGTACCAGCAAAGATGCTCAGGCGGAGATGGTGATTTTAGAACAGTTGCAGGCTGCACTGGATGAAGGGAAGGCCGCCCGCGAGGTGGAACTGAATGCAGAGGACGACGAACGGATTAAATACCTGAATTTGCTCACCCGCAAACCCGTCATCTATGCGACCAATGTCTCGGAAGATGATCTGGCAACAGGGAATCAATGGGTGGAAGCCGTCAAAGTCTTTGCCGAACAGGTAGCCGCCAAGGTCGTGATCATCTCGGCACAGGTGGAATCAGAATTGGTTGAACTCTCCGATGAGGAGCGCGTCGATTTCCTTGAAGCATTGGGCGTCAGCGAAGGCGGGCTGAAGTCCCTGATTCGGGCCACCTACGACCTGCTGGGGCTACGCACCTATCTCACCACAGGCGAAAAGGAAACCCGCGCCTGGACGATCTTGGCCGGCATGACCGCGCCCCAGGCCGCTGGCGTGATTCACTCGGATCTAGAGCGAGGTTTTATCCGTGCCGAAACGGTAGCCTATGACGTGCTGGTAGAGTCTGGCTCTACGATGGCTGCCAAGGAGAAAGGGCAACTGCGCAGTGAGGGGAAGGATTACGTGGTTCAGGAAGGTGATGTGATCCTGTTCCGGACTAATACTTGATGTAAGTCGTTCATCATGCGATAGCAATACCGCCAAGAACAGACAAGGCTGACGAGCAGGATTGGCAAGAATCAAACGTGCTATGGATGGGCGCTGGACTCTTCAAGAGTGATAATTGGGCTGAAACCCATATACATTAGGCTTTTTGAGCTGCTTCCGTGTTTTTCTCCAGAACCTTCCTTTACCTAGCAAAGCTTGTAGACTTCATCACTCGCTAGAAGACCAGTGCCTACTCCTCAAACTGCGGTAGTGGATGGGTACAGAGCAGGTAGTCGGTGACGATTTGGTTGTTTAGCAAGTGTTCTTCAATGATGCGATCGCACACTTCAACGGTCACGTTGCGATACCAAACCCCATCCGGATAGACCAATAAAATAGGCCCGTCAGTACAAATCCGCAGGCAGTTGGCTTTGGTGCGGAAAACACAGTCGGGGCGCTCTGAGCTTGGGGTATCGAGCCCTAATGCTTTGAGACGCGTTTTGAGATGGTTCCAGACCTCAATGCTGGCATCTTTGGGGCAGCATTTGGGTTTGGTCTGGTCGGCACAGAGGAAGAGATGGCGGCTAATGTGCGGAATGCCGAGGGCGGCAACCGTGGTGCTGAGGGGTTCGGGTATGAGAGATTCAGGATGAGCTGTCATGGGCTAAAGGGCGATCGCGCTCATGATTATATCGGTATTGGATATCTGGTTCTTCTCTTCTGAGCAAAATGCCATAGGCGGCCATCAGATCCAAGATCCCCATAACCATTTCGCCTTCCTTATGGTTGCTCCAATACCGATGCTTGGCTGCGCCAAAATCCAGATCATCGCCAATCAAGCCGAGTTTCTTATCAATGATAAATTGCGCCCAGTCCCAGTCTAACCAGTCTTGGAATTCTTCCTTTAATAAGCGTTTATTCATTGATTTCCACTTTCATACTTTACTGTAGCTCCGTAATATCACTCGACAGTCGGGGCGAGTCTATCGAGCGATCGCCCCAACCCATTTCGTAAACTTTTGTAAAATGGTGTCTATAGCAAGACGCGACTCCCACCGTAACCGATGACTTCGCAGCCCTCCCCAGCTCCCGATTCTACAGATTCACAGACCCCTGAACCTGAAGAAAAAATCCTCTGTCCCCATTGCCGCCGCACCGCCACTAACGGCATCAAATGTAAAGGTATCTGCGTGGCGGATGATGATGATTAACCCGCAATCGGCATTAACAGCCCAGGAGTCATAACGGGAGGGAGGGTTTGAAACCATTCGTGTGAACTTAAGCATGAAACCCTTTATTCACAAGGCTTCTGGGGCGGC
>JBMYQW010000546.1:0-2766 GCA_049601735.1 Spirulinaceae cyanobacterium
AATCTCGCTGAAAAAGCGGCACTCTGTAGATCCTGCCATTGCCGATCAGGTCACCAAAACTGGTGGTGCGGGTATCGAGTAGATTACTTCGGGCCATGATTGTAGGCGAAGAGATTGAATTTGTTCCCCAAGGTATCAAACAGAGATTGACTTGTATGAAAGGGAAAGAGTAAAGCCACTAAATTCATTGTCAACTTGCCACCTCGGCAAACTCAAGCACGCGATCGCTAATATCTTTAACCCAAAAATTCACCGGACGGCGACTGCGAATTTTGCAACGCACGCGCCGCGCCTGCACCCGCAACAAAATCAGTTCCAGGCAGTCCCGGTCAAAGCAGACATGGCGTTCGCGGGCGCGATCGCCATATTGTGCGCCCACAATCACATGGAGCTGGGTGTTTTTCTTGAGTTGATACCATAACCCGGCGTTGCTGCTGGGGGCGGGGTTACTGACCGGCGGCATGGCGGCCATGCCGTAGAGGGGGTCAACACTGGCGGCACTGAGGCTTTGTTCGTAGTTGTAGTAGTAATGCAGGGGCACGTCCGCCACCGCCAAATTCAACAACCCCTCATAAAACTCTCGCGCTACATTCAGGTCAGAGACCATAACTGTATGAACCTTGGGCGCACTGGTCAGGAACATCCACATCGCCCCAGCGTAGGCGACCAGCAGCATCACCATAATGCCTTGGGTCGAGAAGAGGCTATCTAGAGCAGGGAAGAAGGCACCTAGGTAGAGAGATTGGAGAATGATCATTGCGGTCTTAGTCGTGGGTCAGCGATCGGGATGGATTGGGTTCAAGGGGTATCTGGGGCGGGCCGGTATCGCTAATTTCATCCGGCTCCTGGAATGATATCGATGCCAGGCCCTCAGGAATTACCCTCCGTTATACCAAATTACGCTATTTTCGCTACGGCGCATCTGGCTTGAACCCAGATATAGCAGTGGTTTGCCGATGGCGAGGGAGGGGCTAGGCATTCAAGGGCTGAACCTGTAGGGTAGGGGAAGGATGAGTCCTCAAGATCCCAACGGTACTTCTGGCGAGTACCCTGACGGTGATGTCTGGCACGACGCTCGCCCTCTCTTCGCCCGCCATGGGTAATGCTTTACTGCTGGTGATCGCCACCCTCTGCTGGCGCGACCAAAAAGCGATCGGTCGAGCAGTGTTCGCCACACAGTTTCTTGAAACACATTCAATATTGGCAATACAGATTTCAAGCCAGATCAAGTTTAAGCAGTCATGATTACCGAAGTCACGCTCGAAAATTTCAAATCCCATCGTCATACCCACCTCAAGTTTGACGATTCAAGGCTGCACGCGATCGTGGGTCAGAACAGTTCGGGGAAGACTTCGGTTTTGCAGGCGATACGATGTCTTGGAGTAGCTAGTCTTGAATTAGATGAAGACTTTTTTCGCAATCAACAATCAATCATCTCCTTTGAAAAAACAAAACAGTCTGTAGTAATTGGAGGGGAATGGCATGAACAGAAAAGGCATATCTGGATAGCTCAATACACTCTTGAAATTAAGCAGGACGGCATTGAGTTGACTTCATCATGGAATATAGATAATCAAACGTCAATAAGTCCTGCTGGAAAACAAAATGGGAAGACGCTGTATAGCTATAGATTAGTCAATGAATCTTCAAGAGGAAAAACATATAAACGTCGAGAGCGAGATATATTGGATGATCTTAAATCGGTCAGTGTCTTGAAGCTAATTCCTCATGAAATGTCATCTGCTTCTTATAGTGAGGATGTCATTCCAAATCTTTTCTCTAATGGTAATGGATTAGCCTCAATCTTGGACTTCACCCGCGATGAAGACTATGATGCATTCAAAGAAATCGAGAGAATGCTGAAGTCTGTCGTTCCCGAAGTCAAGAAGTTGGGGATTCGACGGGCGAAGGTTGAAAAGCATCGGCAGCGATCGATCCAGCTTGATGATGGAACGAAAGTTCCTTATCAAGAGCAGCAGGAACTGATTGGCAAGGAAGTTGTTTTAGATATGAAGAGCGGCGATCGCATTCCCGGCCATGCCCTCAGCGAAGGAACCATTCTCACGCTCGGACTGCTCACGGTGCTCATGAGTCCCCAACGCCCTAACTTGATTTTGCTTGATGATATTCAACAGGGCTTGCATCCCAAAGCCCAGCTCGAATTAATGACGGTTATCAAGGAGATTATTCAAGAAAATCCTGAACTGCAAATCATTTTTACGACCCACTCCCCTTACATTCTCGATGAACTAAAGCCCTCCCAAGTTCATGTCCTGAATACGGATGAGAAGGGTTACACCCTCAGCAAACGTCTCGATGAGCATCCAGACATTGAATGGGCAATGAAAACCTTGACGACTGGGGAGATGTGGGATGCCGAAGGGGAAGAATGGGTGAGAGCCGATGAAACCCAAGCTGTTGAATCCGAAACAACAGTGGAAGGGGAAAAAGCAGCAGCCTCATGATGGAATTTGTCGTGATTGTCGAAAATGAGGCGGATGCGCGGACTGCAACGGTACTTGCTGAACGAGTTTTTCTAGAGAACAGCCCGGACTGGTTAGAAGACTATCTGCAATATCAGATTCAGTGGACTGGTCTTAAAGTCGGGACTAACTGCTCCACCTGGAAAGCCCTGAAAAACATAGCTCAGTTTTATCCTAATCAAAAAGCCCCTCGCTATCGACGCTCTAAAACTTTAGGCAAATTTGATGGGGCCGCCGCAGATAAAGCTCTGACCTTCGTCAGTACAATTCTCAAGAAAGATTC
>JBMYQW010000547.1:0-2753 GCA_049601735.1 Spirulinaceae cyanobacterium
AGGGAATTGCCCAGGCCTGAAGGGCTGATCCCGAAACACTAAGTAGAGCTTTGCTCGTGCGGAGCCGGGACAAGGGATCGAACGCCCGACCAGCGATCGCCCTAGTCAATCCTGAATCGCAGTGGACTCCGAACCATACAGGAGGCATTGGTATCGATCGCGTCCCTGGCGTTTGGCTTGATATAACGCAGCATCAGTACATTGAATCAGCGCATTCGGTTTAGGGTCATTGAGGGGTGGCGTAGCGATGGCGATGCCCATACTGATGGTTACGATCGCACTCACCTTTGACGCTTTATGGGGGATCGCTTCAGTTTGGAGGGTCTGTTGAATGGTTCGAGCGATCGCCTCAATCGCCGGATAGTCCAAATTGGGCAGGACGATAGCAAATTCCTCGCCACCATATCGCGCCACAAAGCCCCCGGGATACTTGACGGACGCATTCAACACATAGGCCACCCGCCGCAGGCAATCATCCCCCTCTTGGTGGCCATAGGTGTCGTTGTACTGCTTGAAATAGTCCACATCGCAGAGAATCAGGGCGATCGGCTGCTGATGGCGCTGGGCCTCAGACCAGGCTTTGCGCAGATAGACATCAAAGGCGCGACGATTCGCTACCTGGGTGAGACCATCTATGGTCGCCAGACGGTTTAACAGCTCATTCCGGAGCCGAAACTGCATCACCTTGTTGGCGATGTGAATGGTGCGGAAGCGTTCGGCGGCCATAAAGGCCAGGGCGGGCGGCACAATGGGCAGCCACAATGCCCAACCCCAGAAGAGGCCGTAGCCAATTAGGAGCAAGCTACCGAGCAAGGTGAGGGCGATCGCCAATTGCTCCAGGGCGACTCGGCCCCGCTGCCAGCGTGTGGGAAAGAGCGGCCAGTCTTTGGCCCGCTGTCCTGTGCCGAGGGCAGTGGCTCCCAGCAGCGACCAGAGCAAAATCCACACGATTTCAATCGGCTCAGGAACAGGGTGGATCAGCGGGCGTTTGCCCTCGGCAGCATCCAGAACTTGGGCAATGATATGGGCATTAATCTCAACGCCGGAGAGGGGAACAGGGGGTTCGAGGGAACTGGATCCACTTAAGGGCGTGAAGAAAAAGTCATTCAGGCTCTCGGCGGTCGAGCCAATCAAGACAATGCGATCGCTGGCCCAGTCAGGGGGCAAGTTGCCGGCAATGACCTCTCGGAACGGGATCGTCTCAAACTGCTCACCCCTGCCCCGATAGTTGATCAAAAATTGGAAGCCGCCTGCATGGGCACGAATATAACCGCCATCAAATGCACCAAAACGGTTGAAGGTTGCTGCCCCGAGACGCCACCGATCTTCAGAGTACTTCTGAAACTTTATCCCTGCGGTTTCTTCAAGAAACCAGAGGGCAAGGTAGGGGGCAAGGGCGTTGATAGTTTTGCTCTGCCGATCCTGAATAAATAGAAAACTGCGCCGGACGCGATTGTCGCCATCCAGCACAACATCGTTTGCTTGAGCACGTCCCTCAGCGGCCAGCATTGGGGGAGCAGTAACAATCGGATCAGCGACCTTTTGGATACCGACAATATTGGGGATTTCTTGTAAGGTTTTTGAGAGTTCGAGTTGTCCCGGGGGGACGGGCAGATCTCGGTAGAGGTCGAGACCAATGACGAGGGGATCTTGGGTGGCAAGGGTCTGTAAGGCTTGGGCCAGGGCGCGATCGGAAATGAGCGCCTGGCCACCAGCCTGAAGATCGGCTTCATCGATGGTGACAATTTTGATGCGATCGTCCGGTGGGAGAGTTGTGACCACGCGCCAGCGCGAGAACTGGTCATAGACCGCCCATTCCCAGCCTTGCAAGAGACCCAGATAGCGCACACCCAATACGATCAACGTTGCCAGAAGGCTGGCGGTGCTAATGCTCCGCCATTGAGAGAGTAAAATTCGGACTCGGATCAAGACACACCTGTTGCGGTAAACCTTGTTTTAGTTTCCCCGATTATCGGTCTGTGTTTCGTGATCCGTATCAGCCTCCGGTTTTATCTGAGTCGAGTCCGAAGATGCTGAGTCTAGGCCCAAGACATAGGTATGGATATCCAAGTCTGCATATTGTTCGAGCCCTTCAGCCGCTAATCGCTGCCGCCATGCCGATTGAGGTTGGGCTTCTCGCTCCATTAGCCAAGATTCCATATTTTCATGCCAGAGCATTGTCGGCTCGGTGGCCGCAGGGTCGGGTACTAGCCAATGAATCCAACCAGACAGGTGAAGAATCGGCTCATTATCCGCAGCAGAATCAGCTACACAATAAATTTGCAAATTCCATTGGTAAAGGCGATCGACGGGCGGCTCAACTGATAGTTGTATCGTATCAGGCAGCACGAGTCTGGCAATACTATTTTCATTTTTAAGCTCAAATTCTTGCTCAAAGACAAGTTCTTTCGTTTGGCGATCGATGATTTCTAAAAAAGCGGGTTGGGACGTTTCCGGTGGAATAAAAAAGTAGAGATTGACTCGTTCTTGCTGAGTGGAAAGAATATTGGGCTGGGGTACGATCGCGGTTAAAGCAGACTGGGGCTCAGGGGAGTTGGGATCATCAATCTCACAGGAGCCGTCACCCCGTGATCCTGTCCCCGCCGTGCGGGGTGGCGGATCGCCTGAACCCCCTTGATCAGCAGGGGATGATGTGGGTTGAGCAAGGAGTGATGGTGTACTGCTCAACAGGAGGAATGTCGAAAGTCCGAGCAGATAGCTGAGGGTTTTGAGCATTTTTTCTGTAGAGAGGT
>JBMYQW010000548.1:0-2750 GCA_049601735.1 Spirulinaceae cyanobacterium
GCCGCTGCGGCTTCACCCGTCCAGGCCTCACCGGAATAGGCAGCTAAATACATCGCCTTCAGGTCGGCAATGAGCGGATAGCGCGGATTTGAGCCCGTGCATTGGTCATCGAAGGCTTGCTCGGCCATCTCATCGACCTTGGCCAAGAACGTCGCTTCGCTGTCGCTGATCGACTCCCGGATCGTTGCCGGAATATCCACCTGGCGCTTCAGCTCCTCAATCGCCCCAATCAGTCGTTCCACCTTCTCCGTATCCGTCGTACCGCCCAGGTTTAGGGCATCCGCCACCTCCGCGTAGCGGTGCTTGGCATTCGGATACTTGTACTGCGGGAAGATCGCCTGCTTAAAGGGCACATCGGTGGCGTTATAGCGCACCACATGGGAGATCATCAGGGCGTTGGCCAGGCCATGCGCCACATGGAAGGTCGAGCCTAGCTTGTGAGCCATCGAGTGACAGATGCCGAGGAAGGCATTGGCGAAGGCCATCCCAGCGATCGTCGCCGCGTAATGCACCTTCTCTCGCGCTTCGGGGTCAGCTGCACCGGACTGGTACGCACGAGGCAGGTATTGCACCAAGAGGCGAATCGCTTCGAGCGCCAGACCGTTGGTGTATTCCGTTGCCATCACCGAAACGTAGGCTTCCAGGGCATGGGTGAGCGCATCCACGCCGCCGAAGGCCGTCAGTTTCTGGGGCATATGGAGCACCAGTTCCGGATCGACGATCGCCATACTGGGCGTCAACGCATAATCCGCGAGGGGATATTTGATCCCCGTGCGCTGGTCGGTCACGACCGCGAAGGGCGTCACTTCTGAGCCCGTCCCCGAAGTACTGGGGATCGCCACCAGGGTTGCCTTGGCTCCCAGCGGCGGCAGCTCGTACACCCGCTTGCGGATATCCATAAATCGGGTGGCGAAACCATCAAACTCCGTTTCCGGGTGCTCGTACATCAGCCACATCACTTTGGCCGCATCCATCGGGGAGCCACCGCCAATCGCGATGATCACATCAGGATGGAAGCGATTCATCGCTGCTAGGCCCGCTTCAACGGTGCTGAGTTTGGGGTCGGGCTCCACATCGCAGAAGACCTGGTGGGCAATGCCCATCTCATCGAGGACATGGGTGACGCGATCGCAGATGCCCAGGTCAAACAGGGGTTGGTCGGTGACGATGAACGCCCGTTTCTTGTCCGATAGATCCCGCAGGGCGATCGGCAGGCAGCCGTATTTGAAATAAACCTTGGGGGGGATGCGGAACCAGAGCATATTTTCCCGGCGTTGGGAGACCGTCTTCACATTCAGCAGGTGGTGGGGGGTGACGTTCTCAGAGATCGAGTTGCCGCCCCAACTGCCGCAGCCCAGGGTCAACGAGGGATCAAGATGGAAGTTATAGAGATCACCGATCGCCCCTTGGGAAGAGGGGGTATTGATCAGCACCCGCGCGGTTTGCAGGGTGTCTTCAAACAGCTTGATGTGATCGGTGTTGGCAGGGTTGGTATAGAGCACGGAAGTGTGACCGCGACCGCCGAAGTCCGTCAAGGCCTTGGCTTTATCGACGCCATCGTAGAAGTTATCGGCACGGTACATGGCCAGGATCGGCGAGAGCTTCTCGTAGGAGAGGGCTTCCATTTCACCAATTTCGCTGACTTCGCCAATCAGTACTTTGCTGCCCGGAGTGATTTCGATGCCTGCGAGTTGGGCGATCGTCGCCACGGGCTGACCGACAATATCCGGGTTAATTCGGCCGTTGACCAAAATCGCCTGGCGAATTTTGTCGCGCTCCTCGGCGTTGAGGAAGTAAGCGCCCCGCTCGCTAAACTCGCGGCGGGTGACATCGTAGATCGGCGCTTCCACAATCACCGACTGCTCACTGGCGCAAATCATGCCGTTGTCAAAGGTCTTACTGAGTAGAATCGAGCTGACGGCGGTCTGAATATCGGCGGTCTGGTCGATCAGCGCCGGGACGTTGCCCGCGCCGACCCCAATCGAGGGATGCCCGGAGGAGTAAGCCGCTTTCACCATGCCGGGGCCGCCCGTGGCCAGGATCAACTTGATATCCGGGTGGCTCATCAGTTGCTGGGAGAGCGCAACCGATGGCGCATCAATCCAGCCGATGATATCGGCGGGCGCACCCGCTGCGACGGCGGCATCGAGGACGATCTTCGCTGCGGCGATCGAGCATTCCTTGGCACGGGGGTGGGGCGAGAAGATGATCGCGTTGCGGGTTTTGAGCGCCAGCAACGACTTAAAGATGGCCGTTGAGGTGGGGTTAGTCGTGGGCACAATCCCCGCCAAAATCCCCACGGGCTCGGCAATTTTCTGATACCCATAGGCGTCATTAGCCTCAATGATGCCGCAGGTCTTCTCATGCTTGTACTTGTTATAGATCATCTCTGAGGCAAAGTGATTCTTGATCACCTTGTCCTCGACGATGCCCATGCGGGTTTCCGTCGCCGCCTGTTTAGCCAGGGGAATGCGCGCCGCGTTGGCGGCGAGGGCGGCCTGCTGAAAAATCGCATCCACTTGGGCTTGGCTATAGGTGGCGTATTGCTGCTGCGCCGTTTTGACACGGGCGATCAGCGCATCGAGTTCTTCAGCGTTCGTGACCGTGAGTATTGTCGTCATGGTTGGATCTCCTTGAGGTTGAGTAATGAGTAACGAGTAACAAGTCGTTCTGTCGTACCGTGGCGAAGCGAAAAGTAGGGTGGGCATTGCCCACCGCATCAGGGATTGAATGGAACGAGCAAGCGATTC
>JBMYQW010000549.1:0-2749 GCA_049601735.1 Spirulinaceae cyanobacterium
CACTCACAAATTTTGCCTGGGGCTTACGGGAGATGAATATTGAAGACCTATGGGTATCGGTTACGCACGGGGTCTGAGGCGACAGAGCCGAGTGATGACGGGACGATTTGTGAGGAGTGAGGCTGGGAAGTGGCGCAGATTAAGGAGATGATCCTAACAATGATGCTCTAAGCTCACTGCATAGCAGAAGCGATCGCCCCGTGAAATGGAGTCACCATGGAGAACGGGGCGATCGCCTGTTGTGTAGGCCGTGTGGCGATAGACTAGGAGCGAATGACCCAGCGGCACTTGTAGATAGTCACTGAGTTCCGGGTCGGCGTTTTGACATTCAATCATCGCCTCGACTCGCTCGATTGGGATCTGGTGTTGCTCCAGGGTGGGAAACGTCATGTTGTGTTGAAGTTCTGCGGCCAACACCTCCCCAATCTCCGGCAACACATAGGTCACATCCACACAGCCCGGAACCCGATCCATATAGAGGAGCTTTTTCTGGAGATAGGCTTGCTCCGTCGGGAGTTGGAGGATCTGTTGCACCCGCTCAGGTGGGGTCACTCGCTCGAAGGTGATCGTCTCTAGGGTGACGTGAATCCCTTGATTCGCTAGGTCTTCGGTGAGGAAGAGCCCCGGATTCGTGATGGTGTAGATTGCCTTACGACGCTCAGTAACAAAGACGCCCTTACCCTGGTGGGCGATCGCCAGACCCTGATCCACCAAGTTGGCGATCGCCCGTCGGACAGTAATCCGGCTCACCCCAAAGGCGGCGATCAGTTCCCGTTCACTCGGTAGCTTCGCACCGGGGGGATAGTCGCCAGCAGTAATGCGCTGGCGCAATTGTTCGGAAATATGGCGATGGAGGGGCATTTTTGAAGGATGAAGGCAGAATTTTGAATGCAGAAGACCAAACAGAGGGATGAATTTTGAATGCAGAAGACCGTTTCATTTTCTAACCTGCCAACCGATTCATCCTTCCTCGCTCATCCTTCAAAATTCAGGGTGGGCAATGCTCATCGATCTCGAATTTCAGATCATGTCATGATCTTTCTGCATCGGTAGCCCACTTATTATAACCAGTTGCTAAGATGACGCTAACCTTAACTGGTTATGATTCAGTTCAAGCGAGAAAACCGATGGTTGCCCAACTGACCCCGCCCACCCCACCCGCCTCAACACCCCCAGCCCCAAAACAGCTCCTCACCGCCGAGCAATTAGCTCTGCTCAATGCCCGCTCCAACGCCTTGGGACTCTTGCAGCTTGCTGGACATCTGAGCGTCATCGGCATCAGTGGCACTTTCTGGCTGACGGGCAATGAATACGGTTGGTGGGTTCGACTCATCGCGCTCCTGGTCTATGGCATTAGTCTGGCCACAATGTTTGCCCCGGTGCATGAATGCAGCCACCGCACTGTGTTTGCGAACAAACGCTTGAACGATATCGTCGGCTGGTGGGCTGGGGTGCTGGCGTTTTACAACAGCACCTTCTTTCGGCGTTACCACAAATGGCATCATCGCTATACCCAAATCAGCGGCAAAGATCCGGAACTCGAAGACCCCAAACCCCAAACCCTCGGGCAATATTTGCGGTATGTGAGTGGCTTCGACTGGTGGTTGGGCAAATTCACCGGGCATTATCGCGTTGCGATCGGCCAGCTAGAGCAACATCCTTACATCCCTACCGAGGCCAGGGCTGAGGTGGTGCGTTCAACGCGGTTGCAGTTAGGGGTTTATGGGGTGGGAGCGATCGCCGCTATCACCCTGGGCCATCCCCTCTGGCTCCTCACTGGCTGGTTGTTGCCCCTCGCGGTGGGACAACCCTTCTTACGACTCATTCTGCTCGCCGAACATACGGGCTGTAGCGATGATGCCAACCCCCTCACCAATACTCGCACCACGCTGACGCTCTGGCCAGTACGCTTCCTGATGTGGAATATGCCCTTCCACGCGGAGCATCATCTTTACCCTTCAATTCCCTTCCACCAGCTCGCCCCAGCTCATGAGCAGTTAAACGTGCACTTTACCCACATCGAGTCAGGGTATGTGAAGGTGCATCGGGAGATTATGGCGAACTTTTGAAGGCAGAATTTTGAAGGATGAAGGCAGAAGGATGAAGCTAGAATTGGTGCAATCGAGTCTGCTGAGAATTTTGGGTCAATCCCAGTTCTGGCAACGAAGAATGAAGGGTTTCAGCCGGATCCAACGGATTTTTTGAACAATCCCTCAATCGTTTATCCTTCTGCCTTGGATTGTTATGCTTCTAGAGTTAAACCGCATTCATGTACCGCCAGGACAGCGCATTGTTCTAGAAAAGGTGAGTTGGCAAGAATTTGAAGACATTTTGGTGGCTCTGGGTGATCATCGTACCGCTCGTATTGCCTATGCCGATGGGAGTTTGGAAATTATGACGCCATCACCAGAACATGAATCCGGCAAGGAGATCATTGGCGATTTGGTTAAAGCCTTGCTCGAAGAACTAGAGATTGAGTTCTGGACGTTGGGATCGACGACACTTAAAAAGTCTCAAATTAAAGGGCTTGAACCCGATCAATGCTTTTACATTGCCCATGAAGCCCAAATTCGCGGCAAGAAGCGAATTGATTTAGATATTGATCCGCCACCTGATCTGGCATTGGAAATTGAAGTCACCTCACGCACTCACCCTCAGATCTATGCGGCGTTAAATGTCCCTGAGTTGTGGCGATTTGAGCGGGGAAAGTTGCAAATCAATGTTTTGCGGAATGGCGAATATCAAGCAG
>JBMYQW010000550.1:0-2748 GCA_049601735.1 Spirulinaceae cyanobacterium
AAAAATCTCCGACCGGGAGGAGTACTCCGGAGGGGGGAGGTGGGTCGGGTCTCGGCCCACACTGCGAACCCACCCCGGTCATCGCTGCGCGAGACCGCCCCTCCCGAGAGGGGATTGGGTCTGAAACTTAAAACGGCAAATACTCAACCACGTTTAACCATTCATCTGATTCTGACGCCATGGCAATGAGTTCTAAATCTTGGACAAACTGGCCAATTGTGCCGCCAAGCTGGTGGCCAAAGAGCAACCCGCCAAACAGTTTCCCCTGCGTTTGCCAAGCCTGGGCCATCACCATAAACCGAATATCCTGGGTGAACAATACACGCTGGAGCTGGGTTGCGCGCTCAAGCAATTCATCATCCGGCAACTCGGTGGCATTGTCCTCAAAAGCCGTCAAAACATCCACACCACGACGACGCAGTTGTTCGGTAATGGCTGAAGGCACATGGACATCCATGTATAGCGCGACCATTTATCGCTGCCTCAACTGCATCCGCAGAGCAAAGGGCGAAGCCACAAAACTCAGCCGTGCTTGGTTGAATTGTTCCCATTCCGTTGCAATTTCACGATCCATTTCCGCTTGATGATCAAAGTAATATGCCATCGCCATATGAGCCTCGCCCAACCGCAGATAGGGATGCTGCCGACACATCTCTTCCACCGACCAACCATAGGCCAGATAATCCATCACAATCTGTGCCACTCGAATGCGGGGCAACCGCGTCAGGCGAGCCGCTTGGTTTTGGGGCTTTTCGATGTGGGGATAGGGGGCGATCGGCATCACTTTAGCTTTGCCTCGTGAATTTGCAACTTTAATCTTTTAAACCTAGCAAGATTTTCTGTAAACCTAAATCATCAATTCTTTCATCGCTCGTGAGGCGTGCTTTAACCATGAACCAATCTAAAACGCTGTTAACAACCCTGATCCTGTGCAGCACCCTCGCCCCCGCCGCCGCCGCCCAAGACCTCTTCACCTTCAACACCATTAAAACCGAAGCCTCTTTCCTCAGATTCGACACCCTGGCCCAAAGCGACGCCAACCCCAACCAAGACCGCTTCCTGCAAGCCCCCGACGACCCCATTCCCCAACCCCTGCCGGAAAATGGGCTCGACCTCACGCCCAACGCCGAGAACAATGACCCAAGCGGTTTGTGGGACAACACTCCTCTGACGATCAATAGTATCGATGTTATTGGTAGCACGATCTTCACCGATGCTGACTTTGCCCCGATCCTTGACCCCCTACTCGGCAGCACCACCCTTGGCGAATTAAACCAGGCCGTCGAGCAAATCACCCAGCTCTACATTGCCGAGGGCTACCTCACCTCCAACGCCGTCCTGCCCAGTCAACCCATCGATTCCAGCAATATCACCATCGAGGTCATCGAAGGCAGCCTCGGCAGCATTGAAGTCAACGGCTTACGACATCTCAACGAATCTTATATCACTTCCCGCCTGCGCCTGGCCGGCGACGCCCCCCTCAACGTCAACCAGCTCGAAGACCAACTGCGCCTACTGCAACTCGACCCTAACCTCGATGATTTTGAGGTCTCGCTGCAAAGCGGCCATAGTCTGGGCAGCAGTAACCTTGTGCTCACGGTAGACGAAGCCAAACCCTTCTTTGGCACCGCTTTTATTGATAATTACTCCCCTCGCAGCGTTGGCTCTACGCGCGGCGGCGTCAACCTCGGCTATCGTAACCTCGCGGGTCAAGGCGATGTGCTGGGTTTTGCCTATACCCAGACTTTTGCGGGCGGCTTGGATATCTGGGACTTGAGCTATAGCATTCCCCTCAACCCGATGAACGGCACATTGGAGGTGGGCGCAGCGATTAACCGCAACCAGATCATTGTTGACCCCTTCGATGACCTAGAAATTCGCGGCGAATCGGAATTTTATCGCGCCAGCTTCCGGCAGCCGCTCGTGCGCACCGCTACCGAAGAATTTGCGCTCTCTCTAGGTTTTGACCATCGAGATGGTCAGACCTTTGTGTTTGATGACATCGCCCAAGCCTTTAGTGAAGGGGCTGATGCCGATGGGGTGACACGCACCTCAGTCTTCCGGTTTGGGCAAGACTACACCAAACGCGATCTTAATGGGGCATGGTCGTTCCGCTCCCAGTTTAGCTGGGGGACAGAATTACTTGATGCTACGACCAACTCAGGCGCGACGCCGGATGGGCAGTTCCTCTCCTGGCTCGGGCAGGTGGCCCGGGTGCAGCGCATTGATGATATTCATACGCTCATCATCCAAGCGGATTTGCAACTGACGGGGGATAATTTGCTGGCTTCTGAGGGCTTTAGCCTGGGCGGTCAACAGACGCTGCGGGGCTATCGTCAAGGGGCGCGTAATGGCGACAATGGCTTCCGGATTTCGATCGAAGACCGAATCACATTATTTCGCCGGGACGAGGGCGTAACACTGCTACAACTTGCGCCATTCTTTGAATATGGCTCGGTTTGGAACAATGCTAGCAACACCGGACAGATTCCCGCCGAGCATGAACTGGCGAGTTTTGGGACGGGATTGATCATGCAAGTGGAGAATAATCTGACGATGCGTTTGGATTATGCCTATGCCATCAACGAGCTCACCGATCGCCAGTCCGATATCCAAGACGATGGGCTCTACTTCAGTTTGGTGTATGGGCTCTAGGAGCTATTCATTAGGCATAAGTCGCCCAAAGCCAATTACTAAGAGTACTCCTTGAAAATAATTATCCCAAGGCAGCCGGGACGCCTGCGCTAC
>JBMYQW010000551.1:0-2746 GCA_049601735.1 Spirulinaceae cyanobacterium
TGCTGTATAGCCTTCGGCATGGCTTCGCTAAAGGCGATAGCCGTAACGCACCATCCCGACCATGAGCGAGGATATTCATTCTGAAAAATCTCCTAAGTGCAGGAAGCCGGGAATGAAGATAGAGCGAATGACAAGCCCTACAATAACGGGAGATCCACCCTCAGCCGCCATGACCTCTCCGTTAACCGTTGCCGAACTCTGGGTTTATCCGATCAAGGGCTGTCGGGGCGTGAGCCTTGACCAAGCCGACCTGACCCCCACCGGGCTGCACTACGATCGCCAATGGATGATCGTCGATCCAGCGGGCAAATTCATTACGCAGCGGGAACTGCCGCAACTGGCGCAAATCGCGGTGACGTGGGATGAGCAGACCTTGACGCTCACGACCGAGAATCATTCGGAGCCTTGTCGGGTGTCGCTGGACGACACCGGCCGCGAGCAACCTGTTCAGGTCTGGCGATCGCACACCATCGCCCTAGACCAGGGCGATCGAGTCGCGGCTTGGCTGAGTGACGTGCTCGGGCGATCGGTACGGCTGGTGCGCCAGTCGCCGGAGCAGATCCGGGCGATCGACCCACGTTACGCGGGCGCTGAAAACCTGCCCGTGAGCTTTGCTGATGGCTATCCGGTACTGGTGACAAACACAGCGTCTTTGGCAGATCTCAACGAGCGGATCGCAAGGCAGTACGGCGATCGCACCGCCTGCGTGCCCATGAATCGCTTCCGTCCAAACTTGGTGGTTAGCAGTGATGCGCCCTTTGCCGAAGATGACTGGTCGGCATTGCGAATCGGTGCGGTGCAACTGGCGCTGGTCAAGGCTTGCGATCGCTGCATTGTCACGACCACCGACCAGCAGCGGGGCAGCCGTAACCCCAACCAAGAACCCCTCAAGACCCTGGCGACGTTTCGCAAACGCCCCGGTCAGGGTATTTTGTTTGGCGAGAATGGAATTCCGCAGCAGCTCGGTCGGATTCACGTGGGAGATGACGTATTAGCGATCGGCAGTTCGGTTTAACTGAAGGTTTGTATCAAGACAGATGAGTGAATTTCAATATTACGAATTTCGGGCGCTCGATCGCCCCTTAACCGCCCAAGACAAGACCTACATTCAGAGTCTGTCGAGTCGGGTGCGACCGACCCGCGACCAAGCGATTTTCACCTATAGCTACAGTGACTTGCGGGGTAAGCCAGAGGAACTGCTCGATCGCTGCTTTGACCTGATGCTCTACGTGGCCAATTTTGGTGTGCGGCGGTTAATGCTGCGGTTTCCCAACGGGTCAATTGACCCCGCCCAGTTTGCCCCCTACGCTGGGGCCTATAACTTGACCACCCAGACCACTCAGAAATCGATCATTCTGGATATCAACCTCACCTGCGAAGACTATTATGACTGGATTGAGGAAGAGAATGACTGGCTTGATGGCTTGGTGGAGCTGCGCCAGGAAATTTTAGAAGGCGATCGGCGATCGCTCTATCTGGCTTGGCTCCAGACAGCACTTTGCGAAGATGGGGACAATGGAGAAGAAACGATTGAGCCGCCGATTCCGCCCAATTTACAGCTCAAACACTATTCCCCCACCCTACGCAACTTTGTTGAGTTCTTCAAAATCGACGCCGACCTGATTGAGGTTGCTGCCACCGCCAGCCCCGAGCTTGAAGATCGCCAAGCCCCCGAACCGCTGGCCGACTGGATCGCCGCTCTGCCGGATGTGGAACGGGATACTTATCTCCTGCGTGTCTTAGAGAGTGATACGGCGATCGGCCGCGAACTGCTGCAACTCTTGCGCCAACGCAATGGACGAATCCCAGACGCCGCCAGCAACTGTGCCCCCGGAACCCGTCGGTTAGGAGAATTGCTTGAACTGAGTCAGCACAAATCCTTTGCCCGAGAGCAAGCGGCCACAACCGCCGCCCAACAGGAGCGGCAACGCTACTTGATGCAGGAGATCGCGCCCCGCGCCAAGACCCTCTGGCAAAACATTCCTCGCTTGATCGCCCAAAAACAGGTACGCGCTTACGACGAAGCAGTGGGCTATTTAGTCGATTTACAGGCTCTGGCCCAGGAGCAGCAGAACCTAGCCGCATTCACCGAACGGGTACGAGCCTTGCGCGATCGCCATCCGAAGCTGCGGGGCTTCCACGATCGCCTCAAACGGGCCAAACTGCTGTGATCCTGAATGCCCTCTTGAAATGCCCTATTGAAGCCAATGGCGGGCAAGATGCCCGCGCTATGGATCATAAAAATAGGCAGCACCGTAGCGCAGCCGTCTCGGCTGCTCGATGCATCATCCCAGCTCAGACGCTGTGAACTGAATAGCTGCAACCTGAATCAATGACCCAACCCCATTCGCTGCCAGACCTCCAACAGGCCATCCGCCAAGACCCCACGACCTGGCGACCGCTAGTCTTTACCAATGGCTGCTTTGATCTGCTCCATGTGGGTCATGTGCGCTATCTCCAAGCCGCACGAGCCTTGGGACAACGACTCGTGGTGGGCTTAAATAGCGATCGCTCCGTTGCCCAACTCAAGCCCCAAGCACCGGGATATCCGCCCCGACCGTTAATCCCCGCCGAGCAACGGGCAGAACTCCTGCTGGCTCTGGCTGCGGTTGATGCGGTGGTGGTGTTTGAAGAGAGCACCGCAACGCCATTGATCGCGGCACTCCAGCCGGATATCTACGTTAAAGGCGGTGACTATAGCCCCGAAACCTTGCCGGAATACCCGACGGTGGCCGCCTACGGGGGA
>JBMYQW010000552.1:0-2743 GCA_049601735.1 Spirulinaceae cyanobacterium
GAGTTGAGGCAATTCACCGGGCGCAAGCGTTAAGCGTTGCGCCCCTAACGCTATAGAAACGACTCTGGGTCTAATCCACCAACGAGCCGCCACAACTCGAACCCGCCCCCGCCGTGCAACCATAGCAATAGTTGCGGGTTTGTACCTGGCCAATGAGGTCAAGGCGATCGCGCTCCAGGAAATGCCCGATCGTCAGCACCTCGCCCGTTGCCGTGCGCGCCGGAACTCCTTCCATTTGGTTAAAGTCGCAGTCATACACCTGGCCGAGATAATCCACCGATAACTCGCTACGACACATCAGCCCCGGAATCGTTTGCGGGTTGTGATGGTTGGCTAAAAACGTCAGATACGGCTGAATCAATCCCCGACGTTGCAGATATTGCTGGGTACGACCGATGGGAATATTCGTAATCGTGAAGAGATGATTGAATTGAACGTTGAAATGTTCGCTCAGGTAGGCTTTGTAATCCTGTTCGAGACGCTGCTGATCGGGGGTGAGATTGAAGTCTTCGCTGGTGGGTAAACTGGGGTTATAGACCAGATCTAAAACTAAGTTGGGATCATGACCATAGCCCAAGGCATTGAGTTTTTGAATGGCTTGGATGGAGCGATCGTAGACGCCGCTGCCCCGTTGCTGATCGACGTTGGTTTCTAGATAGCAGGGTAACGACGCGACAACCCGAACCTGTTGTGCTGCGAAATAGTTGGGTAAGTCTTCATAACCCGACTCAAAGAAAATGGTCAGATTCGAGCGCACGATCACTTCTTTGCCGAGCGATCGCGCCGTCTCTACCAACGGACGAAACCCATAATTCATCTCCGGTGCGCCCCCGGTTAAATCAACCGTTTGAATGGGCGCAAAGCGACGAATCATCGCCAAGAGCTGCTCACAGACCTCCGGTGAGAGTTCCTCCGTGCGTTTGGGCCCCGCTTCCACATGGCAATGGCTACAGGCTAAGTTGCAGCGTCGTCCCAGGTTAATCTGCAACACCGTAATCGCAGACTTGGCCAAGGGCTGCGCCAACTGCTGGGCAAAGGGCGTGAAGGGTGTAGCAGACTGAGCAGGGGGACGACTCGGAGTTTGAACCATAGTGAAGGTGGGCGCAGTTGGCAATTTGCTAGACTCCTCAGATTAGCGCAGAGAAGTCATGAATATAGTGCTGATTCAAACGCAGGGGGCTGAAATTTTACCCGAGATGTCCTGAGAGTCGGCTGAGACGAGGGGCGAATGTTCCCGCTCCGCTTGGGTTGCCCTTTGGCTAAGGGTGTCACCAATGGTGTAAGCTCTGCTCGCAAAGTCAACCTGAAGTCCATGCTCCGCAAGCTCCAACATCTCGCCCAAGCCAGCCGCACCTGGCTAATGGATGAAACCCATACCGGGCGTTTTCCCTGGGCCCTCTGGCTGTTCAGTCGGCTGCTAATCTTCGTGGCGTTTTTCGGCCTTGCGCCGCTCCTCAATGCCGAAGTCGCCGTGGGCAGCGATGCTTTTGTGGGGGGGGATGGCCAATGGTATCTGCGCATTGCCAGCGAAGGTTACACGATCGACCCGGATGGGCTCTGGCGATCGCCCGCCTTTTTTCCGCTCTATCCGCTGCTAATTCGAGGGCTGGCGATCGGGCCCATGGCTCCTGAGGTGGCCGGGTTTTGCATCAACAACCTGGCCTTTCTGGGCGCGGTCTGGCTGCTACACCATTGGCTCCAGCAGCAATATCATCTGACGGTGGCTCGCTGGGCGGTGGCGGTTTTGGTGCTCTGTCCCTTCTCGCTGTTTGGCACAGTGCTCTACACCGAAGGGCTGTTTCTCTTGCTCACCGTGGCGGCGCTTTGGGCGTTTGAGACCCGACGGCTGGGCGTGATGACGCTCTCCGGTTTCCTGGCCACCGCCGTACGTCCCCCCGGCCTTGCCTTGATTCCGGCGCTGCTGCTCCAAGCGGTTCGTGAGAAGCGCCCCGCCGTAACCTATGGCGGCATTATTGCTATGGCCGGGGGCTTAATGGCCTACAGCCTCTACTGTTGGCTCCAACTGGGCGATCCGCTCATCTTCTCCGCCGCCCAAGACCAATGGGGCCGAACCGTGGGCGATTTACAGCCCTGGTTGCGGCTGCTGACGGTTACGGTGGTGGGCGAAACCAATTATCACGCGCGGGGTTTGGCCAGAATCGATCATCCGTTGGCCGTGGTGCTGGTGACGGGGCTGGCGATCGCCGTTTGGTGCAGGCGCGATCGTCTCGGTCGCGCGACGCCCTACTGGACATTCTTTGTCGTCTGTGCCGCCTGGATCGTGGGTGACTATGGCCTGCTGCGGCTCGGAGGCGTCTTTGGCGGGGCAATGATGCTCTGGCAACTACGGCGACATCTGACGGGGGCAGTTTTGCTCTACGGCTTTTGTGGCTTGGGGCTATTGCTCCTCTCGGGGAGTGATCTCTCCGCCGAGCGGCTGGCCTACGGCATTGTGCCCCTGACGATCGCAGCCGGTGTGGGTCTCGACCAGCATCCCCGGGTGGGGTACGGCTTATTGCCCTGGAGTGCGATCGTGTTGTTGACGATCGCCACGCAGTTGGGGCAGGGAATTTTGGTGGCGGGGCGGCTGGTTGTTCAGGGGGTTTAATACCCGATCCGGGTTGTCTGCACTCAAAATAAATACCCCGCAGGGTAGGGAAACCCACTGGTGTGAACTTAACGCTGTATTCAGCTCCTGGTGAGAGTTCCAGTGGACCGACCCACCTCCCCCTACGGGTACTCC
>JBMYQW010000553.1:0-2734 GCA_049601735.1 Spirulinaceae cyanobacterium
CTTTAGATCTCCTCTGGGGAGGAGTACCCGTAGGGGGAGGTGGGTCGGCCCACTGGAACTCGCACCAGGACCTGAATACAGCCTTAAGTTCACACCAGTGGTTTGAAACCCGCCCCTACGTTAGATTCCTAGTTCTGCTTTCCAGCTTTCGTATGACATTGCTTGAACTTCCTCAATGACCCCTTCCACTGCACAGAATCTGGCCCAACTGTTGCGCCAATGTGAGCGCGATCGCACCTATAGCCACCAGCTCACCCAAGTTACAGGAGCGGTGACAGCGACGGTCTTGCTGGCTTGGCTTTGGGAAACGGCCCAGGACAACCCTTGGGTCTACGACAGCAGCGCGATCGCCCACCAGACGGGGCTCTCGCTGCCGGAGCAGGAGTTTGCTCGGCAGCAGTTGCGCCGCCGGGGGCTCTTGGGAGAGTTGCTGGTGGGCGATCGGCTCCAGTTACAGATTCAGGGCGAACTATTAGCCCATAAATTACAGAGTCTGCAACAGATTGTCCCCCACCATCCAGCCGAGCGGCGATCGCTCACGGAACGTCAGGATCAATTCTTGCTCGCCCGCCGCTCGCCGCCGCGAACCCCCGTAACGCCGGACTACCAGTTCATTGGCCCCTGGGACTCCGCCGCCCAACTCGAAGCCTTTCAACGGGCCCTCTGGGACTATTACCTCCAGCAGGGCAGTCGCAACCCCCGTGAGCAAGTCTTTTACATTGTGGATGGCTTGACCAAAGGGCTCGTCTCGCCGCTCTGGGATGACTTTATTCAGGGTCAGCCCTTGGGCAGCAGCCAACAACTTCAGCGCGACTGGGAGATCGCGCCGGGCCGACCCTACCCCGCTTTTGAAGAAGAACGGATTCAATATTATTGCCACAAGGGGGAACCGATCGAAGTCGCCACCGCTAAAGCCCGCGCCGACCTACGCCAGCCCACCCTAGCTCAGGATCTTTGGGAGGGGTTTTTAAGAAAGTGCGATCGCCTGGCCAACGAAGCCCAGCGAGCCCAGCAGCAGGGCGTCCAGACGCCCTACCTACCCAGCACCTTCGCTGCCCCACCGACACCGAGCAAGCAGGCGGTGATGGCCAAACTCAACCAGTTGCAGCCGCCGGAGCAATTAACGCCGCCCTCTCCTGCTCCTGCCGAGAAACCAGGCATTCCCAGCCTCGCAGCTCTGCGCCAAGCCTACGCCAACCCGATGGGGCGCACCTTGGTAATGCAGCAGATTCAGCAGCATCCAGAATGGGGCTATGGCATTTTTGAGGGAGAGGTGGTGGATTTGGAGCCTTTTTAATGAAACCTGACTTTGTCCACATGAGTCGCCCCGAACTCAAAACCTACATTCGTCAGCATCCCACGGACGATGGGGCGATTCGTGAACTGTTCGTGAATCGTCGCAACCCCAATGCGCGACGCTATCCCTCTCCCTACGAGATGTCTGCCCAAGATGTTGAGGCGATTTTTCGAGAGCAACTACAACGTATTGGCGAGGAGCCTGAACCACCGTCAGATTGATTTAATACACGTAAGAACATTTTAGCCAACCCTGGCTATGCGCTCTGCGACAAAGCAAACGAATGACCACAACTACAGGTTTCGGTTGCATTCGGGTTCTCGAAGCGAAAACTGCCGCCCATGAGGTCTTCGGCATAGTCCAGCGTTAGATTCTCCAAATGGGAGAGGTGTTCGGGGGCGATCGCCACTTTCAGCCCTTGATCCGTGGTTTGCAGACTGGCTACATCCACCTGCTCCGCCCCCACAAACCCAAGTTGATAGGCCCAATCAGCACAGCCACCAGGGGCGATCGAGAGCTGAAGATAATGGGCCGAGCGATGAGTCGCGGCCTGCAAGCGGCGAATTTCTTGAGCCGCAGCAGGCGAGAGGTGGATCATATGCTTGAATTAGTGTATGTGCATCAATGAATCCCCTCTTGGGAGGGGCGGTCTCGCGTAGCGATGACCGGGGTGGGTCGGGTGTGGGCCGCCCTGAAACCGCTTTGGGGTTGTGCTAGATGTAGGGTGGGCATTGCCCACCAAATCAGGGTTTCAGGGATTTTGGCGTTCGTTATCGGGCAATTAATTCCGCTTGTAATCATCCTGAAAACGAACAATATCGTCTTCGCCCAAGTATTCCCCGTTCTGGACTTCAATCATGATGAGATTAATCACGCCCGGATTTTCCAGGCGGTGCGCCGTGCATTGAGGCACGTAGGTAGATTGGTTACTGGCGAGAATTTCAATGCTCTCACCACAGGTGACTTTCGCCGTACCCGAAACAACAATCCAATGCTCGCTCCGGTGATGATGCATCTGCAAGCTGAGACGATGGCCCGGCTTGACCTCAATCCGTTTGATTTTGTAACCCTGGCCCTCTTCAAGCACGGTAAACGTGCCCCAGGGACGTTGGGTGGTTTCGCCACTCTGGAAAAGGCCGTTGAGTTCGGCGGCGAGAGGCGTTGGCGTGGGTGCGTCTTGGACTTGGGTCATGGTTTTGGTGGTTGGGATCTTGAGAATGGGGAAGGGATGGGAGCAAGCAGCCGATGTTGCGCTTGGAGGGCAGTGAATCTAATGCCAAATCCGCTTTGGCTTCACCAAGAATCAAATACTCCGCAGGGCAGGGAAACCCAATGGTGTGAACTTAACGCTGTATTCAGCTCCTGGCGGAAGTTCCAGTGGACTGACCCACCTCCCCCTATTCCTCCGGAACGCTGTGCGAACCGGGGACTCCTCCC
>JBMYQW010000554.1:0-2732 GCA_049601735.1 Spirulinaceae cyanobacterium
GTGGGCCGCCACGGAAGCCTTGAGGATAAAGGATTTCACGCTTAAGTTCACACGGATGGTTACAAACCCGCCCCTACGATGATAATGAATAGAAATCAAAACAATGGTCAAAATTTATCTGTGTAAGCTCACGTTGCATGACAATGTTTTCTTCGCCAGTCGTGAGCTGGGCACATTGTATGAAACGGAGAAATATCTCCACAATTGGGCGTTGAGTTATGCCTTTTTCAAAGGAACCTTGATTCCACATATTTACGGTTTGGCGGGAAAACCGGCTCAGAAACCGGGCTATTTTGATGCCCAGAATGAACAGAATTTGTTGCATCTCAATGCGGCGCAGATTTACCTGTTTCCGGGGTTGCCGCTGCAATGGATTTATCAGGTGAATACGTTCAAGGCGGCCCAGGCGACCTATTACGGCCGGGCGAAACAATTTGGCGATCGCGGGGCCGATCGCAACTATCCGATCAACTTTGGCCGGGCGAAGGAGTTGGCGGTGGGGAGCACGTTTCGTACTTTCGTCATCATGAATGAGGAGCGGGAATTGCCGCGCTGGATTCGGTTGGGCAAGTGGGCGGCGAAAATTCGGGTCGATACGATCGAAGTTCCGGCAGCGGCAATTACGTCCCAATCTGGTAGCTATCTCTGCGAACAGCCCTTGAACCCGTTAGATCTCACCGCCGAACAAACGTTGCAGCTCTATAACCGCGTGGTGATGCCGCCGACCAGTTTAGTCAGTCAAGCTCAACTAACGGGGGACTATTGGCAGTTGGGGCATTCACAATCTGATAATCCGGCGGCCCAAGCCTGGAGCCAGATGCGACAGACTGACCCCTATCTGCCCAAAACTCTGAACCTCCCCCAAGGTTGCCATTATGGTGCGGAGGTGTTGAATGTCGCTTGATGCGATTGCCTATTCCATCGTGGTCGAACTGGCTGCAACCCAGGTGATCAAACGCTTGCCCCTGTTGAGCCATGCCCTCCATGCCCAGGTGCTGACCTGGATCGGCGCGGCCGATGCCGAGTTGGCCCAAACCCTGCACCAAACCCAGGTTTCCCCCTTGAGCATTTCGCCGCTGCTGGGGAAGTCGGCGCGACGGACGATTCAGGCGGGCGATCGCCTCTATTTTCGGGTGGGGGTTTTAGCGAGTTCTTATGCTCAGGCGTTGCTCAAGGGGATTGAGCAGGGGGGTGATGCGCCGCTTGTTTTCAACGAACAGCCGTTTAAGATCGTCGGAGTCTTGACGTTGCCCGGTAGCCACAAGCTGGCCGGAGCCACGCCCTACACCCTCCTGCACCAAACCCCAGCAGCGAAGACGATTACGCTCCAGTTGCGATCGCCCACCAGCTTCAAGCAGGGGAAAAAAGATATCCAGCCCTTGCCGTTGCCGGAACTGGTCTTTAACAGTTTGCAGCGGCGGTGGAATGCTTTTGCACCGGAGGATTTGCGCTTTACTCCCATCGAATGGCACGGGCGGGTCAGCGCCTATGACCTGAAGACCCACCGCCTGACGATTAAAAAATCCACGGAAATTGGGGCTCAGGGGCGGATTAGTTATGAATTTCCTGATCCGGATCAAGCAAAACGGGCGGCGGTGTTAGCGCAGTTTGCCTTTTTTGCGGGGGTGGGGCGGAAGACGGCGTTGGGGATGGGGCAAGTTTTGAAGGATGAAGGCAGAAGGCAGAAAGATGAAAGGCTTGCGTAGGGTGTGTTAGGCGATAGCCGTAACGCACCGAATGCAAGGGTTTGAGCAATTCTGTACTGGGTTAAGAACTTGTAGGGGCGCAACGCTTGCCACTGGTGCGAACTTAAGCATGAAACCCAGTATCTACAAGGCTTCTGTGGCGGCCCACACCCAACCCACCCCGGTCGGCGCTGCGCTTGACCGCCCCTCCCGAGAGGGGATTTTACGAGTCTCCTCTCGGGAGGAGTATCCGCAGGGGGAGGTGGGTCGGCCCACTGGAACTCCCATCAGGGGCTGAATACAGCGTTAAGTTCACACGGATGAACGCTTGCGCCCGGAGACATCAAACCAATCAATCACAAATCAGGAGGACAGAGCGATGGATGATTATCTACCGCTGGCGTATTTGAATGCGTGGGAATATTGCGCGCGGCGGTTTTATTGGGAATATGTGCTGGGGGAGTCGGCGGACAATGCGCATTTGGTGTGGGGGCGACATTTGCACCGCAACATTGATGAGGTGGGCCAGGAGTGGGAGGGGGAGACGCTGATCCGGCGGCAGCAGTGGGTCTGGAGCGATCGCCTCCGAGTCAAGGGCATCATCGACGCGGTGGAGGATACGGACGGGGTGCTAATGCCAGTGGAATACAAGAAGGGGCGCATGGCGCGGCATTTGAATGACCATTTCCAACTCTGTGCGGCGGCGCTGTGTTTGGAGGAGCAGACTGGAGAAACCGTGGCGGCGGGGGCGATTTTTTATTACGGCAATCGGCGGCGGGAGCAGGTGGAGTTTACGGCACAGCTACGGGAGCTGACGGCGGGCGCGATCGCAGCGGCTCACGCGGCGGTGGATGCAGCGATGCCGGCCCCGATCGAGCAGAAGTCAAAATGCCGCGATTGCAGTTTGATCCATCTCTGTTTGCCGAAGGAGGTGCGCCTGTTGCGGGAGGGGTGAATACATTCTCCCCGTAGGGGCAAGTTTTAAACCACTGGTGTGAACTTAAGCGTGAAACCCTTTATTCACAAGGCTTCCATGGCGGCCCACAC
>JBMYQW010000555.1:0-2708 GCA_049601735.1 Spirulinaceae cyanobacterium
ATCGCTACGCGAGGCCGCCCCTCCCGAGAGGGGATTTTAAACTCTCCCCATCACCGCTAAGAGTATCCCAAGGAAAAATAATGTTCCAGAAATGAGCGTTACCCGTGGCGTCGAATCTGCGTCCCACCTGCCTTGGGATAATTATTTTCAAGGCGTATTCTAAGCAACCGTAACTTGATTGGCTAAATAATTTTGCAGTTGGCGATCGTGGTCATGGCTGAGATGTCCTCGGGGCAGCTCGGAGAGCTTAAACGCACCGATTTCGGAGAGTTCTAAGCCGTCTTGAATCTGCGGCAGTCCCACCGCCTGAATCTCTAAAACCAGGCTAATGGAATGTATTCCCCGTGGGTCGCGATCGGCGGCGGAATAGATCCCCACAAGGCGGCTGATTTCGAGCAGTTCTAAGCCTGTTTCTTCCCAGAGTTCCCGTCGTGCTGCCTGGGGGACAGATTCACCCCAGTCCACAAAGCCACCGGGTAGGCTCCATTTTCCATCGTCCTGGCGGCGGACGAGAATCAGTCGCTCATCGGGCAGGCGCACCAGCAACGTCACTCCGGTGAGGGGATGCCGAAACAGGAGCCCGAGAACGGTAAACAGGAAGCGACGCAGACGTTGCATAACAAGAAGGGGAGTAGTTTTACGCTGATGGGGTACGGTTCTACACCCCAGGAGCAGGGGCACGAGCCGTTACTATTGAGCCAGATTGACCCCAAAGCCTGAGGTTTTAGAGAGCTTAAGCAAGTCCACTAGCCATAGGTGATTGCGCTGATGAAGGTTAAGAATTTAATCCGGTCATTGCAGAATGCGCTGACCCTGGGCAGGCGAGACGCAGATTATCCCTCCGGGAGGCTACGCCAACGACAAGCTCACTGACCACCTGCGCTACGGAATTCTCGATTTATTTTCTAAACGCTCATAAGCGCACGACCGAAGGCGATCGCCACGACTGGCTGCGGGTGGTCAATCCCACCCCAAGCAGTGACCGGATACCACCCTTAACCCTCATTTAGCCCAGACTTTGCCGCTGACCCACTGTTGCTGATCATGTTTCCAGCCGGGATTCCCACCCTCAATCAAATTATCGCGCATTATGAAAACCGCGATTTACCCGGTCTACTGCCCACCACGGTAGACCCCAGCCGCGCTGGCCGAGACTGGTCAGCGGCGATCGCTGCTCTCCAAAAACTTCTCGGCTACCTCTGCGACACTGCGACCCCAGCGACCCCGAGCAGGGCAGAATCGATCGGCAAGGGGCTCGTCCTGGCCGGGCCAACCCCAGTCCTCGAAGATCCCCAACTCTTGACGCAGCTTCACCTGGGTCTGTTTCGGATTCAGTCCCTAGAGGCGATCGCCTTGCAGCATTTCCAACTGCCAGCGGCCAGCCCCCCCACCGAGACCGATGCCGCCGAGTCCGACTGTGCTGACGACGCGACCCCCACACACCAGGACTATCCGATCGTTGTGCATGACCCCCTGGCCCAAGAGCAGTTTTGCCTGGTGTTAACGCCCCAGTTCGCTGTGGTGTTGGTTCTGGCGGTGGATGAGCAGGGCAACCCCCAATTCCGCTTCTCGTTCTCTCCCGAAGTGATTGAGCATTGCTGGCAGGGTCTACGCATTCGCCTCCACCTGGCCAGCCCCCAGCAGGTAAGCTGTCTGGAGCAGTGGGTGGCCCAGTTTCCGCCGCCGCCACCGGATGAACGCTTGACGGCGGCCTTTATGCAGCACCTCCTACACGAACTCCCAACCGCGACCCCGATCCCAACCGTAGCGGCCCCGAGCTGTGCGGTGGCTGAGTCTACGCCAGAATTTGCCGAGTCGCCTCCACCCGAGGCGAGCTGCCCCGAAATGGAGCTGTTGCAGGCCCTGACCCATGAGATCCGTACGCCGCTGACTACGATTCGGATGCTCACGCGTTTGCTGCTCAAGAAGCGCCAGAACTTTACCACCGATGTGGTCAAGCGGCTGGAGACGATTGACCAGGAATGCACCGATCAGATTAATCGCATGGAGCTGATCTTTCGGGCCGCTGAACTGGAGAATCAGCCTGCCGAGCGGGGCGATCGCGTCCAGCTCATCCCCTTGGCGCTCCACCAGGTAATTCAGCAGCATATTCCCCAATGGCAAAAGCAGGCCCAGCGGCGCAGCATCCGGCTCGATATTGTGCTGCCGGAGCAGTTGCCGACGATCGTCAGCCACCCGGCGCTGCTCAACCAGGTGCTCTCGGGCCTGATCGAGCGTCTGACACGCAGTCTGCCTACGGGTAGCACGGTGCAGGTGAATGTCACCACGGCGGGTAATCGCCTCAAGCTCCAATTCCTCTCGCAGGATGTGGCGCTCTCCAAGTCCCTTAAGTCTCTGGGGCAATTGCTGATGTTCCAACCCGAAACGGGTAGCCTGAGCCTGAATCTGGATGTGACGAAAAACCTGTTTCAGAGTCTGGGCGGTAAATTAACGGTGCGGCAGCGATCGCCCCAAGGGGAAGAGTTGACTATTTTCTTACCCCTCGATAACTATCAAGTTGCGGTGTAGGGATGGGTCTGGGAGCACTGGCGTGAACTTATAGCGGTATTCACTTTGACTAAGTACACTTCCGAAGACGGAATGCCTCCAGTGATAGGATTTGCTGTGCTTGGTTGATTTGCACACCGCTATAATCTCAGCAGCCTGCGTCAGGACGGCTGGTAAATGAAGATTGTCGCAACACGCGA
>JBMYQW010000556.1:0-2705 GCA_049601735.1 Spirulinaceae cyanobacterium
CGCTACGATGACGTGACGATTTTGTTTGCGGATATTGTGAACTTTACTCATCTCTCGAGTCAAGTTTCGGCCCAAGCGTTGGTCGCACTGCTCAATGATATCTTTTCCAGTTTCGATCGCCTGACGGATCAAATTGGTTTGGAAAAAATCAAGACGGTGGGCGATGCTTACATGGCAGTCGCTGGTTTACCCGAGCCCATAACTCATTCAGCCGAACGAGCAGCTAATTTAGCCCTAGCAATGTTGACGGAGATGAAAACAATTAATGCCCGCTACCCCTACGATCTAAATCTGCGGATTGGGTTGCATTGTGGTGAGGCGATCGCGGGTGTAATTGGTGAGAAAAAGTTTGTCTATGATATTTGGGGCGATGCGGTGAATACGGCTAGCCGCATGGAAACAACAGGCGTTGCGGGCAAAATTCAGGTCTCCAAAGCAGTTTGGCAGCAGTTGCAAAATCGTTTTGACTTTAAAGAACGGGGTCTGATCAAGGTAAAAGGTAAAGGCAAAATGTGCACCTATTTTTTACTAGCATCGGCTGCTGATACGAAATCCGCTCAGTAAATACCAACGAGTCATGACGGGGCAGCTCAAGGATTCAGCTTTCTAAAGCGAACCGCTCATCTTTCTGTCCTAGCAGGGCAAGATAATGATGAAGGTTGTGCCCTGACCCAGTTCTGAGCTGCATTCAAGGCTACCGCTGTGTTTTTCCATGATGATTTGGCGAGCGATCGCCATGCCCAAACCCGTTCCTTCTCCCACCGCTTTCGTGGTAAACCCTTGCTCAAAAATACGGGCTTGAATTTCCGGTTTCATCCCACAGCCGTTATCTTGAATCTGAATTTCAACTTGGTTTTCAATCACTTTGGTACAAAGCGTAATCTGATTCGGTGCTGCCTTGATCTCGGCAAAGCTCTTGCCCTGATTCGCCTCATCGAAGGCATCAATGGCATTGGCCAGGAGGTTCATAAACACCTGATTGAGCTGTCCGGGAAAACAGTCAATATCGGGCAGCTCACCGTAGTTTTTGATCACTTCAATAGCCGGACGCTGCTCATTTGCCTTGAGCCGATACTTGAGGATAAGTAGCGTACTATCGAGCCCTTCATGAAGATCAGCCTTGACTTTATTTTCGGTATCTGCACGGGAGAAAGTGCGGAGGCTGTTGCTAATGGCTTTGATGCGATCGGTCGCGCCTTGCATCGAGTTCAGCATATTCGGTAAATCTTCCAGAATAAACTCTAACTCAATATCTTCAGCACTATCTTGAACCGGAGCCGTTGGCGGTTGATGTTGCTGATAAACGTCTAGATAGTCAAATAGGTCTTGAATATAGTCCTTGGTATTCTTGATGCTGCCATTGAGAAATCCAATCGGGTTATTGATTTCATGGGCAACTCCTGCAACTAAATTTCCCAGCGATGCCATCTTTTCGCCCTGAACCATTTGGAGCTGAGTGTGCTGTAATTCTTGCAGCGTTTGCTCAAGTTCTTGAGACTTTTGTAGAATTTCTGCTTTAGCATTTTCACGATCGGTAATGTTTTGAGCCATGGAAAAAACGCCGATCACATTGTCTTCAGCATCTCGCAAAGGCGTATTAATCCATTCGCAGGTAATCAGCGAGCCATCCTTGCACAGATTCTGATTAACGCTATAGGAACCACCACGCTGCTCAAATAGAGATTGTATTACCTTTGCAACCAAGGCTCGATCCAATTCGGGAACAACTTTTCTGAGATCTTGATCGAGCATTTCTGAGGCGGAGTAGCCAAAGATTGTCTCAGCGGCTGGGTTCCAGCCCACCACTTTAGCATTAGCATCCCATTCAATAATCGCAATTGGGGTTTGCTCAACCAAAAACCGCAGTCGTTCTTGATAGCGTTGAGAGGCGGCTTCAGCCATCTTGCGATCATGAATATCGCGCCACACACAATGGAGACTTGGCTTCTCTTCCGTAGTCATTAAGGTGAGAATCACTTCCAGCCAAATTTGTTCACCATTTTGACGATTACATAACCATTCAAAGCGGGCGTTTCCCTGAGCCAAAAGGGGTTCTTGACTGATTTGAATTTTTTCACGGCTGGGGATGCCATCCGGCTGGATTTCTGGAGAGAAGTCAAGGGGGCTAAGACCAATAATCTGGCTTGGATCTTTAAATCCCATCAAGTCAGCAGCGGCTTGATTCGCTTCGGTAAATACCAATGTCTCGGCATCGAGCAATAAAATTGCATCGGCCGTCCGTTCAATAAGTTGGCGCATTTTGGCTTCCGACTTAAGCAGGGCAGCTTCAGCGACTTTGCGATCGCTAATATCGCGCCAAATAGCATGGAAGACGAGCCGATCTTTTTCCGGCATGAGTGTCAGAACCACTTCAACCCAAAAGTTTTCACCATTAAATCGCTGACACACCCATTCAAAGCGATGGCTGCCGTGCGTCATGGCCAACGTAATCATCGTCCCGGCTTTCTCAGCAGATGCTTGGCCATCTGGTTGAAATTCCGGTGAAATCTGGGCTGGGTTGAGCGACAACAACCTATTTTTATCGGTGTACCCCATCATCTCGACCGCCGCTCGATTGCAATCTACGATGAGCCCATCATCGAGGATGATGGCCGCATCTGCTGATGCTTCAAACAGTTCTCGGAATCGGGTCTGAGATTTTTCCAGCTTGGCAGCTACCTTTTGCCAGCGTTGACTTTTCTGCT
>JBMYQW010000557.1:0-2696 GCA_049601735.1 Spirulinaceae cyanobacterium
TTGCCCGCCACCCAAAAAGCTCATTTCTGGAATGCTTTTTTCCTTGGAGTGCTCTAAACCCGTTCCTCTAAACTCATCCCCCTTCCCCCTCAAACTGCCACCATGAAACTGCAACGCACCACGTTGGCGCTCCTGATTAGCGCGATCGCCCTCAGTGGCATTGTCTATGTTGTGGAAGCTACCTATCAAACCCGCCGCAGCCAGCAGGCCCGCCAGCAGAAACAGATTTTTGCCTTCGGGATAGAGGAGATCACGGGTTTGACAATCGCCGTGGATGAAGAATTGCTGGTGTTCGAGCGCGATCGCAGCCAACCCGAGACCGAGCAATGGCAAATGAAGGCCCCGGAAACGGGCACGGCCGATCCGGCGACCATCGAGTTTCTGACCGATCTGCTGGTTGAGGGTGAACGAGAACGCACTTTTCTAATTGACGCCGAAGATCGGGAAACCTACGGTCTAGAGGAACCCTTCGCCACGATCACGATCGAGCTTGCTGATGCCGACGAGCCCGAGGTGCTGCAATTGGGTGGCCCTAACTTTGACAATAAATTACTCTACGCCCAACTCAATCCCGAGACGCAGCCAGAAACCGATCAAACCATTGTTGTTGTACCCATTGAGCTGCAATATGCCGTGGAGCGTGAGATTCCGGAATGGCTGACGTTAGCTGAACAGGAGGAAGAGAGCGACAGGGAAGCAGGTGAAATAGAAGAGGATGATACGGAGGAGGGCGATACGGAAGCAGGAGAATAGGCCAACGCTATCTTCAACCGTGTTTTCTAGCCGCTGTCTTGCTCAGTTGGTCTTCTATGCCATGATGAAGATGATTCTTTCGCCCCATCTTTGCATCCATGCCCGCTGACTCTCCTGCTGATCCCAATCGGGTGCTGCGTCAATTACCGCTGGTCGTCGGTGGACTGGGCGGAACGCTCCTGCTGGTGAACCGCCTGTTGACGCCGGCAGTGACGGCCAATCAGGCGCGATCGGATGCCTTGGGCGTCCTGCTCAGTGCGCTGCTGATTTTAACGGGTTTGCTCTGGCAACGGGTGCAGCCGCGATCGCCGGAGGCCGTTGAGCTCATCGGCGAAGAAATGCTCGATTTTGCCCCCGATCTGCCGGAGCCCATTCAAACTGAGCTAGCTTGGGCGTCGCATTTGTTACTGACGAATACGGTCACAAAGTCGTTGGTGGTTTATTACCAAGGCCAGGTGCTGCTGCGACGGGGCGTTTTGCCCCCCAAGCCGGATGTGAACCCGAAGGCGATCTTGAAGCGAGTGATGGAACAGCAAAAGCCGGTTTATCTCGTGGCGCTGAAGCTTTATCCGGGCCGGATTGAGTTTGATTTTTTGCCGGAGAATACCCAAGGGTTAATCTGTCAGCCGCTCGGGACTGAAGGGGCGTTGATTCTCGGGGCCAATGCACCGCGCAGCTACACCAGCCAGGATGAGGCTTGGATCGCAGGTGTGGCCGAGAAGTTAGCGAATACCTTGGCAACAGTAAGAGAATGATCGGTGTTGCAGTTCGATGCCGCCTTCGTGAAGAGCGATCGAGCAACGCGATCGCCTTTGGCACTGCGCTCGGGCGCGATCGCTCAAAGTATTGGCTGATTCTATCGTGATTGGCCCGGTCAACCGAGGCGGGCAAGATGCCCGCGCTACGGGATTTTTTACAGATAAAGAGCCGTAGCCCGCTTCCCAGCACGGAATCTGCGTGAATTTTGTCAGCAGGAAATCCTGCAAAGTCAACAGCCTAGGCAATGCCCACCAGTCAAGGGATTGGGCTTTCGCAAAACGACCTAACCACCGATATAGTCTCCCGATTTACCGCCTGTCTTCGAGACCAGATGGATCTGTTCAATCACGATCGATTTTTCGATTGCCTTCGCCATGTCGTAGAGGGTAAGCGCGGCAACCGAAACGGCCGTCAGGGCCTCCATCTCGACGCCCGTTTCCGCTGTGGTTGTGACGCTGGCTTGGATCTGGTAGCCCGGCAGGGCCGGATCGGCGGTGAACGCCACTTGGATGTTTTGCAGGGGCAGGGGATGGCAGAGGGGAATGAGATGAGCCGTTTGCTTGGCAGCGAGGATGCCCGCCACCTTGGCTGTGGCCAAGACATCGCCCTTGGGGGCGTTGCCGCTGGCGATCGCCGCCAAGGTCTCGGGTTTCATGCGGACTTGACCCGCAGCGATCGCCGTCCGTCGGCTGGTCGCTTTGGTCGAAACATCCACCATCTGAGCCTCGCCAGCGGCATTGAGATGGGTCAGCGGTGCGGCTGTTGGCTCTGAGTTCTGTTGCGTCATGCTAAACGGGTGTGCTACATTCAATAACTGTCGCATAAAGGCGGCACAGGCTAGGGCGTGTAGCTCAGTGGACTAGAGCACGTGGCTACGGACCACGGTGTCAGGGGTTCGAATCCCTTCTCGCCCGTTTTAAACCCTCCTGTTTGAGCCCTGCTTCTGGGAAGCAGGGTTTTTTGGGGTTTTCTGAAAACGAATTTTCTGAGCACGAATTTTCTGAGCACGGGCTGTGTTGGAACCAGACCCAAAGCGACTTTTGGTAGCAAATCCGAACGTTAACCTGAAGAATCCTCCTGCTGTAGGGGCTTGGTTTCCCTGCCCTGCGGAGTATTTATTTTTGGTGCATACAACTCGGATCTGGTATGAGTTTTTAGAGATTGCGCCAATCCCCCCTGATACT
>JBMYQW010000558.1:0-2690 GCA_049601735.1 Spirulinaceae cyanobacterium
CATCTTGCCCGCCACCCAAAAAGCTCATTTCTGGAACGCTTTTTTCCTCGGAGTGATCTTAGAGCCGATCGCCGTAGGCTTGTTGATAGGCCCAATAAACGGCTTGCAGCAGGGTTAAGGGTTCCGTATCCGGGGGCAGCTCCGACAACGCCAAGCGGGTCTGGAGTTGCGCCGCCAGTTCCTGGCTCTTGGCGCGACGCGCCTGGGGCAACATTGTGGTCTGGCGGTGCAGATAGGCGCGAATCGTGGCGAAGTCTGTGGGGCTCAAACGGTCAAGAGCCGACCGTTCGAGCACCTGCTGGCCCAGGGCTTGGGCGGAGGCAGAGAGGGGCAGTTGGCTGGCGGCAGTGGTGGTGTCTTCTTGAATCACGATCGTGCCCGCAAGCCAGTCCCCGAGGCGTTTTTCTTGGCGGTTGAGCAGAATGATAATGGCACCCAGGCAAGAAATATCATCGATCGGGCGCAGCAGGGCGCGGAGGAGGGCCTGGGGGAGTCGGGCGGGGCGACCGTTTGCTTGAATCACGCGAATCTTGACCCAGCGTTTGCCCGGCGTTTGCCCCTGCCACCAGACTTCAAAGAAAACAAAATAGCCCACATAGATCGCGAAGCTCAGGAGCAACGCGCTAGCCAGCAGCCAGAGTTCGAGGGAATTCAGGAAGCGATCGCCCGCGATCGGTGTGATCAGCTCAATGATGCGTTCGGCAATAAAGCTCCAACCGAAGAGAAAAATCACCAGGGCGATTGTCCAGCAGAGGTAGTCCACGAGCAAGGCATAGGCTCGGTTGCCAATGCCTGCCAGTTTGAACCGCAGGGTGACACTCTCGGGGGTCTGGAGGCGAACTTCTTTAAAGAGGGGCATAGCAGCAAAAAAGGATCAGGACTCAAGCATCCGAGAGTTTGAGATCAATGCCTTCCTTGCGGGTCTTGAGGTCGTAATAGATGATGCTCTTGACCACCTGCCAGAGGGGCAGCAACAACAAATTCCCCGCCAAACCAATCACCAGCCCCACTAGAAACCCAGCCACCTGGGCTAACTCTTCAGGCAGGGGGGTGCCAAACATCAAGAGCATCTGGGCGATCGTCGCCACCACCTGCACCACAAACCCCACCGGCAGCGACACCAAGTAAGTGATTAAGATGACGGCTAAGACGCGAAAGGCATGGTTGCGCGTCAGCCGCCAACTCACCGTCACCGTCTCCGTCACCTCCAGCCGCTCCTCGATCGCCAACGACGTATCGTAGACAAAGAACCGAGCTGAGAGCCAGGCAAAGACCAAAACCAGCGATATGATCACGGCAAACGTGATCAAGACCGTGAGTAAGCCAATGATGATCGTCGCTTCCGGCGAGGTGGCCGGGTCGAGCTGACCCCCCGTAGCAGCGACAACAATGACCGTGCCAATGACCGCCAGCAGCATCACCACCAGCATCACGCCGATGTAAGCGCCAAACAAAATTAGTCCCACCCAAAGGGCAGCCAGAAAAAACTTCCACATTCGCCGTCGTACGAAGCGATAGGCATCGGTGCGCGTTTCGGGGGTTTTGCGTAGATCCAGAAACGCCAGCCGGGAAATGGTTGCCCCATAAAGGAGCGATCGCGCCCCGCAGTAAATCCCCACCACAACGCTTGCCACCAACACCAGCACGCCGAGCCCAATCAAACTGGTGTTACTGACTTCATTGCCGCCACTCTCGAAGTTTTCCACGCCGATCCCTGCGATCATGAGGCCAAAGCCCAAGAGCAACAGCAGAATCGGCCCGAGCACCCAGAGCACCGACTGCAATGCCAACGAGAAATATTCCCGAAAGCGCGCGCGGTACAGCTCAATCGTGGCGGTGACAATGTTGCCCACGCTCATGGGTTGTGGCGGGGCGGCGGTGCTTTCTGGGGACATGACGATAAAATAGCCAATCGGCCAAGGGGATTATGGTACGAAATCCGCTTTGTCTGCACCCAGCATCAAAGACCCCGCAGAGCAGGGCAACCCAGCCTCTACAGCAGGAGAATGCTTTGGGTTTAACGTTCGGATTGGGTATGAGAGAGAAGGGTTTATTAGGTCATCATAGGACTAGACTGGGGACTAGACGGGGGCGAGGCAGAAATTTTATGAATATTAAACGCTGGATTGCTCGGCGCGAGGTGCATTGGCAAGCTCTAGAAACCCTGCTCTATCGGGTGAAACGCCGGGGCATTCGGCAGCTCACGGCTGCTGAGGTGCGGCAACTGGCCAGCCTTTACCGCAGCGTGTCCGGCGATCTCGCCCGCGCCCAGACTTATCCGGTGGGTCAACGCCTGACCCAGATGCTCCAGGACTTGACCGCCCAGGGCTATCACCAGATCTATCAGGGGCAGCGTCATCAGGAATGGTCGCAAGTCCGTGAGTTCTTGCTGTGGGGGCTGCCAGCGGCACTCCAGCGCAATGCCGTTTATATTGCGATCGCCAGCCTGCTCTTTTTGGGGATGGGCTTCATTGGCGGAGCGATCGCCACGCTCGACCCCCAAGTCATCCCGATTCTCGTGCCGCCGGATTTGATCGCAACGGTGCGTCGGGGGGAGCTATGGATGGGCTCGATTCTCGGCCAAGAGCCGATCGCTTCGGCCAATTTCATGATTAATAACCTGAGCGTGGCCTTCGGCGCGATCGCAGGCGGTATTACCCTGGGGCTCTGGACGGGGTACGTTCTCGTCT
>JBMYQW010000559.1:0-2687 GCA_049601735.1 Spirulinaceae cyanobacterium
AGGCTGTGGCAGAGTGATGCGTTTGCTGCGCCGTTTTATTGGGCGGCTTTTACTATGCAGGGGGAGTTTTGAGGGGGCAAGTTCCATCTTGCCGTAGTTTAATCAATTAAAAGTTCCTGACCAAAAACCGCTTCTAAACCTGCTGTACAAGAACGAGTAATTCTGACGTGGGTCTCTAAAGTACCCGTAAAAATGAGATGGTTAGCGTTAAACAACTCCAACAAAATTTGAGAGTTCGATAACTCATCTGTTGGACTTCTGTTGTGATCAACTTCACTCTCGCCATCAACAGGAATACCTACAGATGCAGCAATAACTTCCTCGCTGTAGGATGCATCTGAGAAGATCGACCATTCTAGAATTTGCCACAACTCCTCCGAGCCGTAGGGAAAAACATCTGCTATTGGACGCAACTCGTTGTCTTCTAACAACCAGACTTCAACCATCCATTGCTGATTTGAGCCCGGTATGATTCGACTGACCAAGGTTTTATCTCCGAGGGGCGATCGCAACTGTCCTGAATCCCACCAGGAATCCTCTAGGGCTAACCAAAAGTTAAACCACCCCTCTCGCACTACCAGTGTCTCTCCGTTCTCCAGACGCGCTTGGAGTTCCTGACAACTGGGGATCTTTGAGGAAGACTCATCCTCGGGATCGCAAATAGTAAGCAATGCTACCGTAGATTCATCATTTCCCCTAATCCACAACTCTCCCCAAGTCCCACAACCAAGAAGCAGAGGACTGAGGGCAAGCATTAAGAGAGTCGCTAGGCGCAAAGACATTGCTGGAATAAGAAGACAACCGATTCAACGGTTGGAGGAGGTCAACGGTTAAGGAATTAAAGTCAAGCGATTACCAAGGCTTGTCAAAAGAAGTTAGTGAAGTTTGCGATATCTTGCTTCAGCGATGCACCCCATCTAGTCTAGCCCCTGCCCATTGTTTATGCTGTCGTTGCGACAGATTCCCAAGCCGTGAGCATTGCATCTCTCCCAGTCTTGAACGTAGAATCCAAGACTTCTCCCAATGTGAGGGGCAGGGAAACCCACCAGTCCTGCGGAGTATTTGTTTCTGGGTGTACACAATCTAGAGTCGGTATCCTGATTGATCTTTGATGTCAGTCAATCAGGGGCTTCGCTGCAATCCCCCCCATTAAACAACACCAAAATTGCTAAAGTCGGTATCTTAAGAAGATTAAGACTTCCCTGCTCGCATCTCCATGAATGTTGTTGACTATCTGCGGATTAGCCTGATCGATCGCTGCAACTTCCGCTGTCAGTACTGTATGCCCGCCGATACACCACTCCAATACATACCGAGTGCCACCGTACTCACCAACGCCGAGGTTCTCACGCTGCTGCAAGCGGTATTTATTCCGCTCGGGTTTCGCAAGTTTCGGCTCACGGGGGGCGAGCCCCTGCTGCGCCCGGATCTGGTGGAGCTGATTGGGGCGATCGCCGCTCTGCCCCAGACCCAAGATCTCTCGTTGACGACCAATGCCTTTTTGCTCGCGCCCCTGGCCGCTGATCTCTACCATGCGGGACTCAAGCGCATCAACATCAGCCTGGATTCGTTGGAGCCGGAGATTTTCAATGCCATTATTGGTCACAAAGGGCGCGATCGCTGGCAGCAGGTCTGGCAGGGGATTCTCGCCGCCCATGCGGTGGGGTTTGATCCGCTCAAGCTCAACGTGGTGGTGATTCCGGGTGTGAATGACCATGAAATTGAAGACCTGGCGGCCCTCACAATCGATCGGAACTGGCACGTTCGCTTCATTGAATTCATGCCCATCGGCAATGCCCAACTCTTTGGGGAGAGGGCTTGGATTCCGTCCGAGGAGTTGCGCCAGCGCATCCGCGATCGCTGGGGTTTGGTCGAGTCAAACGTGCGGGGCAATGGCCCGGCGGATGTGTTTCAAATCCCCCAGGCGCGGGGCACGCTGGGCTTCATTAGTCAGATGTCTGATTGTTTTTGCGATCGCTGCAACCGGGTGCGGCTCTCGGCGGATGGGTGGTTGCGCCCTTGCTTGCTCAATGAAACGGATCAGCTTGATCTCCGCACCCCCCTGCGAGCGGGGGCATCCTTAGTCGGGATCAAACATCGAGTCGCACAGCTCTTGCAGGCCAAACCCGAAATCAACTTTAAAGGCCGCGACTCGGGAACAACCACGGGCGTTTATGCCCGCACCATGTCGCAGATTGGCGGTTAGGGGGATCGCTGCTGGCCTTAAGGAAAACCCGGTAGCTCAGGCGGAAATTGCTCACCATTCGGTGGCGGCGACGCTTCGGGTTCCCCGTCAGTGGGGGGCGGAAGTTGCTCCGGCGTTGGGCCGCCCTGGGGAAAGCCCAGGAGCGTCCGGGCACTGGCAAAATGCATCACCCAATAGCGGGCATCGGGATAGCGTTGCCAATTGTGTCGGTTCACCCGCAGACGCAACACCGCCGTCATCGCACCATTATTAACCCCCAGCACCGTAATCGACACTTCAGAGGCGAGCAGGTCTTGCTCAAACTGGCGTTGGGCTTGGGTGGCAGCGATCGCCTGGGCCCGCACCATAAAGCTGTTGTAAGTATCAGCAGGCAGACGCTGAAGTTCGACGGTTTGGAAAATGAGATAGGCCGCTGCCGGAGGTGGGGCGATCGCGCCCCAAGTAATGGCACTGATCCCCAACCCGAGGCTCAGTCGGGAGA
>JBMYQW010000560.1:0-2686 GCA_049601735.1 Spirulinaceae cyanobacterium
GGGAACCGGGTTTACGCTGTTTTACGCCGCAATTTTCTTTGTCAATCAAGTTGGGCTCTCGGCGACTGCGGTGGGCATTGCCTTGGGGAGTCAGTCGGTGTCGGGCGTCTTGGGACGCTTTTGGGGCGGGGTCGGGGCGGATTCGCCGCAATGGGGGCGCAAGCGGATTTTGATCATTTCCGCCGCTTGTTCGGCATTGGCTGATGGGGTCTTGGCGATCGCCGCTGATCTCCCCCTCCTCTTACTCGGCAATATCTTGATGGGTCTGGGCGTCGGGCTCTATTGGCCCGCCACGGAAGCCGTGGTCGCCGACCTCACCACCGATGCCCAGCGCAATGAAGCCTTTGCGATCACCCGCATGGCGGATATGGTGGGCTTGAGTCTTGGCACGGTGCTGGCGGGCCAATGGTTGGCCTGGAGCGGCAACTATCGGCTATTATTTGTGCTCGATGGGGTATCGTTTGTGCTCTTTGGGCTGCTGATTGCCGTAGCGATTCAGGAGACCCGACCCCAAGGGCAGAATCAAGCAGCGGGTCAGCAATGGCGGCGGGCGTTTCAAGACCGGATATTGCTCGGCTATTGCGCGGTGAACGTGCTCTTTACCGGGGCGATCGCCCAAATCCAAAGCACAGTTCCCCTCTATCTGACCAATTTTGTGCAGTCGGCAACCATCACGCCGACGCTCCTCAGTGGCCTGGTGACCTACCACACTGTTTTAGCCGCTCTGCTGCAATTGCCCGTTGCGCGGCGGCTCAATCGCTTCAGTCGCTGGCAGGCACTCATGCTCTCCATGGCGCTGTGGGGCGGTAGTTTTTTGATGATTGGGCTAACGGGGATCAGTCCCACGGGGGCAATGATTTTGGCGATCGCCAGCTTTAGCCTCTTTGCCCTGGCGATTATTACCTATACGCCCGCCGCTTCGGCGCTGGTGGTGGAACTGGCTCCCGAGGATCTGCGGGGGATTTACTTGTCGCTCAACTCGCAATGTTGGGCGGTGGGCTATTTTATCGGGCCCTTGGTGGGGGGCTGGGCAATGGATCAACCGGCGGCGATCGCCCATGGTCTCTGGCCCGTCGGGGCGGGTTTGACTCTCCTCGGTTGCGGGGGGCTCTGGCTGCTGGCCCGGCGACAGGCTACCCAGCATAAGCAATTGAAAACCATTGTTTTGCAAGCGGCACGGGCCTGTGAAGCGAAAGATGCCGAGGCGTTTGCCGCTCTATTTATGCCGGAGGGGGAGATTCATTTACCCAAACAAACAATTCAAGGGCGGGCGGCGATCGCCACCGTTACCCAAGATTATTTAGCCAGTTGCGGGCCGATCACGATTGAGGTGCAGCAAGTGATCGTGAAAGGGGGCGATCGGGCTCACGTCCGCTGGCAATGGTCTGAACCGGGCAAACAGCGCCTCAACCAGCTTGAACTGCAATTTAAGGCCGGACAAATTCAGCGGTGGCAGGAATTTTGAGGGAGAGGGCACAGAGCTTGATAGAGTACAACCTATCAAGACCATTAATTTTTTATAAAAAATCATGAGCGAACGACCGATTCTTCTGGGCATTGTGGGCGACAGTGCAGCAGGTAAAACCACCCTCACGAAAGGGATTGCCCAGGTACTCGGGGAAGAAAACGTCACCACCATTTGTACTGACGACTACCACCGCTACGATCGCAAACAACGGGCCGAGATGGACATCTCTGCGTTGCACCCAGACTGCAACTATCTCGACATCATGGAGCAACACCTGGCATTGTTGAGAAACGGTCAAGCGATCCTTAAGCCGATCTACAATCACCACAGCGGGATGTTTGATGCGCCCGAATATATCGAGCCCCGTAAGTTTGTCATCGTAGAGGGTTTGCTCGGCTATTCCACCCGCGATATGCGCAATTGCTACGATGTCAAGGTTTATCTAGCGCCGCCCGAAGAACTCCGCGCCACCTGGAAAATCAAGCGAGACACCCGCAAACGCGGCTACACCGAAGCCCAAGTCCGGGAACAACTCCAAAAACGGGAGCACGACTCCGACGCCTACATTCGCCCCCAGCGTCAATGGGCTGATGTCATTGTCTCGTTCTATCCCCCCGCAGCAGGCTCCGATGAGGAGAGCTTGATGCTCAATGTGCGTCAAACTCTTCGTCCTACCATTCCCCATCCGGACTTTAGCGACATTGTGGACTCTGAAGGCAACCACCTCGGCTCGGCCATTCGCCTCGAACTCGATCGAGATATGGGCAAGCCGGTGGATGTGCTAGAAATCGACTCCAAAGCGACCGAAGAGCAAGTCATTGAACTCGAACGCATCCTTTGTAGTGATGTACCCTACTTGGGCCAGTTTTGTAGCCTAGAGGGCAATGAAGAGATTGGTTCACTCATTGGCACCACAGGAGAAACCCTCAAGAGCTATCCGCTGGCGTTGACTCAGTTGCTGATTACCTACCATATGCTCAAGGCGATGAACCCGATGTAATGGCGCAAGTCGGGGGATGGCTGGTATTCCCCTTAAACAACACCCCCCTCAACTTCTGACGGCCGATGGATCTCGATCAAGCGCAAGCCCAGTACCGTGACTTTGTGCCCCGTTTCCAAAGTCTGATTCTGGGGACGATCACATCGGAGGGCCGACCCGATACCAGCTACGCACCGTTTGTTTGCGATGCCGAGCGGAATTTCTACTGTTTCGTGAGT
>JBMYQW010000561.1:0-2683 GCA_049601735.1 Spirulinaceae cyanobacterium
AGAAATGACGATTTTGTTCTCGGATATTCGCTCCTTTACCACTATATCCGAACAGATGACCCCAGGGGAGAACTTTGCTTTTATTAATAGCTATCTCGGACAAATGGAACCGCTAATCGAACAATATGGGGGCTTTATCGATAAATATATCGGCGATGCGATTATGGCACTTTTTGGCAATAGTCCTGATGATGCGCTTCAAGCGGCGATCGCCATGCTGCAAGAATTACAACAATACAATCAAAATCGCCAGCAAAATAATCGTCCTCCTCTTCGTATTGGCATCGGTCTGCATACAGGGCGGTTAATGTTAGGAACTGTAGGGGGAGCCGATCGCATGGATGGGACGGCGATCGGGGATTCGGTGAATTTATCTTCGAGGGTAGAAGGATTGACGAAAACCTATGGTATTCCTCTCTTAATCACCCAGCAAACTTTTCTGGGTTTAAAAGACCCTTTTGAGTACGATTTCCGTTTTATCGAACGAGTGACAGCTAAAGGCAAAGCGAAAGCCGTGAGTTTATTTGAAGTCTTTTCTGCGGATCCGCCAGATTTGCGAAGGGCGAAAAATGCGTCTAAGGGACGCTTTGAAAAAGGAGTTCTCCTCTTTCATCAACAAGCCTTTAACGAAGCCGCAGCGTTATTTCAAGAATGCTGGGAACATTGCCAGGACGATCGCGCAGCTCAAATGTATCGCGATCGCTGCCAGCAACAGATCCGTTAAAATTCTAGGTTAGAACTGGAATAAACCTATTTTTTACGCGGCTCTGTATGGTTTCTCTCAAGGGATACGACAATTTCGTGCAACTTCACGATAGCAGCAATTCATTGGTTTACGGCGCTGCTGCATCACGGCACCTACACCATTAATCACCTCGCCCATCTGTGGGGAACCCAGCGATTTGAGACGGGTGACTATAGCCGGAATAATTTTCTACTGGCGCTCATTACTCTGGGGGAAGGCTGGCATAACAACCACCATTGGTATCCCGGTTCAGCCAGTCAAGGTCTCTATTGGTGGGAAATTGATCTGACCTTTTATGGTTTAAAACTCCTCGAAATGCTCAAGATTATTTGGGATCTCCGCCCCTATCCCAACCATGGCGATCGCGGTTCTTCTCAGAGCAATTAAACAAGCTCCGTTTGCAGTCTGTAACGAAAAGCACGCAAGGATCAAGGCTTGGTATAGACTACGGACACTTTGAGAGCTGCCAGATTATTTTTAAAACTCCGATGAAACGCCGTAACTTTATCAATACCGCTGCGATCGCCACCGCCACCACCACCGGACTCGCCGCCTGTAGCCCCGCCAGTAATATCCAAACAAATAACACCAGTTCGGGGGATCTACCCCTCATTCAATGGCGCATGGCCACCAGTTGGCCCCAGTCCCTGGATACGATTTACGGCGGGGCACTCACGGTCTGCGATCGCGTCCGGGCCATGACCGGCGGGCGCTTCGATATTACCCCTTCCCCTGCGGGCGAGCTAGTCGGCGGCTTAGAGGTGATGGATGCGGTGGAGAGCGGCGCGGTCGAATGCGGCCATACCGCAGGCTACTATTACATCGGCAAAAACCCCGCCCTGGCGTTTGCGACTTCTGTTCCCTTCGGGCTCACCGCCCAGCAGCAAAACGCCTGGATCTACCACGGCGGCGGCTTAGAGGCGCTGCACAAACTCTACGCGGATTTCAATATTATTAATTTTCCCGCTGGTAACACGGGGGCCCAGATGGGGGGGTGGTTCAAGAAAGAGATCCAGGGCTTGGACGATCTCCAGGGTTTAAAAATGCGCATTCCGGGTCTCGGCGGCAAAGTAATGGCCGAGCTGGGCGTGAATGTGCAAGTACTGCCCGGAGGGGAGGTCTTTCTTGCGCTTGATCGCGGTGCGATCGACGCCGCCGAATGGGTCGGCCCCTACGATGATGAAAAGCTCGGACTCTACAAAGCGGCGAAGTTTTACTATTACCCCGGCTGGTGGGAGCCGGGCCCGACGCTGGAAGTCCAGGTCAACCGGGCCCAATGGGAAAAACTACCCGAGGAATATCAAGAAATCTTCAAAGCCGCCGCTAAGGAAGCCAACTTGAATATGCTGGCCCAATACGATGCGCTCAACCGGGCGGCCTTGGTGAAGCTCCGGGAGGAGCATGGCGTCCAACTCAGGGCCTATAGTGCCGATATTCTTGAAGCGGGCCAGGAAGCCGCCTTCGACCTCTATGTCGAAAACGCCAGCAGCGACGCCACATTCAAGGAAATCTATGAACCCTGGCGTCAGTTCCACGATCAGGTGGCGGAATGGAACAGCATTAATGAGCTGAGTTTTTCTAGTTTTGTGGCGGGTAATTCAGAAAGTTAGGATGCGGATCAACAATCCAATATTCAGGAATTTCTAAAAGTCCATATTCTGCCCGCTTAGAACGATAATCATCAGCTCGGGTTGACGGGCTGACCACCTCAAACACCAGTAAAGGGGGCTGCTCAATTAAAACAAGGGCTTGGAGGAAGCCCTCAACCGAAACTCACGTTAAATTACCAGAAACCTCGGGAGCAGTTTGCTCAATCTAGCTGTTGCAAGGCGGCGGCGGCCTGCTGCGATCGCCCCCAAATGACTTGCTCTCGTTTATAAATCGCCACACCCGGTTTAGCGCCCTTGGGTTTATAGACAAACTTGGGGCGCGTATAGA
>JBMYQW010000562.1:0-2670 GCA_049601735.1 Spirulinaceae cyanobacterium
TTGAGTCGGAATCTGGGCCGCAGCCACCAACCGCTGCCAGAGGCGCTTGGGCAACTGACCTGGCAGGGTATTCAGCACCGGATTCACCACCTGGCGCTTGGGGTGCTGCTGTTTGGTTTGCCATAACGCCGCCTGGGCCGTCTCTAGATTCAGCTCGGGCTGCCAATTGATCCGGAGGGAGAGATGATATTGCTGCTCATGCAGCAGACGAGCGCCCCAGGCGGAGAGCTTGAGCACTGCCGGGCCGCTGATGCCCCAATGGGTGACCAGCAGCGGCCCGGTTTGCTGGAGTTTTTGCTTGCCCCTGCCGATGTGGAGACGAACCGACTCAACGCTAATCCCCGCGAGATCTACTAGACGCGGATCGCTGATCTTGAAGGTAAACAGGGACGGCACGGGCGGAATAATCTGATGCCCCGCTTGCTTGGCCCAGCGGTAGCCCAGGGGACTACTGCCCGTGGCCAGCAAAATGCGATCGCCCCCCAAAATTTCGCCCGTCTTGAGCAAGACCTGCCAATGGTCTGCCTGCTGTCCCGACAATTGCAGATCGCGTACGGGGCTCTTGAGCCGCAGTTGGATCTGGGCTTGCTGGGCCGCTTGGCGCAGGCAATTCACAATGGTCGCGGAATCATCCGTGACCGGAAACATCCGCCCATCCGCTTCGGTTTTGAGGCGGACGCCCCGCTGGTTAAACCAAGCCACCGTATCGTGGGGTTGAAAGCGACTGAAGGGCCCGAGCAGGGCCTTGCCGCCTCGGGGATAATGCTGAATTAAGACTTTGGGGTCAAAGCAATGGTGGGTGACGTTGCAGCGTCCGCCCCCAGAAATGCGAACCTTGCCCAGGGGGTGGGGGGCCGCTTCCAAAATTGTGACCTGGGCTTGGGGATAGGCTTGGGCGCAGGCGATCGCGCCGAAAAAACCCGCTGCTCCGCCCCCAATGACAATTACCCGCATTCCCCTTGACTCTGCAACGGAGATTTCACAACGGAGAGGGTGGGATTCGAACCCACGGAGACTCGCGCCTCACTCGATTTCAAGTCGAGCGCATTCGACCACTCTGCCACCTCTCCAGGCTTTCTCATCATAGCAATTGCGGGTGACGCCTTTCGTAATCAAAAGGTGCTGCCGCGATAGAGTCGCTGATTCTCAACAATTTGGTGCTGGTTATTGAGCCACAACAGCTCAATCGTGTGGACGACCCCATCCACCAGACGCACCCGTGAGAAATTACGCTGGGTTTCGCCCTGCTGGGCCTTAATCCGCGGCACCGAGGCGGCATTGAAATAGACCGTCCCCCAGGCATCCGTTACCACGATGTCGCGCAGGCGATCGTTGCGATGGCGCAAATTATGATGCATATGGCCGAACGTCACCAAGGGAATGTGCTTGCCCTGGTCATGGCTGCGGGCGATCGCCGTGGCCAAGTCCGGGTCGCCAAAATCGCCGCCCTTGGGTTCCCAATCTCGACCACACATGGATTCGGGCTGTTCGCCCAAACCTTGGGGGCCGTTATGGCTCAAAAAAATTAGGGTGTTGTGGGCCGTCGCTTGAGCGGCCGCCCAGATGCGATCGCCCGAATCCGTCATACTGGTCACGCCATAGCGTTGATGATGGAAAGCGGGGGTTTTGAGTTCCGGCCCGCCCCAACTAAACGGGCGTCCCCCCACCACCGACAGTTGCAGCGCCGCAAAATCTCGTTTGCTATATCCCACATGGGCCGGCCCGAGTAAATCAAGCTGGGTTTGCACCCGGTCTTCTTGGTCGGGGTCGTAGGGCGATCGCTTGCGTCCCCAGGGGGTTGCGGTGTACCAGGCATCGTGGTTGCCCATAATGGCGGCAAAGGGCAGACTCACCTGGCTAATGCAGCGCACTACATCGATGGACTCGTTGCCGAAATCACCGACGAACAGCACCAGATCAAACCCGAGGGCAACCAAGGCTGCGTTGTCGGTGGGGTCCCATTGATCATGAATATCCCCCACGACTGCAATCTCGATTGCAGGCTTCGACTCTGTCACGGCTGATCTCCTTCAAGCAACTATTGCTATTGTGCCTGAGAATTTGCCAAAGGCAAGCATTGCGGATTGAACTTCATTGCCCTGGAGATCTTGGCCTTGAGGTAGCCCTTAGTAGTCACCTGAGCCGAGCTTTTTTATCGTCTGGAGAGAAAAAAGATCATGCATGATCAAAAAGCCCTCCCCTGCATCTGATACTAAATTCGGAAAGTATAGACCCAAAACTTAGATGAGGAGCCCTCTCCCAAACTGGGAGAGGGTTGGGTGTAGAGCTATGCTCTTCTCGAAGAGTGGGCTCGGGGGTGTCGCTATTCTCTGCCCATACAATTCAGATCTGGTATGAGCAGAAGAGGGCGGCTGAAGTGCGATCGTCGCATCAGGCAATCACAGCTATGTAACTAACGTGAGTTTCGGTTCAGGAATTCCCTCAAGCCCTTATCTACAATTGGCACGATATAGCTACTGTCCGGTATGGCAGAAGTTGCTCGGTAGCCCTCTCCACCTCAGCGGGAGGGAGGTGTCGGGGGGCTGGCACAGACCTGACAACCGGGTTCGACAACGAGATTTCAAGGCCTTGAGGAATGCGATCGCTTCGCCTATCCAGAACTCACGTTAAATCACACCTGTGCGGTCACTTGCGCCGCTGCGGCTTCAC
>JBMYQW010000563.1:0-2663 GCA_049601735.1 Spirulinaceae cyanobacterium
GCGTAACGCACCATTTTCGAGCTCTTGTTGGTACATTCATTACCAGAAATCTCCTAAGGCGAATTGCTCCCTGGATTTTGGCTCAATTTCAGGAATCTTCCCATTTTGGGTGAAGTTATTCCGGCCTGCAACCATCTTGCGGACGACTACCCAGGCAATCATCGTTACCTTAACTCACCGGGCACGGTCTATGAACGTTAAGATTGGTGGTTAAGATGCTGGCGAATTAAACGCGACCCAAAACCTATGACGCTTCCCCAACCCACTTCCCCCAAGCGCCCCTACCATACACCCCAACTCCAGGAATACGGCACGATCAATACCTTGACCCAGGCTGTTGCGGTAGAAGGATTCAACCTTGATGGTGCCGGTCCTCCTTCCGTGCCCAACAAAACCGAATAGTTATCTGTTGTCCGGATGCTTCGTTATATCTTGTATGGTCGCCAGGTGCAGTCTAACAGGGCGATCGCAGATTTACTGCCGAGCCCAGCGCACCATGACCAAATTGATATTGAGTTGGTGTTTGCCGCGCGGCCAGACTGGCAGGACAATTGGACAGAGGCAGCGCCTTGGCGCACCAGCCGTCGGCAACAGTTGCAGGTCTGGCGATCGCCGCATCCCGACCGCCCACAACGCTTCTGGTGGCGCTACCAGGATGGTTGCAGCTTCTGGATCGAGCATTCCAGCCCGACCCGAATCTGGCTGACTTGGCCCCATAACTTGACGCCAGAAGATGCGATCACCTATCTGCTCGGGCCGGTTCTCGCCTTTGTCGTCCGCCTGGATGGCCAGGTTAGTCTTCATGCCAGTGGGGTGGCTTTCTCCCAGGGCGCCGTGCTGTTTTTGGGGCCAGCCGGTGCAGGCAAGTCCACCACTGCTGCGCTGTTAGCTCGGCAGGGTTGCCCCGTGTTAACCGATGACGTGGTGGTGTTGCACCCTCAGGAAGAAAGCGGATTTACCGTGAGCCCCGGCTATCCGCGCCTGCGCCTCTGGCCGCGCAGCGCCGAGCTGCTGTATGGCGATCGCCAGGCCTTGCCACGGCTCGTCCCCAGCCATCCCACCTGGGACAAGCAATATCTTGATCTGCGTCAGCCTGGGTTGGACTTTGCCCAACACCCGCTGCCGCTGGTTCAGATTTATTGCCTGGGGCGGCGATCGCCCACGGGTCCCTCCCGCATCACCGACCTGTCCTCCCAAGCTGCCTGGCGACAGCTCATCGCCAACACCTCCGTGAACTACCTCCTCGATCGCCAATTACGGCAACAGGAGTTTGCGGTGATGGGTCGCCTCGTGCAACAGGTTGCCTGCTCAAACCTCGCGGTTACACAGGAGCCTCGTCAATGGGCCCAGTTACAGCCGCAACTCTCAAGGCACATCAGCCAGGGGTGATCTCCTCTTTAGGAGCGGGTCCGCGACCAGGTGGACGAGCCGGGGATGCCATCGGTGTCTGAGCTGGAATCTTTATTGCGACGCGCCAATAACTGCTCCTCAAGAGCAGCAATGCGGTTGTAGGCGGCGGTCACCTGGGCGGTCAGCCGACGAATTTGCAAGTCTGGAGAGAGAGACTGATCCTGGCCATGGTAGTCCGAGAACTGCTCCCAGCTACTCTGTTCGTCATCCGGCAACACATCTTTATGGGTCAATTCACTGTTGAGAGCGATTGCACGATGAGGGGCGATCGGAGTCAGCGGTCGTTGCGATGGGGGTTGAGCCGGATCGACCTGATCGGGTGAGTCAGTCGTCTCGGCTTGAACAAACGATGTAGAAACCATTTGGTGGGTATGCTCAACCAAGCTGTAGAGTGCATCGACTCTCTCTTGTAGCGTGATTATTTTTTGTTGCAATGCATCCATAGGGAATTTTGCCTGTGAGCAACCATTAATCGAACATTGAACCTATGCTAAACGCCTTCTTGATCAATCCCCCGTGATATGCCGAATAATTTAACGTTTCATTTCTTCATCTTTTCCTTAACAATTCACAGTGCCAAGCCCCCTCATCCGAACTCCCCGCTAACCTCTTAAGCAATTCGCGCTTTTGGTTTTCAGACGAATGAAAGGTTAAGGTTGAAAGGGTTGGGCGCTCTATTGTTTGTCCCATTTAGGCTTCTGAGGTTCATTAATGACGCGCCCTAAATTACCGCTGCGACTCCTCCTGATTGGGCCCTTCACGGTGCAGATTTTGGCGGCGGTGGGTTTAACGGGTCTGCTCTCGTTGCGCAATGGCCAGCGGTTAGTACAGGACTTAGCCGGACAGTTGAGTGCTCAAACCAGTGAGCAGGTGACCAAACACGTTCAAGGCTACTTGGAAACCTCCGAGTTAATGCTGCAAATCAATGATGCTGCCGTGCAAACGGGGAGCCTAAATGTCGGAGACTTTGACCAACTCCAACGGTATTTTTGGCGGCAAAGTCAGTTGAGTGAGTCGGTAACCACGCTCTACTACGGTGCTGCCACGGGGGATTTTTTGCAGGTGGAGATGGGTCCCCACCCCACCCTAGCCCTCCGCACCGCCGCTACAGCTCCCGCTTGGGAGATTTTTCGCTTGGACGCTCAGGGCGATCGCCGCGAACGCTTGCGCACTGGTCTCTACGACCCTCGCCTGCGACCCTGGTATAAAAAGGCGGCCCGGCTGGGTGAATTCACTTGGTCGTCGGTTTATCT
>JBMYQW010000564.1:0-2659 GCA_049601735.1 Spirulinaceae cyanobacterium
ACCCCGAACCCACCCCGGTCTGCGCTGCGCTTGACCGCCCCTCCCGAGAGGGGATTTTTCGCTCTAAATCTCCTCCTGGGAGGAGTACCCGCAGGGGGAGGTGGGTCGGCCCATTGTTGCACTCCTCCGTCAATTATCTTCCTGGGTGGCCCACACCCGACCCACCCCGGTCTGCGCTGCGCTTGACCTGCCCCTCCCGAGAGGGGATTTTTGGTTGTGAAATCTCCGACCGGGAGGAGTACCCGAAGGGGGAGGTGGGTCAGCCCATGACGGCTGAATTGCGCAATGAAAACTGTGGCCTGCGAACGGTTATCAAACCTTCAGCCACCCCTCTAACCGCTGCGCCTGCTCTGGCGTAGGCTTCTGGAGCGGCACGACCTTATAGCTCTGGGGTTGGCGATCGCCCAGCTCAATCTCGTAAGTTTTCAGAGCCTCGTCTTGAAACACAGTCAGGGAAATATGGTCTTGGGGTTGATAGTCCAGCAGGCGGCTGTTCAGCGCCTTCGCCGTCAAGCGCCAGCCATCGAGGGCCACTAACTCATCACCCGGGGCCAGACCCACCGCCGCAGCAGGCGACCCCAACTCCACAAACTGCACCTTGGCTTGACGCCCCTCATCTTTGGCCCGAATACCCAGATAGGGCGGGGTTTTAGCGTTGAGTTGGGGCTGGAGCGCCAGCCCGAAGTCTTTGAGGGCCTCTCCTAGGGGCAGCTCGGTTAAGCCCTCTAGATAGTCGGCAAAAAACGCGCTCAAGTCGCAGTCCGCCACCGACTCAATCACGCTGCGCAGCTGGGCCTCGGTATAGCCGATCTCCTCACGGCCGAACTGTTGCCACATTTGGCGCATCACATCGTTGAGCGATCGCCGATTCTCATGCCGCTTGCGAATCAACAGATCCAGCAGCAGCGAGACCAATTGCCCCTTGAGATAATAGGAAATCTGGTTGTTGTCGCTATGAGCTTCACGGCGGTAGAGCTTGATCCAGGCATCAAAGCTGGATTCCGTCAGGGAATGCACCTGACGACCGGGCGTGAGCAGGTAGCGGTTGACATCCTTGCCGAGGGCATCACAAAAGCCCTTGAGGTCGTAAATGCCCGCCCAATGGGGAATCAGCACATCGTAATAGCTGGTAGTGCCTTCACAGAACCAGAGCGATCGCGTGTAGTTTTCTTGGCTGTAGTCAAAGGTTTCTAGGGCTTTGGGGCGCAGGCGCTTGACATTCCAGGCATGGAAAAACTCGTGGGCCACCAGTTGCATAAAGCGATGGTAGGCGTCGCGATCGCAGAAGCCGAAGCGATTGTAAATCAGTGAGCAGCAGTTTTTATGCTCCAAACCACCAAATTTATTCACCGCTAAATGGAGCAAAAAGGTATAGGTTTGGTCGTAGGGCAGCTCCCCAAAAATCGCTTTCTCAACACCAATAATGCGCTGAGTATCGGCAATAATTTGCTTGATTTCATAGTTGCCCGTGCCCCAAATGACCCATTGGTGCGGCTGGCCCTCAGCGGTAAATTCATGCACCGTGGAAGGGCCAATTTCAAAGGGGCTATCGACCAAGGTGTCGAGGTCGGCGGCCCGGTAGGCCTGGGGGCGATCGGGGTCGGGAGGCAGCGATGTGAAAATCTGCCAATCGGCGCGGGGCGGCACAATTTCCACGGTAAAGCGGCTTTGCTCCTGACCGGGAATATAAAAGAACAGCGCCGCCCCATTGAAATAGCCATGACTAGCATCAAGGTGGTTGGTGCGCACGGTCAACTCGTGGGCAAAGACGGTGTATTGCACCACGATCGCATCATCTTCTGTCCCCGCTAGACCCGCCGTCTCGATCTGCCATTGATTTTTGCTGATCTTGGCGGCCGTCAGGGGCTGTTGGCTCGATCGGGTTTTGGCGCTGAAGGCTTGGACATGACGCGCGTATTCCCGCACCAGATAAGACCCCGGCGTCCAGACGGGCATCTGAAGCACCAGGGTCGGTGCGTCCCAGCCGGTCACGGTCAACGTCACCTCAAAACAATGATTCTCCGGCTGGGGCATCGCCACCTGATATTGCAGGGTTAAATCAGCGGCGGCGGGAGATTCAACAGGGGCGCGTTGGGCGCGAATGGGGGCAAGGGTCATGGGTTTAGGGAACAGGATTCTTTCCTATACATGAACTCAATTCTATCGCCGATGGAGTTCGCCCTGGCCTCTACAATAGGGGCGATGTGATTGAGCCTGCAATGTGACCGATGCTATTTAATTTCACGGGCCAACGGCCGCAAAACCTGGGTGTGACTGATGGCAAACTCACGCCCTGCCCCGGAACGCCCAACTGTGTCTGTTCCCAGAGCGATCGCCCCGGTGAAGCGATCGACCCTTTGCCCATGGTGGCGATCGCCGACCTGCGCAAAGTGATTGAAGGGATGGAACGCACCACAATCGTTGAGGCGACCGAGACCTATCTTTATGCCGAGTTCCAGAGCAAACTCATGGGCTATGTGGATGATGTGGAGTTTTACCGCGACGTGGCGGCGAATGTGGTACAGGTGCGATCGGCCTCCCGCTTGGGCAAGTCTGATCTGGGCGTGAATCGCCAGCGCGTTGAAGACATTCGCGCGGCGATCGCTTAGGAGATTTGCCAAAAAGAATGTACCTCGTAGGGTGCTGTATAGCCTTCGGC
>JBMYQW010000565.1:0-2649 GCA_049601735.1 Spirulinaceae cyanobacterium
GGCTGGCCCTCTGACAACCGGGTTTGACATCGAGATTTCAAGGCTTTGAGGAATGGGATCGCTTCGCTTATCCAGAACTCAGGTTATTCAAGCGGTTCCGCAGCAAGCGACAGGATTAACCAATCCCCAACCGACCGGCTAGGGCAGGGCTTAAGGGAATAAGCGTGGCCAGCATCAAAAACAGCACCAGCAGACCTAAGGCAGCGCGGGCATCATCCGGCTCGCTCAGTTCGTTGAGGCTCGGGCGCTCCAAGTCGCGCTGTAAGAACAGGATCACAATGCCCCAATAGAGGGGAATTGGATTGCCCGGATTGACAATGGCAACAATCCCCAGCACCACCAGCGTGGCGATCGTTGTGCGGCGGGCGGTTTTGCGACCGTAGATCGCCTGGACAATCCGGCCGCCATCAAGCTGGCCGGCGGGCATCAAATTAAGCGCGGTGATCACTAGGCCAATCCAGCCCACCATGGTGAGCGGGTGAACATCCACCACCGTCTGGGTGAGGCGATCGCCCAGAATCGCTTTCGCCAACGTGCCCACCAGAATCGAGCCCTGAAAGAACTCGCTGGGGATGGTGAACAGACTCCCGGCATGGGACAGCAGAAACCCACCCACGAGTAGCACCAGCGACATTAACCCACCCGCAGCGGGCCCGGCAAAGGCAATATCAAACAGGCTGCTGCGGTTGGGCAAATGGGATTCAAAACGGGTGATCGCCCCAAACGTGCCAATTTGCCAACTCGGCAGCAGCAGCGGAAAGCTCAAGCGCACCGCGTGTTGCTGGGCTAAAACACGATGCCCCAATTCATGGACAATCAGCACCAGCCAGACGCCGAGGGCGATCGGCAGGGCTTCGCTGTAGCGACCGAGTTGACTGAACCAGTCAAAGCCCATCAGCAAGCCCGCCGCTTCTAGGCTGGTGGCGAAGGTCGCCAGAATTAGCACCACCGCCAGATTTTTCTGGGCGAGGGTGGCAGGTTTGGGGTCGTTACTGCTGGGCAAGATGATCACGATGGGTCTGCCTTCGGGGTTCTCGACTAAGAACAGGCGATATTTTTCCTCGAAGCGATCGCGCAACTTGCTGGAGAGCTTTTCGTAGGCAACCTCACTCTCGCTGCGCAGGTTGCCCTTGAAGATCGCACCTTCTTGATACGAAATCGTCTCGGTGGCAAAGAAGGTATCAATCCCAAAGATCTCTTTGATTTTCTGGAGGTCTTCGCTGGGGATTTGCGGGACGGCAGCGAGGGTATCGGGGTCGGTGGCGATTGCGCTTTGCGCATTGCCAGGAGCAATCGCAGCTTTCAACTCCTCCGTAGGTTCGGCCGCCGTAGGGGTTCCCTGCTGGGCCAAACGTTGGGCGGCCCGCTGGCGTTGCAGTTCGGCTTGACCCTCTGCCCGCAGACGATTGCCCAGATAGATATAGATCCCTGAAGACACGAGCAGCAGCGCCAAAATGCCGACAAAGTTGATGTAAATGCCCAATGCAAACAGTCCAAACACAAACAGCCAGGGGGTGATCAGCACCACCGACTGGAGCCAGGCGAGAATGCCCAATTTTTTGTATTTCTTGGCGCGGCTGTAACCCCAGACCAAAAAGCCCAAGGCAACTAGGATGACGGACAGAGTAGTAATGGCTTCGGAAGTATTCAGCATTGCGGGGCTAGCAGATCGGGCACAGCGAAGAATTTCGCCCCTAATAGCCTATCGTTGTTTCCGGTTGTACTACAACGTTGGGCTGGGATTCACCCGAGATCAGGACAGATTCCCAATCACTGGTGTGAACTTAAGCTCAAAACCCAAGCTCAGAGACGTTTTGAGCAATTAGGACTGAATGGCCCTGGCAGACGGGGACGCCTACGCTGTGTTTTTTCTGTCGATCGTCCGTAGCATCGTCCGTGACACTGATGAACCGATTACCACCCCACCCTCAGGGTCATGCCGATCAACCAAGGATGGGCCCACCAAAACAGCAGCACAAAGAGACCAACCCCGACGTAGGCGGGGCGCAAGAACTCTTGCCAAACCAGGGTTTGGCGACCCTCCCAAATGGCTTTAAAGGGCACGATCGAGGTGCGATCGCGCGCGGCCTCAAACGCCTCACCGTAACGGGCCAACAAACGGCGATCGCCATGCCAAACCGCAAAGCAATGGTGGGCAATCAGACCCAAGCAAGTCACCAGCATAAAGCTCGTCCCCAGCCACAGCGCATGGGCTACGCACCAAATAATTTGCCCCACCATCTGGGGATGGCGGGTGATGCGAATAATGCCCGTTTCGTGGAGATGGAGCTGGGGGCGGGCGATCGCTGCCACCTCTAGCAAGTTAAATGTCGAGGGGTAGAGAAAGACAAACGAGAGGGCACTCAAGCCCCAAATCACGGCCCGCAGACCTGGTGTGCCCTGCAAGCTCCAGAGCTGGGCACCGTCGTAGCGGTGGTTAAAGAAGTAAATCACCAGCACCGTGGCGGCCGGGATGCTGACGAGGGCAAAGATCACCCGATAGAGCCGTGCGCCAATGCGGGCTTCTCCCCAGGGTCGCAGGGCCGCCAAACCGCTGTGGGCGATCGCAAACCCGACCAGCAGCGCCAGCATGATGCCATGGCTCGGTGTTAACCAGTCACTGTTCATTACACACATTTTAAGTTAAGT
>JBMYQW010000566.1:0-2643 GCA_049601735.1 Spirulinaceae cyanobacterium
GGCGCAACTGCTTCGATTCAACTTCTACCTCGGCTGACACCGGAGCTACTCGTACAGGAAAATCCTCAATTGGAAATTCGCGGCTATACTCGTTTGAAAGTACCTTCCTTTCGACAAGATCTACAAAATGACGGTCGTCCGGTGTCTGTCCTGTTGCAGCCAGAAATCCGAGGCACATTTCTACCGAATAATTTTCCAGGCGGAGCCCCAGGTGATTTTGACCAAATAAACTACACATTACTCACGGCTAATGGTCAGGCATTGAATGAGATTGAGCCAGAGCAACTACCTGCGAAAAAAGTAGATATTGACCGGGCAATTGTAGATGAGCTCCCTCAATTCTATGAGCGACTGGATAAGGAGATCAAGGCAGGAGACCCCAAGGCAATCAATGCACTACTAGCAGAACTTAAAACAGGTTCCCCCGAAAAGAAGCAGATGACTGAACTGGTCAACTCGCTCAAGGCAATCGATCCGGACTCAGACAATCTCCGGGAGGTTTCCGATATGTTGCGCAAGGTGGGTGTGCCGATCGCGCTGAATACTACCCGATAATCGACTCGTTCGTTTGTCGTCCCGGTTGGCCGTATAAACCCAAATCCAAGGTGGGTTAATTCACCTTGGGTTGTTGGTATTTGTGATGAGCATTGTCCACTCGATACAGTTTTCAGAACGCTACGTTAGCGCCTCCGGGTCAACGCCCAACTCCCGTAACTTGGCGGCCAACTGCTCCTTTTTGTGCCGTTCCTGCGCCGCTACCGTCTCTGCTTGTTCAGCCCGTTTGCGCTCCAGCTCGGCTTGCTCTTGGCCGGTGGGCAGCAAATTGCCTGCTGCATCCCACCAGCGCAACCAAGGCAACTCCATATTCTGATACAGTCCGGGCCAGATGCCCAGTTCGACCTTTAATTTGGCGATGGCAAACCGTCCTTGGGCATTGGGTGTGAGGAGGTGGTAGCGGTTGGCCCGGAGTTCATAGACCTCGACTTGGGCTTTTTGGACTTCGTAAATGGCGTAGTAGGCAGGACGGATTGCGGTTTCATAGACCCAGAATTTGCCCGTCCAAGGGGTTTGATCGCGCTCTTCTGCCCCGGTTCCGGAGACAAACTCAATCACAATATCGGGCGGAATAATTTCTTGCCACAACACATAGGAACGACGGGCTTGGCCGTCTAGCGTCGGCGGCACATTGGGCACATAGAACCAGTCAGGAGCTTCTGCACCCTTCTGGGGTGGCTGCATCGATCGCCAGTAAATGCCACTGTCCTGACCGATGCAATATTGTCCGTCGGGATGAATGCGATCGAGCACCGGACGAATGGATTCGGTGAGTAAGACGCTTTGGGGGTGTTCCTGAAAATTTTTCACAAATGTGCCATCTTCACAGGGAAGTTGGGTGTGATCGGGAAGGGGGGTAAAGGTTTCGACGGAAGTCATGGGGACATCAGCATGGAGATGATTTTATGGTAGCGCGATCGCTCCCATCCCCAACCAGACTTGATTTTGCTCAGTTAGGCTAGTATAGGCAAAGCCTTTATAGAACAAGTGGTCTGATGTTATGGCTGTGTTAACGACTGAGCAAATTGACATCTATTGGCAGTTCATCGAGCAAGATACAAAACTCCAGCCTCGGCGCAGTTGTTATGTGACGACCAATGTGACGGGGAAGGCGTCGTCTCAAGCGTCTTCTGAAACGTTGGCTGAAGGGGCGATCGACCCGTTTGCCCTCTTTGCTGGCTACGACCTGGAGCTAAAGGTGCAGGAGCGGGTGGAAGAGTCAGAATTAGAGCGTCCAGATGCACAGCGGGAGGTAGAGCAAGAACATAAGTACCAAAAAATTGAGACCTATGGGGTGTTGGAAGGCATTCTGAAATATGCAAAGGAACACGTTTTGCTGGTGGGCAAGCCTGGATCGGGAAAGACGACGGCGCTGGAGCGGTTGCTCGCCGAAGGGAATTTGATTGAAGGGCGGTTGCCGATCGCCCTGCGCTTGCGAGATTTGAACCCAAAAGTTAGTCAGCCTGTGTTGGTGCGATTGCAACTTGAACTAGGGAATCGGGGTTTGCCCTTGGGTTTAGAACAGGTGCAGGACTTGTTGGTGCAGGGACAGCTTCTGCTGTTGTTGGATGGCATCAATGAGTTGCCAGAGCCGGGGTTGCGGCGGCAGGTGCAGGATTTTCGAGAGCGATATCGGGCAACAACGCCGATGATTTTCACGACGCGACCGTTGAATGTGGGTGTGGATCTGGGCATTGAGAAGCGACTAGAGATGAAACCCCTCTCAACTGAGCAGATGCGGGAGTTTGTACAGAAGTATTTGGGGGTAGCGCAGGGGGATGTGCTGTTGGATCAGTTGGGCGATCGCCTGCGGACGTTTGGGGAGACGCCGTTGTTGTTGTGGATGATCTGTGGGTTGTTCGCCAAGACGGGCGAGATTCCGGCGAATCTGGGGCTGGCGTTTCGGATGTTTGTGCAGGTTTATGAGGAGCAAAAGGAGTTGGCGGAGGAACGGTTCTGGCAGTCGCGTTTTTTGCGGGCGTTGGCGTTTGCGATGATGCCTCAGGGGGGCGATCCGTTTGGCTTGCGATTGCAGGTATCACGGCGGGAGGCGGAGGAGGTGTTGGCGCAAGTCTTGGAGGTTTCTCT
>JBMYQW010000567.1:0-2627 GCA_049601735.1 Spirulinaceae cyanobacterium
AGGGGATTTAAATCTCCTCCTGGGAGGAGTACCCGCAGGGGGAGGTGGGTCAACCCACTCAAACTCTCGCCAGGATATGAATACGGCGTTAAGTTCACACCAGTGGTTTCAAACCTGCCCCTACAAAGATTCTGGGGGTTTACGAGGTGGACTGGGTATGGGTGGGTTTTGATTTAAAATAGCGGCGGATTGGTCGTGCAGCACCCATCGCTGTATTGGTAATGCCGTGGTACAGCCTATTGAGCACAAATCTTAAGATCCCTGAAACCCTGAAATGGTGGGCATTGCCCACCCTACATTCTGCCTTCATTCCTCTGCCTTCAAAATTCTGCCATGCTTTCCCTACTCTTCAGTTCCTTTGGTCTCTTTGGCCTACTGGGAACCGCCTTCTGGATTTGGATGCTCTACGAATGTCTGCGGACGGGCGGGGCGGGCGATCGCCAATGGGTGTGGATTTTGATCTTCCTCAACATCATTGGTGCGCTGCTGTATTTCTTCATCGTCTGGCTGCCCCGTAACCCTCAATTTGTGGGCAAGCTGGGGATTCAGAACCGGAGCAAGTTGCGGGATCAGCTCTGGCAAGCAGAAGCGGAGGTCAAAAATATTGGCAAGGCCCATCAATATATCAAGCTGGGCAATATTCTCTACGATCTCGGAGAAGCGGAACGGGCGGCTGAGGCGTACCAGCAAGCAATTGAACAAGAACCCAAAAATGTCAAAGCTCTCTGGGGCGCGGCCTGTGCAGCCCGCGATCGCCAGGACTTTGCCGCCGCTAAAGACCATCTTCACCAGCTCATTCAAATTGAGCCGGAGTTTTCCTACGGTGAAGCCTCTCTCGCCTATGGCGAGACCTTGGCCCAAGCGGGCGATCTAGACGCTGCTGCTACACATCTCCAACAACACCTTAAAAGCTGGAGTAACCCTCAAGGCTACGTGATTTTAGCGGAGATTCAAGAGAGCCAAAAGCAATTTGCGGCGGCCTGCGAAACCCTAGAAACGATGATGATTAAAATCAAGGGTTTTGTCCCCTTTCAATACAAAAAAAATCAGCATTTTATTCGCCAAGCCGAACGCAAAATTCAAGTGTTGCGGCGATCGAGTTAGAGCGTATCATCAATTAATCGCAGACACCTCACCAGACAAAGGTGGTCGCGCCCGACCCAAAAGACAAGAAAAGGGTCTGTCAGCCAGCTATAGCAAGAGCTTGCCGTCTAAATCATGATCGAGGGATCAGTGCAAGCGAATGCTTTTGGGACAATCATCGGCATGGCCGGGAAGGCGATCGCTATACAATCAAAATAAATGTGAGCAATTTGTATCACTAAGCCCATGGATATCAACACCCAAATCGGCGAGATTATTCAAAAAACACGGGAGACATTGCCAGAAACCATCGATCGCATCGACTACCAAGTTGGCGTCGATGCTGATGGCGATGATGCAGTACGCGTTTGGGTCATTCTCCGAGATGAAGACATCCCAACTCAGTGGACATTTGAGGAGCGCACCAAAGTGCGCCGCGCAATCTTTTCTGCAATCAATGAATCCGGTTTACCCCACTGGCCGTTCATCAGTTTCCGAGCAACCTCAGAGGAGCCACCACTACCCATATCGCCATGAGCCTTGAGCGCGATCTACTCATCCAGGCAAGATATCTACTCAACAAAGAGCCCAAGCGCCCGAAACAAGCGAGTCTGCGTAGAGCCACTTCTTCGGCTTACTATGCACTTTTTCACCTCTTAACTGATAGTTGTGCGCGTTTTTTCGTTAAAGGTAAGCATAACGAAAATTTGCGGAAGCTATTGAAACGATCTTTTTCGCATAGCGAAATGAAGGCGGCGGCCAGGGCGTTCAAAGGAGGAAGTTTACCGGCACACCTCAAGGCTGTATATCCTAGTACGATCTCGGTGGCGCTACAGGAAGTTGCGAAAACATTCTCTGACATCCAGGAAGCTCGGCACATTGCCGACTATGATCTCGCAAGCACTCTAACCCGTTTACAGGTTCAAGACTGGGTTGACCGGGTTGACGATGCTTTCATACAGTGGGATGTTGTTCGCAAAACGTCAGAAGGTCAGGTATTTATAGTTGCTTTGTTTGCAGGGAAGCGGTTAAAACGGTAGTTGGCTTGATATTAATGAAACTCAGTGGTTGGATCTGGCTCTCGAACCTCGTACCGTTCCTCGAAATTCTTGCCAGGTTCGTGAATTCGGTTTCACTTCCGTTTTCATCATTATGTTTCTAAACACGGTGTGCGATCGCAAGAAAAGGGACACAGTGTAGACTGCATCCCTTCGCTAGACCATAAAACCAATCGGCTTATGGAACTCAAGAAAATAACTCGGTAATCCGCAGTTGCGCTCTGCCAAAGGCAATCAACAAAACTAGCTTGTGGTGGGCAATGCCCACCCTACGCAATTACCTTGGGCTCTAGGCATCGTAGTAGAGCGCAAACTCGTAGGGATGTGGACGCAAACGCATGGGCACGATTTCAGTATCCAGCTTATAAGCAATCCAGTTCTCGATGAACTCTTTGCTGAAGACATCACCCGCCAGCAAGAACTCATGGTCGTTCTTGAGGTTTTCGAGCGCCTCTTCCAGAGAACCGGGGGTACTGGGGATGTTGG
>JBMYQW010000568.1:0-2620 GCA_049601735.1 Spirulinaceae cyanobacterium
CTCCGGTTACACGGCCAAAGATATTCGTAACATCAGGGTTACTGAGGAAGTTGGCAATTTCGCCGCTGCTCAAACCAAAGTCCTGAAACGAATGGAAAAGGTTGGCCCCCGCTTGACTACCGCCCTGGATGTGATAGATCTGGCCGTCGATCGTGACGATCGTGCCCGTGCCATCCGGGGCGGCGGTGATCGATTGGGCGATTGCCGCTGGAGTTGCACAGGTGAGGGCGATCGCAGGAGTAAGGACAAGGGCGAGGGCATTTGACCCCCGGCATGAGCTAGCCATAGGTAATTATGTGGGTAAATCTCAGATCCATTGACAGCCCCAAATCTCGTCAAGCTGCCCTAGCCTGTAGTGTAACCTTCGGGGCGTTGCCCAGTGGTGAGGAGTGATGGACGCCGACAGATGCCGCGATCACAGCTAGGAGAGATGGGGATCAGTTCGCGGGCAATGGGGGGAGGCGATCGCACAAGGTCTGATTCACCCACAGCCATCACCATCAGCCCAACCGATATCATGAAGGTCTAGCGTTTCGAGTCAAGCCCAGCCATGATTGCCAAGCGTGTTTTTGATCCCCTCTCACCAGAGGACTATCTGCGCCAAGAACAAGACAGCTCACTTAAGCATGAATATCGCAATGGAGAAGTCTCTGCAATGGCGGGCGCAAGTGAGGCCCATGTCACGATTTCTCTTAGAGGCACTCCAGGAATATGTCTTGATGAGTCAGAATCACCAACGCTTAGATTGTTTTCGACTTACAATCAATCACGTAATATAACTTCAAATTCAACCGAATCGAACGATGACTGCTCTTCTGGCCTTGATTGTGAGCTTGGTACTCTTTTTATTCCCGCTGCCTGCCCAAGCGGGGAGTTCGTCGCTGATTCGCGCCTTTGATGATGTGGTCGTGACGGGTAAAGATTTTTCTGGGCAAACGCTTCAGGAAGCGGAGTTTGCGGGTGAAGATCTCAAAGACGCCAACTTTGCGGCGGCTGACCTGCGCGGTACGGTCTTCAATGGTTGCCGTCTTGACGGCGCGAACTTCCAGAACGCCGACTTCAGCGACGGCATCGCTTACCTGAGCAATTTCAAGGGCGCGGATCTGCGTAATGCAGTGCTGACCGAAGCCATGCTGCTGCGCTCCAAGTTTGATGATGCTGAGATTGAAGGCGCGGACTTTAGCTATGCCGTCCTCGATCGCCTCCAGCAGAAAAACCTCTGTGAGCGAGCCAACGGCGTCAATGACGTGACTGGCGTGGCAACCCGTGAATCTTTGCAATGTCCCTAAAAATCTCCGAACCACTACAGCCGAACCCGCAGGCGTGACCCCTTGCCCGTTTCGAGCTCCCGCGCTGCCGCCTGTGGTGGCGGGATATTGCCCCTGATGCGGTTAAGTTAGAGGAAGGGCGCGATCGCATTTCATGGGACTATGGCGGCTACAGCCGTCTCGGGTCGGGCAAACACCTGGAATTGCTCCTGAAAATGGCTGCCTATCAGAGCCAACAGGCAGACTATCTGTTGCGATCGCCCACCACAGCCTTTGCGCAACAGTTGCAGATTATGCGCCATGCCTTGCTCCAGGACATCTTGGTCATTTCGAATTGTAGTGGGCTAGAAGCGGAGGCGATCGGGGCAGAGTTGACTCAAATTCTGGATCAGGTGCAGCTCAATGAAGCAGAGCAAACCGCCATCCAAAGCCGCATTGAAGCCTTTGCCGCCGGAGATCCCGAGATTCAAGTCAACTGTCAGGATTTAGAGAACTGCACCTGCGCCAGTGGCTAAACCTTAGCTCAGTACAGGACAAAAGTTGCAAAAGGAGACAGGGAGAGGGTTTGATGGAAATCACCACAAAATCAATCAACCCTCATGGAACAGATTAACCAAAGATGTTTAACGCTGTTTATTTCACCTGGGCCATCAGCCCTAGCGTGAATAGACCCGCTGCAACCACTGCCGCGATCGTCCGCACATGGTTCCAGACCGTCCAATCCGTCAGGTATTTTGTCCAGAGCGTTGCACCTTCCGCACTGCCCGGCGAGACGATCGCCAGCGCCTCATTCAAGGGCACATTCCCCACAAACGTGACGCCCACCGTACCGATGACGTAGAGCAGAATCGCCGCGAGGCAATAGCTCGCGCCCGGTAAGGGGCCTGGAGAAACGCGAGAGATGGCTAACACAACACCCACGATCGCCGGGCCAAAGAACGCAGCCATAAACCAGGGGTTAATCACCGTGATATTGATCGATTGCATGGTTGCAATGCCCGATGCCGAGGGCTGCTGGCCCAGCGCCTGCATCACAAAAGTCGAGAAGGCGAAGAAGATACCAGCCGTAACACCGCTGGCGATCGCCGCAAAGAGAATTAACGAGAACCATATATTTTGCACAATAACCATGGAAACCTCCAAATGAATGGGTATGGATTGGAATTCTGTGACGGGAGAAGCAAAGACTTGCGCCCAGACGCGACAGGGGCCGACCCACCTCCACCCGTGTGAACTTAACGCCGTATTCAGCTCCTGGTGAGAGTTTGAGTGGGTTGACCCACCTCACCCTGCGGTTACTCCTCCCAAGAGGAGATTGTAAAATCCCCTCTTGGGAGGGGCGGTTGCGCGTA
>JBMYQW010000569.1:0-2615 GCA_049601735.1 Spirulinaceae cyanobacterium
GCTGTATAGCCTTTCAGGCATGGCTTCGCTAGAGCGACAGCGTAACGCACCATTTCCGATCCCTCGTTGGTATATTCATGACCAACAATCTCCTAACGTCTTCACATGAAAACCATCCCTAGGTTTATCCTCCTAGGCTGCCACTTCATGACCCGCCGCCACAATCAACTCCCGAATTTGCTCCGGCGTACTCTCCGCTTGCACCGTCAGCGAATGGCTGGTGAGATCCGCCTGCACCTGAGCGGTCGGTAATTGGGACTGAATGGCGCTGGTAAGGGTGCGGACACAGGCATCACACACCATACTGGGAACTTTGATTGTCGTTACCATACTGTTTCATTCAGAGCGGTTTCAGGCATTTCGATACACCCCACCATACGTTACATCAGTTTGAATTTGGGTGCATCCTGTCAGTCGGTATCACGTCAATCTATGCACCCGAGTCCCCCCGTCCCCCAAGCCTGTGATCTGTATCATCGGCCGCGATGGTTGCGATCGCCACCCCCCCTGCGATCGCGCACTAGGGCAACCCAACGGAGTTCACACCAAGCGATTCGCGAGATCACGGTTGGGACCCACGCCGCAGCCAATAATACTCTCAGGACAAATTGAAGCAGACAACCCGCGAAAAGGTGCTCTCGTTAAGAACTATGTTGAACCGCGCTCGTCATTTCCTCTCCACTGGCTTTCTCACCACGCTCCTGTTGAGCACAGGAGCTGCGCTGGCCACAGAACAGCACGTTATGCCCCAACCCCAGGCAGGTCCCTATTTTTACGGTGAAGCCCCCCAAGCCGAGCAGAACGGCGCAAGTTATGTGGTGATGCAGCGCCATCAAGATCAGTGGCTGGGGGCAATCTATCAACCCAATGCTGAGTTTGCTTGCTTCGTGGGTCAAATGCAGGCCCAACGTCTCGCACTCCAGATTCAAGATCCGGCCACGGCTGAAACGTTTACCCATACGCTAGCGATCGCACCTCAGCCCCCTATTGCCAGCCAGAACGGTCGAGCTGTCGCAGCGCCCCAGTTGGTCGGGTTTACGCAGCTCAATGCACTCACGCCCCTAGAACATCAGCTCCTCAATGTCTGCCAGCAGCATCTCGGCGAAGCGCCCAAACCCCTGAAACAACTCTAGGAAGGACGATGCGATCGCCACGCCAGGGCGTTATCCTAATAACGTTACGATGTTCCCTTTCTCGACTTGGCCATGCGCCCTGTCTGTCCTGAGCCAAATGATCTGGCCCTTTAAGCCCAACAAACGCAAACAAATTGCCCGCATTGAAATTACCGGGGCGATCGCCAGCGACACCCGTAAGCGCGTGCTCAAGGCCCTCAAAACCATTGAGGACGATAAATATCCCGCTCTTCTGCTGCGGATTGACTCTCCCGGTGGCACAGTGGGGGACTCCCAGGAAATTTATAATGCTCTCAAGCAGATTCGTGCCAAGGGCGTTAAGGTTGTGGCCAGCTTTGGCAATATTTCGGCTTCCGGTGGTGTTTACATTGGTGTGGGCGCGGATCATATTGTCGCCAACCCTGGCACGATCACGGGCAGCATTGGCGTCATCCTGCGGGGGAACAATCTGGAGCGACTCCTCGATCGCGTCGGGGTTTCCTTTAAAACCGTCAAGTCGGGGCCCTACAAAGATATCTTGGCCTTCGATCGGCAATCCACCCCGGAAGAGCTACAGATTCTCCAAGACTTGATTGATAATAGCTATGGTCAATTCGTCGCTACTGTAGCTGAAGGGCGGAGTCTGGAACCCGAGACGGTACGCAGTTTTGCCGATGGACGCATCTTTAGCGGTCAACAAGCTAGGGAGCTGGGCCTGGTCGATCGCCTGGGGACTGAAGAAGAGGCGCGAGTTTGGCTGGCAGAGCTAGTGGGGTTGAACCCAGAAAAGACCAAAACCCAAACCATTACGGAGAAAAAACCACTCATCGCCCGCCTCCTCTCCAGTCGCACTCGACCCAAATCCCGACTAACGAACGCCTTGGATTGGGTAGAATTTGAACTGACAACGGCCGGTCAACCCCTCTGGCTCTATCGTCCTTAGGCTGTATTTTCTTAGCAATTGGAGGCTTTCAATCCCGTGGTGTGGCAGGTTCGAGCAATTCGTGGGGCAACCACGGTGGAAGAAAATACGGCTGCCGCCATGGCGCTGGCGGTTCGAGAGCTCATGGATGAGTTGACGGCACGCAATCAACTGCGGCCGGAACACGTGGTCAGCGCCATTTTTTCGGTCACACCAGATCTCGATGCTATGTTTCCAGCGTCGGTGGCACGGGAACGGCCGGGCTGGGATGCCGTGGCGTTGTTGGATGTGCAGCAAATGGCCGTTCAGGGCAGCCTAGAGCGGTGTATCCGAGTCATTATTCATCTCAATTCGCCCTTGCCCCAGCGGGAGATGGTTCATGTTTATTTAGGGCGGGCGCGGCATCTGCGACCGGATTTACAGCGGCCGATCGTGCCGTCGCTCTCTTAGGTGCATCAATGCAGCCATTCACAGTGATGTCTCATCCTAGATCCGATTGACAGACCCCAAAAATCAAATAGGTGGTCGTAGGGGCAGGTTTGAAACCACTGGCATGAACTTAACGCTGTATTCAGCTCCTG
>JBMYQW010000570.1:0-2558 GCA_049601735.1 Spirulinaceae cyanobacterium
AACCCACTCGAACTCCCACCAGGAATTGAATACAGCCTTCAGTTCACACGGATGGTTTGAAACCCGCCCCTACCCAGCAATGTTTGGGATCGATGCGATAATTCTGGTATGACCATTCAACGCACGATCGCCGAGATTAACGCCAAAATCCGACAGCAGCAGGCGCGGGTCTGTACGGTTAAGGAACTCAAAACCTGGGTTGCGGAGGCGGGAGTCGCCGCTGTGACTGAGGCAGTCGATGTGATCACCACGGGCACGTTTGAGCCGATGGAATCAACCGGGGCAGTGCTAAACCTCGGCCATACTGACCCGCCGCTCAAGATCCGCCACTGTTGGCTGGATGGCGTGCCCGCCTACGCAGGCTTAGGAGCGGTGGATCTGTACCTGGGCGCAACGATGGCAGCCGAGAGTAGTGAGGGGGAACTGGAAGAACGGGGCGGCGGCCATGTGATTGAAAAGCTAATTGCAGGCAAAACGGTGCAACTCCGCGCCAGCGGCTATGCCACCGACTGTTATCCTCGCAATGCCCTGGAGACCACGATCAACCGGGACACGATCAATCAGTTTTATCTGTTTAACCCGCGCAATCTGTACCAGAACTTTGTCGTGGGCGTCAATGGGGGCGATCGCCTCCTCCACACCTACCTGGGGCCGCTTCATCCCCACCTGGGCAATGCGGTCTATGCCAATCCGGGCGCACTCTCACCGCTGCTCAATGACCCGGATCTTGATCTCGTGGGCATTGGCACAAAGATCTTCCTCGGTGGGGGCATTGGTTATATCACGGGCGAGGGCACACAGCATTTTCCGTTGCAGCGCCGCTTAGAAAATCGTACGCCGATCGGCCCGGCGGCGACGATCGCCGTGACGGGAGATGCCAAGCAGATGAGCCCGGACTGGGTGCGGGGTTGTTATTTCAAGCAGTACGGCCCGTCGATCATGCTGGGCGTCGGCATTCCGCTGCCAGTGCTCAATGAGCAGGTGGTGGCTCGCTGTGCGGTGAGTGATGCAGAGATTGTTGCGCCCGTGATTGATTTTTCCATCCCCCGCCGGATTCGCCCCACGTTTGGGCGTGTCACCTATGCGCAACTCAAGCAGGGCCAGATTCAGATTGAGGGGCAGACGGTTCGCACTGCGCCCCTCGCTAGTTTTCATCGGGCGGAGTTGGTGGCGGAAACGCTCAAACAATGGATTGAGGCGGGGGAGTTTACACTCACGGAGGCGGTTGCACCCTTGCCGCGCGATCGCACCTTCGTCGCCCAAGATGGCATGAGTTGAAGTTGTGAATCGTACGCCAAAACTGGCTTGTGGTGGGCTACACAATTACTGTAGGGGAGGGTTTGGAACCCTCCCGGACAACCGATTTCAAAGCACAGAATGGCAAGTATACTGGTTGGAATGTAATTTTCGCTCTATTCCATGTCTGCTGCTAGACCTTTACTGCGCCGGGAGGGGTCGGTATGACCGGACGCGCAACGCCTGATTCCTGCATTGTGATTGTGACTGCAACTAGAGTTGAGAGCAGTGCGGTCATTCAGGTCTTTCAATCGATTACCGGCCAAGAGACCAAGCTCCGATTCAAGGGCGGTCAGGGCTATTTCGAGCTGGGACATATCCATAAAAAGAGAGTCGTCCTCATTCAATCGGAGATGGGCTCTGGGACCTTGGGCGGGTCAACTCAAGCCGTGAGTAAGGCGATCGCCGCTTTCTCGCCAGAAGCGGTCATTATGGTGGGAATTGCCTTTGGCATCAGTGAGCAAAAGCAGAAGATTGGCGATGTGCTGATCTCACAGCAGTTGCGCCCCTATGAGTTGCAGCGGGTTGGCATGGCAGCGGAGCAGCAGCAGATTATTCTGCGGGACGATAAGCCGCGGGCATCACCCCAGTTAATGAGTCTGTTTAAAGGGGCAGATCTGATGCTGGATTATGATCCATCGCTTGTGTGGGAAAACCCACCTGCGCGTCGGTTTGGCGTGATTCTCACAGGCGAAAAGCTAGTGGACAATATCGATTTTCGTGATCAGCTCTTGAACCTGGAAGTGGAAGCGATTGGTGGGGAAATGGAAGGCAAGGGCTTGTATCTGGCTTGCCATGACAACAAGGTGGACTGGATTTTGGTGAAGGCGATCTGTGACTGGGCAGATGGAAATAAAGCCGAAAATAAAGCGGTTCGTCAGCAGCTTGCGGCTGAGAATGCAGCGCGGTTTGTGGCTTATGCGTTGCAGTTTGCGAGTGAGGGGGATGAAGAGGTTCGAACAGATCCACCACCCCCATATCCAGAACCACCCGAGAATAAACCTGTAGAAGCACCTCCACCAACTCCAGAAGTGCCAACCCCACCGCCAACAATACCCACAACCCCAAAACCGCAGTCGAAGTCTGTACTGACCTATCGCTACGAATATGTGAGGTTAGACTCAGAATGGAAACTGTTTGGCACCAAGGGCAGGATTATTGAGCGGAATCAGGGGTTAGCTGAGTATTACAGTGAAGATTTAGGCAATGGCGTGACGCTGGAGATGACGGCGATTCCGGGGGGGAGCTTCCAGATGGGGGGG
>JBMYQW010000571.1:0-2557 GCA_049601735.1 Spirulinaceae cyanobacterium
CCGGGGTGGGTCGGGTGTGAGCCGCCCCAGAAGCCTTGTGAATAAAGGGTTTCATGCTTAAGTTCACACGAATGGCTTACACCCCACCCCTACAGAATGACGCATTAAAGACCCACGGTCACAATCCAGGTGCCGATAAAATCCAGGCTACCCCGGCGGAACTCCTCAAAGTTGGGCGAATCGTTAATCGGCCGGTGCTCTGGATTGCCGAAGCAGCCCTCCTCATCCAGACAGGTCACCAGCAGCGCATGGAAGTAAAACGTGCCCTCAAAGTCCGGGTTGCGAATGTGGGAGAGCTTGACCTGAATGGGGGTACGGGGGGCGATCGCCTCTTGCAGCGGAATCCGCATGCAGTGGAAGCTGGTTAAATCATCGCCGTCCCAATTTTCAAAGCAGTTCTCTTCGATCGTGACATTGCCGAGTTCGGCATCGGTGCGATACTTGCGGCCGTAGCCCACTTCAATCACGTCGTCGCGGTCATCGGCATCTTCAAACTGGAGGATGCGATTATTGCGTTCGCCTTCAATATATTCACAGTTCTCAACGCATTCGAGATCCCGGAGGCGATCGTCCATCTCGCCGTAATAGTCGGGGATGTAAATCGAAATCTGTGAGACCGCATTTTCGACCCGCTTCGAGGGAATCTGGAGCCGATAGCGGGCGTTGCGGGAGTTGCGGTTATTGAAATCATATTCAACGTTGAGTTCACTGTTGACGCCACTGAAGATGGTCAAACCATCGGCGTAAGCCAGAAACGGGGAGGCGGCTAAAAGGCAACCAGCGACCCCTAAGACTTTAGGAAAATGTTTTTTGAGTGTGTTGAGCAAAAACATAAATTTTTTAGGTTGTGTACTTATGCGCTTGAACGATATTGGCGTGGATTGAGAGAGTAATCTTACATTCGGTAACGTTTCTTGACTATATCAGAAGTCTGTGATGCCCGTTGAGTTCCCTAAGCTGCCACCCCATCGAACCGCTTGATGCTGAATCCGCATCACCACCTTGCACGATTTGCCGCCACTCCGTCGTTACTCGGCTAGACTTGCCAGGCGCTCCGCCCAAGACCAGCGGTGAGCTAAAGACAAACGGAAAATTCCTGCGCTCCCGGCAACATCCCCCTAGGATGGGCAATTAAGCCATGGTGTTCGCAACAATGTCTGTTTGCAGCACTGTCTCGTCCGTTATGTCCCCCTCGCGGGTAAGCCGTACCTTGCCCAGATGTCCGAACTCAACCCTGTGCTGCCTTGGGCGGCCAGGACCACTGGTGAGTGACTTAGGTAAGATGAGCGACTCAGGCAAATGGTCTGAAACTTGAAACTGATATATGGGAGATAGAGTATGAAAATTGCGATCGCACGAGAAGCCATCGAGATGGGCGAACGCCGGGTGGCTATGCCCCCCGATGTGGCCGCTCGGTTGGTCAAGAAAGGCTGGGATATTTCCCTTGAAGCGGGGGCCGGTGAGGGCGCGTTTTTCAGCGATGCGGACTACCGCGCCGCAGGCGTCACGGTGATTGCCAACAAACCTGAACTCTGGAGTATTGCCGACCTGCTGCTCAAGATTGCGCCGCCGACCCTCGAAGAAGTGGGTCTGCTACGGGATGGCGTCGCCCTGATTAGCCTCCTGAATCCGCTGGGCCAACCCGAAGGCATTCAATGGCTGGCCGCTCGCAATATTACGGCCTTTGCCATGGAAATGATTCCCCGCACCAGCCGCGCCCAGAGCATGGATGTCCTCTCTTCCCAGGCGGGCATCGCGGGCTACAAAGCGGTGCTAATGGCCGCTGCAGCCCTGCCCAAATTCTTCCCGATGTTGACCACTGCCGCCGGCACCATCCGTCCAGCCAAAGTCTTTGTCATGGGAGCAGGGGTCGCGGGTTTGCAAGCGATCGCCACCGCTCGTCGCCTCGGTGCAGTGGTGGAAGCCTTCGATATTCGCCCCGCCGTGAAAGAAGAAGTCCAGAGCTTGGGCGCGAAGTTTGTGGAAGTCCAGCTCGAAGAGGATACGGTCGCTGAGGGCGGCTATGCCAAAGAGGTTTCCGAAGCCGCAAAGAAAAAGACCCAGGAAGTGATGGTCCAGCGCGTTGCGGCCTCCGATGTGGTGATCACCACGGCTCAAGTTCCGGGTAAAAAAGCACCGCTGCTCGTGACCCAGGAGATGGTCGAAGGGATGCAACCTGGCTCGGTGATTGTGGATCTGGCCGCCAGTCAGGGCGGGAACTGCCAAGTGACCCAAGGCGGCAAAGATATTGTGCATCAAGGCGTGACGGTGATTGGCCCGAATAATCTGCCTGCAACAATGCCCGTTCATGCCAGCCAGCTCTACGGCAAAAACATCACCACCCTGGTGCAGTACCTCCTCAATGAAGAGGGCAACCTCAACCTCGACTTTGAGGATGACATCATCGCGGCCACCTGCGTGACCCATGGGGGCGAGATCCGCAATGAGCGGATTAAAGCTGCCCTAGACACGGTGCAGGATGTCCAGCCCGTGGTGTAGGTGTTTTGTTCTTGTCAATCTACGCCTTATGTAGGGTGGGCATTGCCTAGGCTGTTTA
>JBMYQW010000572.1:0-2555 GCA_049601735.1 Spirulinaceae cyanobacterium
GCCGTAGGCAAGGCCCCGCGGCACGTTGGTCAAATTAGCTGCCAATCACCGTGGTCGGATCGCCGAGTAGCCCGTAGAACAGACCCGCTACACAGCCTGTCATCAGAGTGGCCAGGGTCGCTGCCCAGAGCGACTTAAAGCCCAGCGCCGAAATCTCGCCCCGGCGCTCCGGTACGAGGGAAGCGACACCGCCAACGAAGATGCCGTAGGAGGCTAGGTGGGCAAAGCCACAGAGCACATAGCTGACAATCAAGAGCGCCCGAGGGTTGAGTTCGCCTGAACTCGCTAGATCGTTCAACGCTAGGTACGGTGGAATACTAGTTTCGAACAGGCGTTGACCGATCAGCCGTGAGGACTCCCAAAGGATTTGCCAATCGGTAGATACTCCTGTAAGGGCTGTCAAGGGCAAGAAGAGCATCCCCATGATGTTACGCAGGGGGTTTTGCAAAAACTCGACCAGTAGGCCCTCGCCCTGACCAAATTTAAGTGCTAAGGCATTGAAAGGGGCTTCAACTAGAGCAATCACGCCCAAAATGGCAATCAACACCGCCGCAATCCCCACCGCCATCTTGACGCCATCTAGAGCGCCGACGATCAGGCTATCCATATAACTGGGTTTGGGCTTATCGTCGTCTTCTTCCACATCTTCTGGAAGCTTGCCCATCGTCTCGGGCTCGTTGACTTCTGGAACCAGAATTTTGGAGATAACGAAGCAGGCGGGGATGGTTAGAATCGAAGCAGAAACGAGGTGCCCGGCAATGCTCGGAAAACTGGGACGGAGGAAACCGGCGTAGAGTCCCAACACCGAAGAAGCGATCGAACCGAAACAACTGGTGAGGATGGCACAGAGTTCGCTGCGCGTCATCTTGGGCAAAAAGGGTTTGATAGCGATCGCCGACTCAATGCCCACAAAAATATTCGCGGCTCCTGAGAGGGACTCCGCACCGCTGATCTTCATCGTGCGCTGGAAAATCCAGGCGAAGACCCGCACAATCGCATTCATCGGATTGAACTTGGGGATATCAAGGCCAAATATCGAGAAGCCCCCAATTTCAATGCGGTAGAGCAAGCTCACTAGCGCCGCAAAGAAGATGATTTGGGGTAGGGCGCGAAAGGCGAGGACATAGGAGAAGCCTGGATCGATGCTGGTGGGGCCGATGCGATCGCCCGGCACTTCCACATAGCCCGAGCCCACGGTGCGCACGAGCCAACGCCCCGCTGCGCCTGGCCCCGGATTAATCGGCCAATTGTTCGCTAGCAAAGAGTTGTTACCACCAAACAGGAACCGCGCCCCTTCTTCAGAGGCATCGAGTACCGGGTTGATGATGTCATTAAGACCATCGACGACACCACTGCCCAACCCGAAAATGACCAGACCCACCAATAGTTGCAAACTAATGCCAAAGACAATGACATTCCAGGGAATCACGCGGCGGTTTTCCGAGCCCAACCAGGCCACGATACAGAGCCCACCGATGCCCAGCAGCGAAATCAGATTCAGTCCCAGGTTCACTTGTATGCCTCTCTGCTTAGTTTCAGTCCTGTGCGGTTACAGGCAAAATTAGTCTAAATCTTTAACCAAGGGTGTCTCGTCGGTAAGACCATCGTCGCGAGAACCCAAGGCAACATCTTACGCGCTAACCGCAGAGGTGGCATAGATTGTTGCATTTGTTTTAAAAAAGGCCCAGAACAAGCGCGGCTTGCTGGGGGGATCTTCCCGTTGGGAGCTTGAGAAGACGTGCAAACGGGGAAGTTTAGCGATCGTCCCTATAATGAATCCAGGGCCTATCATCAATTAAACTCAGACGCCTGATGGGACAAGGGAGGTCACGCCCGATCCCAAAAACAGGAAAAGGGGCTGCAAGCCATTCCCAGTAACAGTTTGAAGCCCAAATGATGACGGCCCCTAGTTCGACCCTACGACTGGTCGTCTCTCGACTTCTACCATGGTCCTCAAGCTGCCCCGCCCTCAAGATCCCCCCTCCCAGCGCCGGAGTCGTCGGCCAGCGCCCTATCGCTATGCGCCCGGACGTCGCGCGGGCGCAGCCCCTGCTGGAACCGTGAGCAATCGGACAGCGCGATCGCGCTCCACCCCAACCGGCCCCAATCCGGCGGTTAAGCTCTCCCATCCCTATCCCCGACCGGCCCCTAATCGCCTCGCACCGTTGCCCAGTCAGGCCCAGCGGGGCGGGCAACTGGTCTCCCAACGGCAAGATACCAACCCAGCTTTGGCAATTCACTTGCTGCGCGAAATTGAAGAGGTGGTCGTGGGCTGGCAGCGGGAACTCAAGCAAATCTTGGTGCAACTGCAAAACCTCTATCTCGAAGGCCCGATGATCAACGGCTGGCTGGAATCGACCGAGACGGAGCCATCGGGAGGTTCACCCTCGCCAGCTTATGCCCAAACCGCCAGGGCCTATGCCACCTATCAAGGTCGAGTTAGCTACGAGCGTCCTCGGGCTGCCTATCGCCTCTGCGGGCGCAATGAAAAGGGTCAACTCTGGTCGAAGGTCTGCCCTCCAGAGCAGGTGACGGCAGTGAGTATGGCGATCGCC
>JBMYQW010000573.1:0-2545 GCA_049601735.1 Spirulinaceae cyanobacterium
GCTCCCGAGTCCCCCCTTTTGCTAGTCTTAAAAGATCTTCAGTTGTTGCGTTCTGTCCCCTATGCAGATACTCCACGGCACTTGGATTCCCCACGCTTCCACCGGATTTTTACAAGCTGGCGACTTTTGTTTGTGGGTGGAAACGCCGCCGCAGAAGTCTTCGGGAAGGAAGAAAAAGCGATCGCCCCAGAACGACCTAACCCAAAACCGCCATCCCCATCACCTGGCGGGTGACGATCTCGCCGATCTGCTCACCCAAGAACTGGGCATCAAGATTCGTTGCGGTAGCTCAGACTATGCCCTGCGCGATCGCATCACCCCCCGCTATTGGCTCCTGCCCACCGTCAACGACCAGCCCCTGCCCTCCCTGGAACTGGCCCGTTACCTCGAAACTGAGTTACCCGAAACTGGGCCAGATGAAACCTTAGCCTGGCGCTATTGGCAGGTGGACTGCTACCCCGCCCAGACGCTGAGTAAAATCCGCAGCGATCGCAGCGATTGGGTCAATTGTGTGATTCCCCTGCTCAACGACCTCCATTTTCTGGCACTGCACAACCTCACCGAGGTGCAGATTGGCGAAGACCTCTTGTTTTGGTTCCAGTTCAGCCAAGCCCTGAAACGGGAAATTTTTAAAGATCAATATATCCCGGCGCTCAAATATCGAGCCTTAGACACGCCTAAAACCAAAACGCGACGGAAAACCAGCCAAAAATCTGGCAAGAAATCCAGTCAGAAATCCGCCAAAAAATCCCCCCCGAAATTTGAGATTTATCCCGGTTGGCAATGGATCGGTGCTGATTATGAAGCGGCCTTGGCAGACTATCTCGACGCCATGCTGCCAAGCTGTGGTGCAGGCTTTGCCGAGCCGTCAGAGCAGCCGGAACTCTACGATCGCGCCACCTTGCTAGCGCATTTCGCCGACTGTCTGCTGCGGGATCTGCTCACCCAGACCTATCTCACCCAGGCCGTCACCAAGCAACTGGAAAACTCTTTGCTCGGGCGCTGCGTTGATCCCGACTTGCTACCCTGGCTGGCGGGCACGCACCTGGAGCAATACCAGCAATGGCAACAATGGCGCGATCGCATCGTCCGCACCCAGACCCAGCAGCCCTTTTACCTGTATTTTCATTTGCAAGACCCGCCCAAGCCCGAAGACCCCTGGCAACTCCAGTTCCAGGTTGCACCCAAACAGGACCCCTCCCTGCGCCTACCACTCGCGGACTTTTGGCGGCTGCGCCCAGAGCAGCAAGCACCGATCAAAGCGGAGTTGGGCGATGCCTTTGAGCAGCATCTGCTGATGAACCTGGGCTATGCCGCTCGCATCTATCCTGACCTCTGGCGGGGACTGGAGACCGACCAGCCAGCAGGAATCACGCTGGATCTTGAAGCGGCGTTGACCTTTCTGAAGGAATCGGCCTGGATCTTAGAAAATGCGGGCTACAAGGTGGTCGTCCCCGCCTGGTGGACGCCCCAAGGCCGCCAGCGGGCCAAGGTCAAGCTCAAGGCCCAGGGCAAGTCGATCGGCGGCAGTGATGCGGGCAAGAGCTACTTTTCTGCCGATCGCCTGGTGCAATATCGCTACGAACTGGCGATCGGTTATCAACCCGTTACCGCAGGAGAATGGAACCAGCTCGTTGAAGCGAAAGTGCCCCTGGTACAGTTTCGCGGCCAATGGATCGAGCTAGACCAGGACAAGATGCAGCAGATGCTGAGTTTTTGGCAGCAACAGCAGCAGGAGAATCCGGAGTTGAGTCTGCTGGACTTTATGAAGCTCACGGCCCAGAGTGATGAGGAAGAACTGGAGGTGGAATGCGATCGCCGCGATGCTCTGGGGCAAATGCTGGCGAAGCTGGGCGACAAAAACCAGCTCCAGCCCGTGGACGACCCCGAGGGCTTTGCAGGGCAACTGCGGGCCTACCAAAAACGGGGCGTGGCCTGGTTGCAATATCTCGAACAAACCGGGCTCAATGGTTGCCTCGCCGATGACATGGGTCTGGGTAAAACCGTGCAGGTGATCGCCCGTTTGGTGCAAGAACAGGAATGGGCCGAAGAGCAGGGGGCGAAGCTGCCGCCGACGCTGCTGATCGCCCCCACCTCCGTCCTGGGCAACTGGCTGCGGGAGATCGCTAAGTTTGCGCCCCAAATTCAAGCCACGGTGCATCATGGCGGCACGCGCATTAAAGACACCAAAGCCTTCAAAGCCCTCTGTCGGGAGCAGGATGTGGTCATCTCCTCCTTTGGGCTGGCACGGCAGGATGCCAAACTCTTCCAGGGGATTCAATGGCATCGGATCGTGCTCGATGAAGCCCAGAATATTAAAAACCCCAAAGCGGCCCTGACCAAGGCCATTTTTAAACTCCCCGCCGCGCACCGTCTGGCGCTGACGGGGACGCCCATCGAGAATCGCTTGATGGATCTCTGGTCAATTTTCAACTTTCTTAATCCGGGCTACCTGGGTACGCAGGCTCAGTTTCGCAAACAGTTTGAACTGGCGATTCAGAAGCATAACAACCGTCGTCAGTCGGCCACGCTGAAGAAGTTGGTG
>JBMYQW010000574.1:0-2524 GCA_049601735.1 Spirulinaceae cyanobacterium
AGTCCTGGGGGGTTTTATAGCCCCAGCGACTTTGGCCCGCATGAAGGGCGAGGCGCATCAGCCATTCTTCGAGGACGGTCATCCAAGTCACGGGGCCTTGGGCAAAGGTCTTGAGCAAACAGTCCTCCATCTCAAACGTATCGTTCCAGGTGAGATCGGGGACTTGGAAATTTTCTTCAAATTTGATCTTGGCGCGCAATTGCCAGGTCAGGGAATGGATAAAGGCCTTGAGCGTTTCTGGCTGTTGGGTTACATCCGTCGTGGACGAGATCCCGAATTCCTTCGACTTCTGATACGGATAAAGATCATCAAAGACAAACCAACCCTCTAGACAGGAGAGCACATGGGTCATGTAGGAGGAACCACTGCGCGGCAGACCCACGACAACCACGGGCGCGGTTGGGGTTTGGACGACCCGGATGGGACTTTTAATAATCGAGTCGAGGGTGGAGGAGTCAGACATAAGCAGCAGCCAAGATCAGGGATAATAAGGCTCAAACTTACTCTACAGAATAGCGGTCTGCAATACGGGATTAAACCCAGACGAACTTGAAACTGTAGGTTGGGTTGGCGACAGCGTAACCCAACACAACCCTCTGGATTACTGGGTTTTGTGCCTTAAAACAATCTACGCCAAAACTCCAGATTTCACCTTAGACAAGGTTTGTTTTGCAGGTCGCAGTTGGTCGTTAACAATTGGCAGTTCGAAGTTATCTTATGACGGTCTGGATCACAGGGGGCACGCGCAGTGGCAAAACTACACAACTGATTGAGCACCTGCAAACCTGGTTGGGCGATCGACCGACCCCGACGAACGCGACCCTGATCCAACCCGCAGTTCTGGCGCTGGTGGCCAATGATGACAATCGCCGGGATCTGGTTGAGCGCCTACCCCTGCCTTGCCTGGAGAAAGCCCCGGTCACATTTAAAACGCCCTTTGGCTTCATTGCCGATGAGGTGATGCTCTTTTGGCCGCTCCTGGCCCAAAAGCTACAAATTCAGGTGCCCTTTCCGATTCGGCTGCGCCCGGAAACGGAGCAGGTGCTGGCGACCCAGCTCTGGCAGGAGCAAATTGAGGCGCAGGATCTCGATCAGGCGGGCGTTGTGGAATATCGTTTTATCCGCGACACGCTGGACTTGATGCAGCTAGCAGGGGCGGCGAGGATACCACTGACGGACATTGACCGCACCCTCGCTATGGGCTTCACGGAAGACCGCTGGGAACACCAACCAGAGATTCACCGCTGGCGGCAGGAACTGTTGCTGACTTGGCAGGACTGGTGTTTGACGCGGGGGCTCTTGAGTTATGGCTTGATTTCTGGGCTCTACGGGCAGCATCTGCTAGACGATCGCACCTACCGCAACCAACTCTTGCGGCGCTATCAGCGGGTGTATGCCGATGATGTGCAGGACTATCCGGCGATCGCCGCCCAACTCCTGGAAATCCTGCTGAGTCACGATCGCGGCGGGACGCTGACGTATAACCCCGAGAGCTCGGTACGCCTGGGTTTGAATGCTGACCCGGCAGCGTTGCTGCGGTTAAAAGACGATTGCGAAGTCCAAGAGTCCTTGGTAGAACAACGGGGGTTAGCCACCGAGCTAGCAGAGATCTGTGTGCCCATGGTGCTTGATCCCCTGGCCTTAGAGCGGTTGCCTGCCCAGGTGCAATGCCTCGAAACGGTGACGCGATCGCAACTCCTGCGCCAGACAGCAAACCAGATTGTCAAAGCGGTTAAAGACAAGCAAGTCGCGCCCCACGAGATCGCGGTCATTGCCCCCGGTTTGGATGCGATCGCCCGCTATAGCCTGATGCAGATCTTGAGCGATCGCGGCATTCCCGTAACGCCCCTCAATGAGCAGAATCCACTCAATACATCGCCGTTGGTGCGATCGCTGTTGACGCTGTTGCCCTTTATCTACAACGGGTTGGGCGATTTGCTCAACCGGGAGCAGGTGGCGGAGATGCTGATGGTGCTGAGTCAGGGCTTGCCCCGCGCTTCGGTCTTGGCGTTGCCGGAGGTGCAGGGTCAATCGGGGGCAATCGACCCGGTGCGGGCGGGGCTGCTGGCGGAGCATTGCTACTATGCCCACCCCGAAGCGCCCCAACTCCGTGCCGCCACCACGTACAGCCGCTGGGATCGCCTCAGTCATCCGGTGGTGGAGCAATACAAGAGCATCTGCGACTGGGTCGAACAGACGCGGCAGCAATGCCACACCTCCGGCTGGTCGCCGCCCGTGGTGCTCGATCGCGCCATTAAAACCTTCCTCTGGCAGGGGAGCCAAATTTCCTATGCTGACCTCTCGGCTCTGCGGGGCATTATGGAGACGGCGCAGCATTTTTGGACGGTGGAGCAGCGGTTGGCGGCCCATGGCAGCGCGACGGAGCAGCCCCTGCGAGCCCTCATTGAGCTGTTGCGCTACGGCACGATCACGGCGAATGCCTACCCAATCCAGCCGAACCAGGCACCACAAAACCAGGGGGTGATGTTGGCGACGATCTATCAATACCGGGCGCGGCGGTTGA
>JBMYQW010000575.1:0-2496 GCA_049601735.1 Spirulinaceae cyanobacterium
TTCCAATGGGGGTTCTCGAAGCATTGCAATGCCAGTTGGAAGGTGGGGTAGCGCCCTTCCGTTATCCCCTGGGCCTTGGCTAAGAGCCCCGGAAACTGGGGATCAATGGCTTGACCTACACAGCAGAGCAAAATCATTCGCTCAAACCAGGTCAGGTCAAAGTGATAACAGACCTGATCCAGACTCGGCGGCGTGGGCATAGATGTGGCGATCGCCGCCAAGGATTGATGGAGTGCAGGGATATCCGGAGCAGGTGCGTTCTCAGCCTCTGCTGCTGCGACGTTGAGGATCGCGCGAACGACGGCGATCGCCTGCATTAAATAACTCAGATTCTGAGCCTGCCATTGGGGGTCAGCGGCGGGCTGTCGGGCGTCGTGTTCCATCAGCCAATCAACGCGCTCAGGAGGGCTTGCGTATAGGTTTGCAGGTCATGCTGACGATACCAATGGGTGGCATTCTGGGCGATTTGACTGCCCACCAGCAGATTTAATGAGGTCTCCGGATTCACCACCCAATAATGGCTGTGGGCTTCCAGCCCATCCATCATCTGCGTTGCCCCCTGTCCCATGATCGGGATGAGACCATAGGCACAGAAGGCCGCATAGACCGAAGACTTGGCGAGATAGTCCGGCGGGATAAAGCTGGTAAAACCTGCGATCGCCTGGGTCATTAACTGCCGTACCGCCGCCGCCGAGATCACGCCATGCTCTTTCACGGATATGGCAAGCTGCTGCGCCAGTTCAGGCATCTCTGCCGAGACACCCACATCATCAATCGCGACAATGCCCAGTTCTTGGCAGGCTTGCAAGAGTAGGGCGCGATCGCGCCCGTAGACCAAGCGGCGACTATTGGGGTGACCAAACACGATCAGGCGGCGGGGGCGCTCCCGCAAGGGCGGCGGCGGGGTTTCCGGCTCACCGATCGTGGAGATAATCGGCATCGCAATGGTTTTCTCGGCCGCCGTGGGCTCAATCTCCGCCAAGAGCGCAGCATAGCTTTCTTTGCTCGTGATGATGGCGCGACTGAGCCGGATGAGCTGACCCACCAATCGCCGCTGCAATGGGGCGAGCCAAAAGGAACTCGTCCAGGGCGGCTTGGCATGGTAGGGGTAGACTTCATGGAAAAGGGTCAGCAATGGGGGTTGAGGCGATTGCCCTTGCCATTGATTCAAACCACTTTTGAGCCACCGGGGATAGCCCCGCTGGGCGTAGCCGTAGCCCTCGTAATGCAGCACGGTGGGTACATTCTGGAGGAGCGATTGGAGCGTTTGAGGCGAGCGCGATCGCACCTTAGTCACCGGAAACCCCAGATGTTCCCGCGGCCCCACCCAGCGGGGGTCTCCGACAATAAAGCGGGTTTGAATTTCAAACTGCTGCGCCAGGGTTCGGGCGATCAAAACGGCACTGTCGGCCAAACCGTTCACGTTGGGCGGAAAGGTCGGAACAATCTGTTGCATTCTAATAGCCATTCTTCCAAACCTCCCAACCCGCTTCGCGGCCGATCTTGCCGTGGCGCTGGAAGCTGAACGCCCCGTATTCGCACACATCGCCATTGGGATGGATGCCCGTGAGGTCTTTCACCTGGGAACTGGTCAGGAGCCACCCCTTTTCACAAGCCTGCTCAAGCTGCTCCCAAACGTAGAGGGGCGGACGGTTGGGAGGCGGAGTGGGGATGGGCCGCTGGATAGTCTGCAAGAGGCGCGTCAGCAAGGGTACGATCGCCTGTTCGGTGTTAGTGGCATTGCTAGGGTCGAGATCTTGAGCGTTTAGGTCGGTTGCGTCTAAGTCCGTGGTTTCCAGCTCGGTTGCCTCTAGATCCGTCGCCTCTAGTTCTGGATTGTCGAGGGCGGCGATCGCTGCCGTATCAATCGTCGTTAACCTGCCTTCGTCCTCATCCGCAGCCACGATCGGCAATGGGTCAGGCGGCGGCAAATAGCTTTGCAAGGAGCCCCCTTGGGCCAGCCAATTGTGCAGATCATCGAGTTGTGCGATCTGCTCAGGTGTCGCAAAGCGATGACCATGGTCATTTTTCGGCAGGGTCAGCCCGAGGCGTTTCAGGCGCTGGTTGAGGGACTGACGCGTTTTAAGCTGATAGCGGCGCAGCAGATCTTTGACTTTCACGTGACGTTCACGGCGGTAAGGTTCACGGTGGCAAGATTCACGGGCGGGATGGACGCCTTGGGATCGATGGTACAGAGTAGTGTAATGGCGGTTCGTAGTGGGTGTTCTGGAACTTAAGAAAATGATTCGGTCAGACTGGGATTGTGCTCAAGCGCACTGCCAAAGGTAATCGTCGAATCGGAGTGTGCCAACTCGTTCTCAGCTCGTGTTTTTTTCTGTCCAGATATCCCTCTATAGTCTTTGGCAAAAATATGAGAACCAAGCTTCCCCCTTTCCAAGAGAGATTGAGGGGGATTGACGTACCTCATGATTATGAAAACCGCTATATCCCTCTTTTGTCACTTTAGGCAGAGGAAAATGAGAATTGTCCAGAAAA
>JBMYQW010000576.1:0-2475 GCA_049601735.1 Spirulinaceae cyanobacterium
TCGCTCCTGGTGGTGCTCTGGGTGGGGTTAACGGCGCTGACGGTAGCCGTGACGGTGTTGGGTTGGGTCTACCTTTGGCCGCTGGTGGGGATGGCGATCGCAGGCTTCTTCTTGCTTACCAGCATCCTCGGGGCTTGGCTCAAGTTTGGCCGCGAAGACTTACCCTTGCAAACGCTCTTGAGCATTCCGCTCTACATCCTCTGGAAAATTCCGCTCTACTTCAAGTTTCTGCGGAAGCCAGAGGCCCAATGGGTGCGAACAGAGCGGGAGGCAACCCACGAGGAGTCGGAGGGCTAATGCTCTGTCTAGGGGCTGTCATTATTTGGACTTGAAACCATTGCTATGTCTAGCGTACAGCCCCTTTCCCTGCTTGTTTGGGTCGGGCGCTCGATTGCGCTCTGCGCAGTGCCAGGGGCAATCCCCATAAGGATGGCACACCCTAGGGGCTGTCCTTGTGAAGCGGCGATGGACGCAACTGGGTTCGAACCAGTGACCCCCACGATGTCAACGTGGTACTCTAACCAACTGAGCTATGCGTCCTTGCGAAGAATTATCGTAGCACAGCCGAGGTGCTTAGAGGTAGAGCGTGAGCGTCTCAGGCCCCTAAGAAACGGGCGCGATCTGCTCAGGCGCTACGGCGTGAGACGGATCAGTGGGTTCCTGATTGAGAATCTCCAGGTTGAACCGATAGCCCACATTGCGCACCGTTTGGATCAGGCTGGGTTGCTCGCGATCGGGGGCCAGTTTTTTGCGCAGCGAGAGGACATGGGTGTCAATCGTGCGGGGATTGTCGATCGCATCCGGCCAAGCGCGATGTAGTAACTCTGTGCGGCTCAGGGGTGAGCCCTCGGACTGTACCAGCACGTAGAGCAGGCTGAACTCCTGGGGCGTGAGGTCAATGTAACGACCCTCGTAGTTCACCCGACGCTGCACCAGATCGATCGTCAGCATTCCATATTGCAGTGAGAGAGGAATGGTGCTAGAACGGCAACGTCGCAGCAGCGCCTCAGCACGAGCCAAAAATTCTTGCATCCCAAAGGGTTTACGCAGGTAGTCATCGGCACCGAGGTGGAGCGTATTAACAATATCTTGAGTGGTGTCTTTGGCAGAGATGACCAAAATGAGCGATTGCCGTTGGTGATAGAGCCATTGGCAGAGTTCCAAGCCATTGCCATCTTTGAGGTCAGGGTCCATGATCACCAGGTTGGGTTGACCCCGCAACAAATGATTCCAAGCCTGCTGTAGCGTCGCCGCCTGCTGAATGTGGTAGCCCATCTGTTGAAGATGCCAGCCGAGCAGCGATCGTAGGTTTTGATTCCCTTCAAGAATGAGAATATGCACTGGCAGGGCAGGAGAATAAAGAAAACGTAAACATCATGATTTCACCACAATAGCAAACCTTTACCCAAATGCCCCATGAAACCTTGTTCAGGGCTTACTTGGGCGGTGTTTTCGAGCTGAAGGGTTGGAAAACTGGGGTCGGAGTCGCTAGACTACCGATAAATTTTTCGCTGTTGCCCACATCACCCATGGTTCTCCCCCATTCACCGTTGCCGCTGACCGTCTCACCCCCATTGCCCGATCAACGCGCTTGGGTGGAAATTAATCTCGCGGCCTTGCGGCAGAATGTGACCCAGCTCAAGGGCTGGCTCGCGCCCCAGACCAAGCTGATGGCGGTAGTCAAGGCTGACGCCTACGGTCATGGCGTGGCGGCGATCGCGCCCGTCGCTTTAGCCGCCGGGGCCGATCGCCTGGCGGTGGCCACCACTCAGGAGGGGATCGAACTCCGGCAGTTGGGGATCAGCGCCCCGATTTTGGTCTTGGGTGCGGTGAATCAGCCAGACGAGATTCAGCAAATTGCCGCCCACGATCTCCAGCCCACGATCTGCACCGCCCAGCAAGCCCTGATCTTTGCCGAAACCCTGGGCCAGCGTCAGCAAACCCTGAATGTCCAGCTCAATATCGATACCGGAATGTCGCGCCTGGGAACTGATTGGCGCTCGGCGCTCGAATTTGTGCAATTTGTGGCCCAACTGCCCCATCTGCAAATTGCGGGGGTCTATTCCCACTTTGCCACCGCTGATGAAGCTGATCCAGGCTTTATGGCGGTGCAGCACGATCGCTTCGAGCAAGTCATTACCCAACTCCGCGCCACGAATCTCTGCCCCCCCTGTTTGCATATTGCCAATTCGGCCGCCACGCTGCGCGATCGCGCCCTGCATTATGACCAAGTGCGGGTGGGTTTGGCCCTCTACGGTCTGAGTCCTGCGCCCCAGTTGAGCGATCGCCTGCCCCTAGAGCCCATTTTGCAAGTCCGCGCCCGCATCACCCAAGTCAAGCAAATTGCCCCCGGTACGGGGGTGAGCTACGGACATAAATTTGTGAGCGATCGCCCGGTCACACTCGCCGTAGTCGGCATTGGCTACGCGGATGGTGTGCCGCGCCTACTCACCCAAAAACTCCAGGTCTTGCTGC
>JBMYQW010000577.1:0-2474 GCA_049601735.1 Spirulinaceae cyanobacterium
TGGCTGGAGCAACTGCTGCCTGTGCTCGGGGCACTCCATACCCAAGGCATTATTCATCGGGATGTCTCGCCGGGCAATATTATTTTGCGATCGCACGATCAACTGCCCGTACTGATCGACTTCGGCGTGGTCAAAGAACTGGCCACCCGGATTCAATATCCTGAAGCGCCCGCCAATGCCACGACGGTGGGCAAAGCAGGCTATGCGCCGCGAGAGCAGATGCAAACCGGCCAGGCTTATCCTAGCAGTGACCTCTACAGTTTGGCAGTGACGGCGATTGTGTTGCTGACCGACGCCGAACCCCCGACCCTCTTTGACCAGGTGAACTGTACCTGGCATTGGCGGCAGTATGTCACGGTGGACAATCGCCTCGGCAAAGTGCTCGATCAGATGCTGCGCGATCGGCCCCCAGAACGGTTTGCCTCAGCCCAAGCGGCATTGCAAGCCCTTAACGGGGGACCTTCAGTGACTGCCCCCTACCAGATGGCCAATGCGGGCGCAACCCAACCCCCGAAACCACCGCCCAGCACTCTGTCTAACCCACCTGCCAGCCCAACGAGTCCACCGCCCCCGCCCCAGAGCCCTCCCGATCCCCCCCTCTCCCAGATGAGCACGATGGTGGTAGGCGGCGGTCAACCGCCAGCGCAGGGTCCTACTACAACTTTTGCCTCCGAGGCAAGTTCTGAGCCGACCCTGCCCCGTCCAAACTCCTCGGTTCCCACGCCTTTGGTTTTGGCCTTCCTCGCGCTATTTGTCAGCCTAGCCGCAGGTTTAGGGGCTTGGGGTCTCGTCACCTTTATCAGTCGTCAACAGACTGCGTTTGAACTGCCTGAACCAGAAGTCACCCTGACCCCTGACGATACAACGGCTCCTCCTGATGTCCCTGCCTCACCCACCCCCACCCTCGAAGCCAGCGAGACGGCGTTGACCTTAACGCCGGGCCAACCGCTCACGCAACAGGGCACGCTCGAAGACAAGGCACTCGTACGCTACACCTTTACCGCCCAAGAGGGCCAACGCCTAGATGCGCTCCTTGAGAGCCAGGGGGTGATCATGAGCATCTTCAAACCCGACGGGAGTCCAGTGGGCTTTCGCAGTCGACGCACCCGGCGCTGGGAGGGCAAGCTCTCGGAGGATGGAACCTACAGGATTGAACTGGAACGTCTGGACAACTTTACCGATGAGCAATATCGCTATCAACTCCAGCTCCAGTTGACGGCAGCTGAAGTGGAACCGAGTCCGACGCCCACCGCAACGCCATCCCCAGAACCAACCGAGACCCCGTCCCCCGCGCCAGAACCGAGCCCCTCCCCCAGCCCCGCACCTAGTCCTTCCCCCACATCCCCACCGCCAGAACCCACGGTTGAGCCAGAACCCGTGCCCGTAACGCCAGATTCGGAGGAAGCCCAGATGGATCTCAATGGTCGCACCAGCCCGGATGCGATCAAACGGTATCTCATTGACCTAGAAGCAGGGCAGATTCTGACGGTCAATGTGCTGAATGGGTTAGTCGGTCTGAGATTACGCGATCCCAGCGGCGCGATGATCGAAGATGGTGCAGTGGTTACGTGGGAAGGCTCAGTGCCACGCTCCGGAACCTATCAGGTGGATGTTACGGCCCCGGAGTCTACACGGTTTAAGGTTCGGGTAAATGTCCGCAATCCTTGATGCTGTGATGTAGCTCACGCCCCCAGCACCAAAAATAATAAAGACCCCGCTGGGCAGGGAAGCCCAGCCCCTACGCCAGGACAATTCTTGGGGTTTACGTTTCGGTCCTAGACGTAAAAAAACTGGCTGAGGGCCAGTTTAGAAGGTAGAAAAAAGGTGAAGGTATCAGCCTGAGTTGCTCGATTGGCTATGCCTTACAGCAACTGGAGACCCACGAGCGGCACAACCAAAATCAATCGCAGCCCGACCCAACGCATCAGCGCCAGGGGGGCAATCTCGGCTTGGCTAGTGGTGGGCGGTGCGCTCGGCGATTGGGCCAGGGCAAAGCGGGCGATCGGACGCAGCAGCGACACCGCATAGATGCTGAAGAAAACGATGGTGAGGATGAATTTGGGGTTGAGGAAATCCATGAGTTTAATCTGGTGAGGGTGGGTAAAAGAATAAAAAATTGGCTTGAGGGGGAGGAGGTCTGTAGCAGGTGTGGCGAAAGCCAATCCCAATTGAACATCCCCCCCCAGCAATCTTAGGCGGGAGACCCCAGGGGCTGAATGGGGTCAGAATCGGAGTCGGAATCGGTGGTAGAGGCCACCAAGTCCTCTGTGGGTAAATCCAACAGGTTCAAGGCTTTGGCGAGCGCCGCTTCCCGATCCATCAGCAAATGCTCGGGCGGGATCGCCTGCCAGATGCCCAGCTTTTGCAGCCGCCGCTTGATCTTGCCGCCCGCCCCGACGATAAAGACGTGGCGATCGCTATCGAGGGCCTCTTGAATGGCATTCTCAATGGCCAACGAAGAGGTAACACCCAGT
>JBMYQW010000578.1:0-2472 GCA_049601735.1 Spirulinaceae cyanobacterium
CCCGTCAGTGAAGCGACAGAGTTTTAGAGGAAATGGGCTGGAAGACTTGATGTTTCCAAAGAGACGACTTCTCAATGGGGCCAAGACAATTGGAATCGCAATGTCATGGATGGCCCCACGGCGGCAGATTTGCCAAAAAATAGGGTGGCGATCGCCACCCCAATTCTCGCACCAGCTCCCCCACTTGCCAGCGAAATACGTCCAAGCGCACCTTGCTAAAGGCGTCATGGGCCAGGCTCAACAAACAGTTACGGGCTTTTTGGCGCGCTGTGGTTGGAAGGGTCGTATCTCGATAAACCTCCTGACAGAGTTCAAAGGCCTCCTTGGCCCAAACGCGCATCTGCCCCGAGGACTTGCTCTGGTCGTGCAGACGCCAATTGCCCACCACACCGGGGTTAAAGGTGAAGCGATAGCCCCGCCGCAACAGACGCAAAATGAATTCCTGATCCATGCAATGGTGACGACTCAGATCTAAAAATTCGCCGTCAGCAAAGATGCGGGCGTCATAAAACACCGCCTGGTTGGTCACGGCAGAATAGGGAATCATGTTGGCGATCGTTGCTTCCGTCACTGGATAATCCTTGAGCCATTGGCTCTGAGCATCAGTATGGCGCACCTTGCCATAGACCACATCAGTTTCAGGCTGCGCTAGCACCGTCTGAGCCACCTGAAAAAAGGTATTGGGCTCGTAGGTATCATCGGAGTTTTGCCAACCGATCCAGTCACCCGTAGCGCGGCGAAAACCCTTATTCACGGCATCCGACTGCCCCTGATCCGGTTCACTGAGCCAGGTGATCCAGGGGTCGTACCGCTGGAGAATGTCTAGGCTGCCGTCTGTGCTGCCGCCATCAATCACCCAGCATTCGAGATTAGGGTAATTCTGCAAGAGCACTGATCGCAGCGTTTCTTCGAGAAATTGCGCCTGATTGTAGCTGGGAATGACAATGCTCAAGCGCGGGTAGCGCGACAAAACAATGGCGGCATCTGCGGCGATCGTCCAGGGCCAGCCTGTGTAACCTTCTGGCGGTGCAGGGAGTTGTGAGAGTAACGTTTCGCCCAAGGTTAATCGGTAGGGTGGAAAATTACGATTGAATTCTACCTCACCTCTACCCGATCAACTGCTGAAGATATGATAGAGAGACAAAGTGTCGTTGGCGGTTTAAGACCATGGTTGTGAGTGCAGCAGATCCTCGTCAAATGCTTCCCTTCCCCCAAGGAGAAGGGTTATTTGCGGATATTCAACACTTGCAAATGGCCTTAGTGGCATTGCAGTCCTCTGCGGAGATAACGTTGCCCAATCTGGGTTTGGTGGCTGATTTATCGAGCTTGCGATCGCTTTCTACTGAGATCTATGCCGCTACAACCCTCGACACTCAACTTCGATTATATCAACATAAATACCAACCTTTGGCGATACAATTAAAGCAAAAATATCATCACTATCTGGACTCAGAGCAGTGGCAAGCGATCGCTGAATATGAAAGCTATGTGGAGGCGATCGCCCAGCTCAAAAATATAGAAGACAGTATCTGCAAAGCATTCAGCCATAAGTTGGATTCAGAAGCACGATACACCCAAATGTATGACAGTATGATTTGTCTCACAAAGCTCTTGGATCAGTATGTTAGTTATTTCTACCCAGGTCTAATCAAGAACCTCAAGGAATTGATGTTACAGATTTTAGATGATACTGATTTTGAGGGCGATCGCAGCCAATATAATGGCAATAAACTCCCCTGCTCCATTAGTGCAAAAAATTCAGCAAAATTGGTTCTATGGCAATTAGAGAACCTTGATCGCACTGCACCGAGTCGTGAAATCCAAATCCAGAAGAATCGTCCTGCGATGGAATGGATGAAGCAGCGCATGGATTTTCTGAAAGCAGAAATCTCGGCAAGGCGCTAAATTTTTCGATCTGTGATCATTCTGCTAGATTCCAATATCCTGAGCCTGCTAATCACTTCTGTCAATAAGAATCTAGCTGGAGAGCAGCGAGAAATGACGGAAGGCTTGCAATGTATTGAATGGTTTTACCGTCTGGCTTCTAAGGGGGCATCACTACGTAGTTCTGATCTCTGTGACTATGAGGTTCGGCGTGAGTTAGTTCGCATTAACAGTACAAGCATTGAAATTTTGGATGAATTGAGAGATTACATTGAATTTGAAACGGTTACGCCCATAGTTTTGCAAGTTGCCGCCCAAATCTGGGCAGAACGGAGAGGTGTGGGACAGCCCAATACGGCACTAGAGAATATTGATATTGACTGTATTCTTGCGGCCCATTGGACTGTACTTAAGCGACAAAGTCCAGGACGACAGGTGATTATTGCCACCAAAAACATCCAAGATTTTCAGCAGATGGCAGACTGTGCTCCTTGGCAGGACATTCATTATCCTTGATTGAGGTTACATTACAATTGAAGTTGATATCAAATCCTGTCACCGCCCATGGTCAAACTTGCCAGCCGCTTG
>JBMYQW010000579.1:0-2466 GCA_049601735.1 Spirulinaceae cyanobacterium
GCCAATGCTTCTTGCAACAATTCCTCGCTCACGCCATGACGCTGCAAACTTTTGATCAGTGCAGCAACCGTATCGCCTTCTAATCGTTCTAAATCAGCGCGTAGACCTTGACCAAATATAGGCTCTGGCAAGCGGTAAATAGTCAGAAAAGCCCAGCAACGGGGCGATTCGCTGCAAATCTTCAATGACATCCTCCGGTATCTGAATTGTGATCGTTGTCATTGGACGGTTGCGATCGAGTCGCTGTTTTAATGCATCAATTTTCATAATATTCACGTTCCTTGTGCGTTGCCTTACGAGCTGAAATCATCCGAATCATGTCATTCTCGTGCTCCACATAGACGACATATAAAAGATTCCACCGTCGATCTAAACCCAGAACTGCATCACGAGCCTCAGAATTTTAGCTATGCTGCACCACGCCTACCCTAGAGCAGCGTTTCCGGATCAACACCGAGTCGTCGAAGACGCTCAAGAAGTTGTTGGTTTTTCTGGTTGGCCTCTTCTAGGGCGGCTTGGGTTTGTTCCTTTGCTTGGCGTTCTCGATCAGCAGTTTCGATCGCGCGATCGCGCTGCTCAACCACCTCAACAAAATCAACAAAACGCTCTCCATCCGGATGAAAGAGGGCGAGATCTCCCTCACGGGTGCTAAACCGAATGCCTAAGAGCGGACTTTGCCAATTTTCTATCTGGGCAATGGGGGTTAATTTTCCGCCCTGCCTTAACCAGCCTTGCAGTTGATTCTTTTTGGGATCGTAAAGATAATATTCTTCAATGCCATGGGTTTGATAAAATGCAAATTTCTTCTGCATCTCCTCAGGGGAGTTACTCGGAGACAAAATTTCAAACGCCACTCGGGGCGCAATATTCTCTTCCTGCCATTGCCGATAGGAACCCCGGTCAGTTTTGGGGCGACCAAAGACAACCATTACATCTGGCGCTTGCGCTGGGGGCTTTTTTTTCGCTCGCACTTCATCTGGCGTCAATTGCACAGGATACCAGAGTAAATCTGCCGCGACAAAAACATCCTCTCTCGCTTTAAAGAGCGCATCCAAACCGCCTTTAATGGTGAAAATTAAACGGAGTTGAATCGTATTATCAGCCAATGGTTTTCCATCACTGTCTGGATAGAGCTGTTCAGGGTTGAGAGATAGGGGTTGCAGTTGTTGAACCATTGCTCGATCACAGAGAAAGGATTGCTACGCACAAATGAATGATATCGGTGCTCAGGCTTAGGTTGCCATCCGCAATCACGCCGCTGCCCCTATTCTGCCGCCGCCGTCTGCTGACTCGCCAGCGAATAATAGCGCCCCTTAAGCGCCATCAACTCTGCGTGGCTACCTTGCTCCACCACTGCCCCCGCCTCCATCATGACGATGCGATCGGCCACTTGCACCGTGCGCAAACGGTGGGTGATAAACATGACGGTGCGACTGCCAAAGGCCTGGGCTAAGTTGGCACAGACCTGCTGCTCGGTGGGGTAGTCCAGGGCGCTCGTGGCTTCATCCAAAATCAAGAGGGAGGGCTGCTGAAGCACCGTGCGGGCGATCGCAATCCGTTGCCGTTGTCCCCCCGAGAGGCTCGCCCCCCGTTCCCCGACGCGGGTGTTGTAACCGCTCGGCAGTTCCATAATGAAGTCATGGGCCGCCGCCACCTTCGCTGCCTCAATGATTTCTTGACTGGCCGCCTCCGGGTTATGCATGGCAATGTTTTCTTGGATCGTGCCATCAAAGAGCAGGGGGTCTTGGGGCACGACGCCGATCTGTCGCCGCAGGGAATAGAGTTCCACTTTGGCCACATCGTAGCCATCGATCAGGATGCGCCCCGTTTCCCAGTCGTAGAGCCGCACCAGCAGCTTGGTCAGGGTACTTTTGCCCGCGCCACTACGCCCGACAATGCCGACAAACTCCCCCGCCGGAATATCCAGATTCACCTGCATCAATTGCAGCGGGCCACCGGGTTTGAAGCGAAAGGCCACATTCTCGTATTGCACATGACCCTGGATTGCAGGCATCGGGATATTACCCACATCCGCTTCGCCTTCTTGGGGTGTATCGACAATGTCGGCCAAACGCTCCAGCGACAGGCCCACCTCCTGGAAGTTCTGCCAGAGCTGGGCGATCCGCAGCAATGGGTTAGTCACATAGCTGGCGATGATCCGGAAGGCGATCAGTTGCCCGAGGCTGAGTTCCCCTTCGAGCACCAGGAACGCGCCGCCCCAGAGTACGAGCAGACCAGAGACTTTGCTGAGGAAGTTACTGGCGGAGTTAGCCAGGGTTGAAGTTTGGACGGTTTTGAAGCCCGCTGCCACATAGCGCCCGTAATATTCCTGCCAGCGCCAGCGCGATCGCAGCTCAATATTCTGCGCCTTCACCGTTTGAATCCCCGACATCACCTCCACCAAGTGGGACTGGGTTTGGGCATTGCGCTCGGCCTTGAAGCGCAACTGTCGCCGGATGATCGGCG
>JBMYQW010000580.1:0-2443 GCA_049601735.1 Spirulinaceae cyanobacterium
TCAAAATAGACGGGGTTTAACCAACAGCCCTAACAAATTGTTAACGGAGCAGGCGATCGCCCCGTTGCGATAACCCATTATTGGGTAGCCTAGCGTTGGGTTTACTTTTTTCCCGCCCCTTCCCTTCATGAGTAACCACCTGGCCCTAGCAACTGTTACGGCGACCTTGCAGCGCCTGCTTCAAGGCGCAGTCCAAGGGGATGTGAGTGGGGCACGGGTCACGACCCTACGCCCGGATGGCATTGGTACAGCAACCCCGGCTGCGGGTGTGAATTTGTTTCTCTACCACGTGCCGATGAACTATCTCTGGGGCAATGTCGCGGAGGTGCAACGGCGCAACCGTTCGGGAGAGGCGGCCAAGCGATCGCGCACGACCCTGGATTTGCATTACATGATCAGCGTCTACGGCAATGATGCCGAGTTGGAGCCCCAACGGCTCTTGGGGAGCGTAATTCGGACGCTCACCGATCAAAACAATATTTCTAAACAAGACATCATCGATACCCTCGACGACTCCAACTTAGCCTATCTCTCCTTTTCGGATCTTCCCGACAAGGTCTCGGAGATTTCTTTTGCGCCCCTCAACCTCACCCTTGAAGAACTCTCCAAGGTTTGGTCGGTGTTTTTTCAGACACCCTACTGTTTGTCGATCGCCTACAAAGCCACGGTCGTCACGATCGAAGGCGAGGCCATGGGCAAACAACCCCTCCCCGTCTCCCCCACCGGTCGCCAAATGGGCAATCTCGCGCCCCTGCTGGGTCAGCCACAAATCAAAGAAGTAACCGCCGAGCAGGGTCGCTTTCACCCGATTGAAGCGGACAGTACCTTGCGCATTCGCGGCCAATGGCTCCAGGGGCCCCAAACCATGGTGCGCATCGGCAGCATTGAAACCGCTCCCAGCCAACTGAGCGATGAGGAACTGCTGCTGCCCCTCCAAAACCTCCCGGTTGAACTCCTCCAGGCGGGGGTGCAGAACTTACAGGTGGTTTACTCGCAGACGGAACCAAGTGAGACGAGTCCAGGGGCGATCGTCGAATCCAACGTGATGCCCTTTGTCTTGCGCCCCACGATCACCCAACTAGACGTGCAAGACCTCCGGGGCAGCAATACCAGTCCCCGCCGGGGCACGATTCACCTCCAGGTCAATCTCCCGATCCAGCAGTCCCAAAAGGTGCTCCTCTCGCTCTACGAATGGTCGGCGGCCGACCCAGCCACCTACGCCTTTGAGGTGAAACTAACCCAACCCCAAACCACGAAAATCAGCCTGCCTGTTGAGGGGATTAAGTCAGGCGAATATCTGGTGCGACTTTATGTCGATGGGGCCGAGACCCCCTTAATTACGGATACAGACACCGCCAGCTCTACCTATGGTTGGTATGTGGGGCCCAAGTTGACGATGATCTAGGGCGCGTCACCCATACTCCTCAAAAGCCTTATGGGACAAGCGATAGAGCGGCTGACCCAAAAAACAGGGGAAGGAACTGTAAGCTAGACGTAGCAATCGTTTGAAATCTAGATGATGACCGCCCCTAGAGCATCATGGCAGAACAATACCTGATCCAAGTCGCGGGTCTTGGCTATATCCATAAAAACTGGAAAGATGCCGAGCCCCAATTTGCCGAATCGCGCACCAAGGCCAAAAGTTGGAAAACTCGCCAAGGGGCCGTCGATTTTGGGGCCCAGAAGCTGACCCCCCGCCTGCGCACGGGTTGGGAACTTTGGCAGGCGGGTGAGGATGATACCTTGATTCCGATCATGAAGCCGCGTCGGGATCTGCCCAAGCTCAAAAAGAATTAAATCTGGGAAACATACGGCAGTAAGCAGAGCGATTAGGACATTTTCAGATCCTTGAAACTCTCAACTGGTGGGCATTGCCCACCCTACGCGATGTCCTAACATTCCTGACCACTGCTATAAGTCTAGAAAAACATAAGTCTAGGGAAACTATGATTGAGCCCTTTGTTTCTGTGATTATTCCCACCTACGGCCGGGAAGAACTGCTGGTGGACTCGATCGCCGACACGCTCGGGCAGACCTATCCCCAGTTTGAGGTGTTGGTGGTCGATCAAACCCCGGAGCATACCCCGGCCGTGGCGGCCTATCTCCAGGAGCAGGCCGATCAGGGTGCAATTCGTTGGCTGCGGCTGCCCTGGGCCAGCCTGCCCGGCGCACGTAACTTGGGAGTGCGTCAGGCCCGGGGCGAGATTGTTGTGTTTATCGATGATGATATCCAGATGCCACCGGGTTATCTGGCGGCACACGTACAGAACTATCAGCGCCCGGACGTGGGCGTGGTAGCGGGGCGCGTCTTTGACCGGATGAAGCTGGCCGATGCTAAACCCAATCACACCATTGACTATCTCCCACCCGAGGCCCGTGATCCGGGCATTGCCTGGTATCACATCGACCTCGTCCATACCACCAAGCCTCAGCCAGTGATTTC
>JBMYQW010000581.1:0-2431 GCA_049601735.1 Spirulinaceae cyanobacterium
CTCATGCAAAAACCGTGGCGGGCAAGATGCCCGCGCTAAGGGAAATTCAGCCAATCAACCGTAGCGCAGGTGGTCAGTGAGCGGCGTCGTTGGCGTAGCCTCCCGGAGGGATAATCTGCGTCCCGCCTGCCAGCAAAGAATGCCCCAATACAGAACAAAAGGAGCCAGCAACATTACTGACTCCCATTGTCTATAAATTTAAGCGAGATTCAAGCCTAGCCTTGGCTGCGGCGCTTGGCTGCTTTAAACAGACCGCCAGCGATCGCTGCCCCGAGCAAGAAAGAGGGCTCAGGCACTGCCGCGTTGCTCGGCCCAGAACCTGTGCGCGTCCATTCGGCTAAACCGGAGTAGGATTCACCGTCATCCAGGGCTTCAATACCACTCTCGGCCATCTCGAAGGTGTAGGCATATTCCACCGCTTGGAGCACACCATCTTCGTAGATTTCGACCTTAGCAACCTCGCTGGCTTGGAGGGCGCTATCGAGCTTGGCAATAGCTGCCAAAAGTGCAGTAATGCCTTCATCCGCCGCCGCTGCTTCGACAATCTTTTCTTCAAGTTCTTCAACAGTGATGCCCGCTTTGGCTGCCGCTGCCTGTTTGACCGGAGCAGGAGCAGTGGCTAAAGCTGCCACCTCTGCCACTTTGTCTTTCTCAGCCGTAGCCCGTGTTTCCAAAACACCACGCAGGTCGTAGAAGCCCGCCGTCTGAAGGCTGATGTTGCCCTCTTCATCCAGCGAGAACTCAGTTACATTGGGGTCGCCCAAACCCACATCGCGGAAAGAGGTTTCAAAAACTGTCTTGGCTTCATCACTCAAGCCCGCCATCGCCTCATCAAAGGGCGTGTACTCCTTCAAAAAGTCCGCCACCCACTGCTGGCCGTAGACATCCCATTCTGCGGCGGTCACGCTCGAAACGCGAACTTCGTGATTGCCATTAGTGGCCGTAAAGCCGACATTCCGCATTACGGTTTCCTTGCTGAGGTCGGGGGCTTCAGACTTATACCACAGCTCAACATTAGTGGTGGGGTCGCCATCGGTCAGGGCTCGAACGGCCGCACTCTCGCCGTACTCGTATAGGCTGTCCGGATCGGGGCTGTGGGTGTAGGTGCGAATGTTCGTCTCATCATCATCGATATCGATGACTTGGGCTTGAACAGGCGCAGCAGCGATCGCGCCAGCCCCCAGCACTAGCATCGCTCCAGCGAGCCAGCCAGAAATTTTTGGTTTGTGTTGATGTGGTGTCATGTTGTGTAATCCTCCCTCGACCTTAGGTCTCCCTCCAAGGTTCATTGTTGTCGTTTCCAATTGAGTGAACAGCAGATGTTGATTGAATTGGATGATGACCCTCTGTAATCATTAAACGGCCAGTCAGCGAAACGCAAATAAAGGTTTGGTAAATATCCGCTTGGATTCTGTAAATGTTCCGTGAAGGGGTTCAACTGGGCTTATTTTGCTCTGAGAGAAAATACAGAAGCCGGTTCAAGCCGATCAGTGACAATAAGTTCACGGGATTAGCAGGGACTAACCCTTTCTACGTTAACCGATCGCCTGGGGACTGTCAGGGCCGCAACCCCAGTCTTTGACGTGATCTGCTAGTGAATCTACGTAACTCAGCGGACTCCTTTCGTGTTTGTCTTGGTAGTCATCGGCTTCTCTGTAACCAGAGCAGCTCTGGGTTGAGCTTGTAATGCCTGGCGATCGCGCTCTGGATCAATATCATTATCGTTCCGGACAACGTTCGTTCCGGAAAAAATGTCGTTCCGGAAAAATGTCGTTCCGGACGAATGGCCACTGTGGTGTTAGGACGATGATCACGCCCAAAAAGTTCCTCCCCTAGATCTAAACTGTATGTCCCTCCCAAAATACCCCGTAGGAGCGGGAAACCCATTTGACACGGCACTAGGTCACAATACTGTTATGACCCTTCACCGTTCTGCGGGCAAGCATCCATGACCCTAACTCCGTCATCAGCGCCACTCGTTGCTCTCACACCAGCGGGTGACTATGAACAAGACTATACCGCTTGGTTGTTGCACACGGCTGCGCTGCTGGAGCAGCAGCAATGGTCGCAGATTGACTTGCCGAATTTGATTGAAGAACTCAAGGATATGGGGAAGCGCGAACGTCGAGCAATTTTGAGCAATCTGGAAATCGTCTTGATGCATCTGCTCAAATATTGTTACCAGTCCCAGAAGCGCAGTCATAGTTGGCGTTATACCCTCTTTGAGCACCGCGATCGCATCGCTAAACAGTTAGCAGATAGTCCCAGTCTCAAGAGCCATCTCACGGCTAACTGGGGCAGCAGTTACAGTATCGCTCGTCAGAAAGCCGCTCTCGAAACCGGCCTAGACCTCAGGCAATTTCCAGAAGCGGCTCCGTTTACGCTGGAGCAAGCCCTGGATCTGGATTTCTGGCCGGAAGCGAGTCTCTAG
>JBMYQW010000582.1:0-2426 GCA_049601735.1 Spirulinaceae cyanobacterium
TCAACTGCTTTCTCCAAAATTCCATTTAGAAGGTTTTGAGCATTACTACTGTCTGTGAGTTCTCCAGCAGCATGGGCGATCGAACTCAATACATTGGCTGAAGAGCTGGTATCATCGATTTCAACTGCTTTCTCCAAAATTCCATTTAGAAGGTTTTGAGCATTACTACTGTCTGCGACTCCTCCAGCAGCATAGGCGATCGAACTCAATACATTGGCTTGAGAGTTGGTATCATCGATCTCAGCTGCGACTCCTAAGGCTTCTTCGAACAGAGTTTGAGCGGTTTGTTCATTGCCCAGTTCTCCAGCAGCATTGGCGATCGCGCTTAAGGAATTCGCTTGAGACCAAGCATCATCGATCTCAGCTGCGACCCCTAAGGCTTGTTCGAGCAAGGCTTGAGCGGTTTGTTCATTGCCCAGTTCTCCAGCAGCATTGGCGATCGCCCTCAAGGCATCCGCTTGAGCCTCAGCCTCATCGATCTCAGCTGCGACCCCTAAGGTTTGTTTGAGCAGAGTTTGAGCCGTTTGTTCATTGCCCAGTTCTCCAGCAGCATTGGCGATCGCTCTCAAGGCCCTAGATTTTGCTCCAGGTTGCTCTTGCCTAATCTCCTGGGCAATCTTCAACGCTTGCTCTAAAAGACTCATGTCCCCAAGTTGTACCGCCACATCCGCCACCCGACTCAATACCTTCGCCTTAGCTTGCTGACTCGAAAGATGCCGCTCGATCGCCTCAAACCCCCGCTCTTCCTGCCCATCCTTAATGAACGCCAACGCAAACTCCGCAATCTGCCCCTGTCCCTGATTCGGCTGCACAATCTGCCGCTCTAACGCCCATCGCACCTGCTGCATCTGCCCCCCAGGCGTAAACCAGAGCCAACTGAAAAACATCAACCCCACCGCCACGACCGACGCCAACACCCCAAACCCCCACACAAACCGCCGCTGGCTCAAATGCACAAACGCTTCCTTCCGCCGCCGCTTCACTCCCCCGCCCCACTTCAGATACGGCCATTGCCGCCGAATCAACCACAACTCCCGCAACCCCAACAGATACCGCCCCTGCCGCTCATTCCCCAGCCACTCATTCAAGCGCCGCTCCAACAACTGGCTCGCCTTGTCCGCCACCGTCAGCTCCCGCTCCGCCAACCGCAACAACGCCGGAATCAACCGCTCATGGGCCAACTCATAACCCTGCTGGTGGGTCTTCTCTTGGGGCGTCAGCAAGCGCACATCCCCCCGCGCCAGCCAAGCCACCGCCTCCCGAATCGCTTCAGGCTTCACCGTGCCGCGCATCTTGGCTTGGAGTTCCGGCAGCGTCAGCACCCCCGCCCGCACCTGGCGATCCAGATCCGTCAGCGCCAACAACACCTTCACCGCCGCATCCCGTTGACCCGGCAACACTCGCGCCGCTAAAGCCTTCTCCAAAAAACGACTCAGGAGCCCTTCCACCCCACCAAACTTCTGGAACGCCCGCTGGTTAAACGCCCGCAACTCCTCGCTCTGCTGCTGGCCGATCATCCAAGCCAACACTTGCAAATCCACCGGCGAAACGGTGCCCCGCTCCGGATGGGCCAACTCCCGTTCCGCCAGCTCCGTCACAAAGCGGCGGTCAAACGTCATCCCTTCCGTTTGGGCGATCACCGCCAGAATTTCACTGGCCGCTTCCGGCGCAAACCGCTCCAGCTTGAATTGTTCCTGGGGGCCAAGGCTACAGTTGAGCGCCTGGATTAGCTCATGGAGTTCATGGAGCAGGTCAGCCCGGATCGAGATCAGTACCCGAACGGCTTTCAAGGCTGGGGTCTGATACCAAGCCGTCAATGCCTGGATAAAGGGTTGCCGCTGCTCCGAGCGCGGGTTATGGACAAAGACCTGCTCAAACTGGTCAAACAATAGCACCAAGGGCTTGGCATCATCAGGGGCTTGGATTTGGGTCAGTACCTCGACGAATGAGCCATTTAACCAGTCCCGAGGCAATTCAAGCTGCTGGGCCAGGGCCTCGTAAATCGTGGTCAGCGGCTCCTGCTCCGAAAAGCGCACGTAAACCCCCAAGTGGCTGCTCTCAGGACGAGTCAACTGGGGCCAGAGCCCGGCCTGCAAAAACGAGGTTTTGCCACAACCCGACTCGCCCATCAAAATGCCGAACTTGTAGCTGGCACTGGTCAGCGCCTCGGCACAGTCCCGCAACATCCGACCCCGCTGGAGCTGGGTAAAGATCGCCGCATCTTCCCGGTTGAAGGGCCGCAGTCCTTTGATCGCTTTGCGCTCCGGGGCATCATCGGCTGTCTCGGTCTGGGCGCGGGGCATCGTCACCACCGCGACGACCAAGGCAGCAACAAACACGATCGCCACGACGACCCCAAAGCCTGTCCAAAATTGTCCCTGAACCGTCGGGGGCAAGAGGGGATTAAGCCAATTTCGGAAAAAGCC
>JBMYQW010000583.1:0-2425 GCA_049601735.1 Spirulinaceae cyanobacterium
TCAATATCACTACTTGGATACAGAGCGTGTCTATGCCCTCGCCATCCTCTCTCTCGTGCTGGGCATCATCATTGCTTGCCTCGCATCTATGCATCCCAAAAGGATGCATAGATGACCCAGAATTAAAAATCGTTAAAAACAGGATCAGCGCGCGATCGCCCTGATACCGTTAACAGCATCAGACGCAATGCTCACCCGAGATTTATCGCTATGGATGTCAAAGCCGCCGTTGCCACAGGTGCAGGCCAACCCCTCTCGATCGAAACCGTCCAACTCGATGGGCCCAAGGCGGGTGAAGTTTTGGTCGAGATCAAAGCCACGGGGGTCTGTCATACCGATGCCTTTACGCTCTCTGGTGCTGACCCGGAAGGCTTGTTTCCGGCAATTTTGGGACATGAAGGCGCTGGCGTGGTCGTGGAAGTGGGGCCAGAGGTCAAAAGCCTCAAACCGGGCGATCATGTGATTCCCCTCTATATTCCCGAATGTCGCTGCTGTGACTATTGCCTCAGCGGTAAGACCAATCTCTGTCAGGCAGTGCGGGCAACTCAAGGCAAGGGGCTGATGCCGGATGGGACGAGTCGGTTTTCGTTAAATGGCGATCGCCTCTTCCACTACATGGGCACGTCTACGTTTGCGCAATACACCGTCTTGCCGGAAATCTCCGTGGCAAAAATTCGTGAAGATGCCCCCTTTGAGAAGGTCTGCTATATCGGCTGTGGTGTGACGACCGGGATTGGTGCGGTGATCAATACTGCCAAGGTCGAAGCGGGGGCAAACGTGATTGTTTTCGGTTTGGGCGGCATTGGCCTGAACGTGATCCAGGGCTGCCGGATGGTGGGCGCGGATAAAATCATTGGCGTGGATATTAACCCAGCAAAGAGGGCGATCGCCGAGAAGTTTGGCATGACCCATTTTGTGAACCCTAAAGAAGTCGAAGGCGATCTTGTACCCTATCTGGTGGATCTCACGGGCGGCGGCGCAGATTATACCTTTGAATGTATCGGCAATGTCAACGTGATGCGCCAAGCCCTCGAAGCCTGTCACAAGGGCTGGGGCGAGAGCATCATCATTGGTGTGGCGGGGGCGGGCCAAGAAATTAGTACCCGACCGTTTCAACTGGTGACGGGGCGAGTGTGGCGCGGTACGGCGTTTGGTGGCGCGAAGGGCCGGACGGATGTGCCCAAAATTGTGGACTGGTATATGGATGGCAAAATCAATATCGATGACCTGATCACCCATGTACTACCGATCGAGCAGATCAATGAAGCGTTTGACCTGATGCACGAGGGCGAGTCGATCCGGACGGTGTTGCGGTTTTAGCGTGAAACTGACTATTCTTCCTCCAACTCAATCCCCTGCGCCTTGAGTAATTCGGCTAAGTGGGCAGCTCGTGCCTCCGCTTTTCGCGCCTCCTGGGCAGCCGCGTCTGCTCGCTGTTTTTCTTGTTCAATTTGTTGAGACGCCGCGTCTGCCCGTTGCTTTTCCTGCTCAGTCCGCTGTTTCTCCAAAACAGCTTGCTCATCCCCCGTCAGGAGCAAGTTGCCATCGAGGTCACACCATCGCAGCCAGCGATCGTATTGCTTGCCCTCAAATTTGCCCTCCCAAACCGTTAAGCCCAGCCCCAAACGGGGGAGTTGGGACTGGGCTAGGCGCTGATATTGCCCCTGTTGCAGGCTATAGACCTGGAGTAAGTAACCGGCTAGAAAGCTGCTGGAGTGGGTCAAACACCACGTAGTAAATAATGCCCATCTGGGCGTAATCCGTGAGCTTGCGGGTTAGTTCATTGCCCTTACGGTTGGAGACAATTTCAATCACCACTTCAGGAACTTTGCCAAACTCCCATACTAGATAGGAGCGATGCTTTTTTTCGTGCCAGTCGGGGCTGACCTCAACCCCCACACTGAGCATCACATCCGGGACGATCGCCGCTTGACGCAAACTAAAAAAGATCCCCACATCGGCCATGGCAAGAAACGGCTGACCTGGCGCATAGGCACTATAAAGACATTGCACCAACAACCGCTGGAGCTTCTCTTGAATCAGGTTATCCACTGGGGTTTCGTCCTCTAGAACCAAGTGACTGATATCGGGCTCGGGGGGAAACTCTGCGGCCTCCTGGTGCTGATCCGGTTCTACAGTGGTGCGAGTCGGCGATGGAGGGGATTCAACAGAGGGAGTGGAGACGCTGGGGGTTTCCATGGTGGCAGGAGGATTGCACAGGTAGAGATAGTATAGCTCAATAGTTCATGAAAACTATATTTTCGGGTGCTGTAGGGGCAATCCCCCCGTGGTTGCCCCAAACCCTGCTGGGAATGATGACAGCTCCTATAGCGTTTTTTATAAACATGAGGTACGTTAATCCCCCTTAGTCCCCCTTGGAAAGGGCTGTCCGTTACGCAAAAGTCCGTGAAAGGGAGACGAGGAC
>JBMYQW010000584.1:0-2420 GCA_049601735.1 Spirulinaceae cyanobacterium
AGCCAATTGCGCCTCAATGTTCGCCTTAACTTCTTCTCGATATTCCAAGAAATGTTCAATCTGCGCACAGACGCCCAAATAGCTGGGAATGCCGCCCCGATTATGCTGGAACATCTCCCAAAGATACACCCAGAATTTAACCCGTGTTTTACGCAGGACGCCCTGCCGCCAAGCAATCACGCCCAGCGCCCGAATCATTGCCCAGTCAATGCTTTTGCCCTTGGGCTTACCCTTGCGCTTGCGCCGCCGCTCATTGTGACAAGGGGCAGTGCCGAGAATGCGGTAATGGCGATAGGTGCGATCGAGGAATTTCTCGGGATCGTAGAGTTGGGCGAAGCCATCGAGATATTCCTGAGCGATCTCCTCGACGGGGCGGGTGGGGACGAAATTCATCAAGGTGGTTTGGTTGATGTTGGCGGATTTACCCATCAACCGCTCCTCTCGTTCCAGACGATGCCACAGCGCCGTATCCGGTAGGGCTTGGAGCATACTGAAAAAGGCGGTGGGGATCGTGGTTTTTTCCACAAAATCGACGATCCGTTGGCCCGCGCCTGTCTTCTCGCCATCAAAGCCGATGATGAAGCCCGACATCACACGCAAACCCGAGCTGATAATCTTGTGAATCGACTCACTGAGCGGATCGCGAGTGTTTTGAAATTTCTTGGTCACTTCCAGGCTGTCCTCGTCCGGGGTTTCAATCCCGAGAAAGACCGCACCAAAGCCCGCCGCTGTCATCAAGTCCATCAGTTCCTGATCATTGGCCAAGTCCACCGAGGCTTCCGTATCAAAGGAGAAGGGATAACCGCGCTCCTCCATCCAGGGAATCATCGCCTTGAGCAGCAATTTCACGTTGCGCTTGTTGCCGATGAAGTTGTCATCGACCATAAACACGCCCCGCCGCCAGCCCAATTCGTAGAGATATTCCAGCTCGGCAATGAGTTGCTCCGGCGTCTTGGTGCGCGGCTTGCGACCATAGAGGACAATGATGTCGCAAAACTCGCATTGAAATGGGCAACCGCGTGAGAATTGCACCGCCATCTCGGAATAGGCATCCATCTGGAGCAGGTCGAAGCGGGGGATGGGCGTGTTAGTGACATCGGGTTTTTCCAGGGCGCGGAATTTGCCCGAGGTTTCGCCGTTTGCCAGGGCTTCGAGGAACATCGGGATCGTAATTTCCCCTTCATCCAGGATCAAATAGTCGGCGGCTTCGACCTCAGAGGTCATGGCAGTGGCGTAGGGACCGCCCACGGCAACGGGCACATTGCGCCGCTTGGCTTCATGGATCATGGCGACAAAGTCCGCGCGTTGGACAATCATGCCGGAGAGGAAGACGAGATCAGCCCAGTCCCAATCCGCTTCGGTGAGTTCACTAACGTTGCGATCGACTAGGCGCAGTTCCCAATCGTCCGGCAGCATGGCAGCAACGGTAATCAAACCCAAGGGCGGTAGCATGGCCTTACGGCCCACCAGTTCCAACGTCTTCTCAAAGGACCAGAAGCTTTTGGGAAAAATGGGGTAGATCAATAATGCTTTCATTTATCTCTTTGTTGAAGTTTTGTTATAACCTGCGCCGTTCTCACCGATTACGGGCTATCTTAACTCGAATTCTTCGTGAGCGCCCCAGCTAACGTCCTGACTTTGGCCCCAAATCCTGGATGGTATAGCCCTGGGGATAGGTACGGTTCGGCAGTTCAGTGTAGAAATGCGATCGCCGCCGGTCGGGGAACAAATGGGCGAAGTAAGAGCGCGTTCGTAAACTCTGACGCACCGCTTGGGTAAGCCATTGGGGCGATCGCACCGCTCCCAAGGCCGGAACCATCAAGGGCTCAAGCAATGCATCAGCACAGGGCGCGAGTACGGGGCGCAAGGGTGCGGGGAACCAACTCAGAAACAGGGTTTGAGTGGCTTGGGCAACTTGCTGATTGGTGGGGGCATATTGAAACTGTTCAGCCTCGTAGCGATCGTGGAGTTGCTCAAACGTCTGATAGCTTTTAGGAATGTCCGTGATCTTCATGCGATCGCCCACGACACACCAAAATGCGTAGTAGGCGTTTTGTTCCGTCGCGCTTAACCTACGCCAACCGAACTGATTGATCCAGCGGATCGGTTCATAAATGAAAGTCGAGAGCACATAGAGAAAATCCTCATTGCTGATCTTGAACCGGCCGTGGATGGCGTTCATCCGGGCAATGGCGGTTTGACCCCGCTCGTGCTCGTAGCCCCATTGAGCGATCTCCGCAATCAGCAATGCGGTGTCGTCATAACGCTTCTGGGTATGGTGCTGGAATTCCCCTGTTTGGACCAGGAGTGCTGAAATACTGGGAATACAAAAGGTCTTCAGCAGGGCAAATTCCAAGGCGCGGGTGACATCCCAAGGAAATTCATAGCCAAAGAGATGATGGACGATCGCGCAGGAGTTC
>JBMYQW010000585.1:0-2417 GCA_049601735.1 Spirulinaceae cyanobacterium
CGCCGCTGCTCGAACAATATGCCCTGACCGATTTCTTCACAGAGGGGCATTTTGAACGACATATTCGCCGGATGCGCCAGCGTTATGATCAGCGTCGTCAAATATTGGTCAAGTCATTGCGACAAGAGTTCGGCGATCGCGTCACAATCTTGGGTGAAAATGCCGGGATTCATTTGATGGTGAAGCTGGCTACGAGGTTGTCCGATGAGGCCGTGATCCAACGGGCTGCCAGCGTCAATGTGGGGGTCATTAGCGCCCAAGGTTACTATCTTCGGCAACCCAAAGGAGCCGAGTTTATTTTTGGTTATGCCCAGCTCAGTGAAGCGGAAATTGTGCAGGGCATTCAGCAACTCGCTCAAGTTTTATAGCAGCGATATCTGTGGTTAGGATATTTTGAAAACACTGAAACCATCAATTGGTGGGCATTGCCCACCCTACGCGATATCCTAAGCGATTTTCTCCTTGCTATATCGGACAGCGCAGCTTGATATTCAAGCCAATGCGGTTAGCAGCGATGATGTTAACGCAAGTTACGATCGCCGCTCTGGGGGAGCGATCGCCCAACGCCATGCCCTACGGTGGTAAAGAGCCCAAAATCACAGAGCACAGCAGCGATGTCTCTACTCCCCCAGCGAACCGCTGCAACCGGAGGATGATCATGCCCGAGTCCACAGCGCAAACCAGCCAACGCTGGTGGGAATCTGGTGTAATTTACCAGATTTATCCCCTCACCTTTGCCGATGGCAACCAAGACGGCACGGGTGATCTGCGCGGCATTATTGAGCGTCTGGACTATCTCAACGATGGCAACCCAGAGAGCGAAACCGCCCTCGGCATCGATGCGATCTGGCTCTCTCCGATCAACAAGTCACCGATGATCGACAATGGCTACGACATCACCGATTATCAAGACATCGGTGCGTCCTTCGGGACGCTGGCGGACTTTGACGAACTCATCACCGCCGCCCACGCACGGGGCATCAAAATTGTTCTTGATCTGGTCGTCAACCATACCTCCAACCAACATCCCTGGTTTCTGGAATCCTCTCGCAGCACTGATAACCCCAAGGCGGACTGGTATCTCTGGCAAACCCCCCTCGAAGGACGTGATCTGCCCAACAATTGGCAGTCCTATTTTGGCGGGACGGGTTGGACCTACGTCCCAGAGCGTGACCAATATTATTACCACACCTTTAACGAAAACCAGCCTGACCTCAACTGGAAAAACCCCGAGGTGCGGGCGGCGATTTACGCGATCATTCGGTTCTGGCTCGATCGCGGCGTCGATGGTTTCCGGCTCGATGCCTCCAGCGTGTATAGCAAAGATCCCTACTTTCGGGATAACCCCCTCAAATACGGTGCGACCGATAAAAATGCCTATAACAACTATCACCATCTCTACGATAAAAACCTACCCGAAAACCATCGCATCATTCAAGAAATTCGGGCTGTTTTAGAAGAATACGAGGGCGATCGCCTGCTCATTGGCGAAACATTTATCGACAACCGTCTTTACGATTCAATTGTTTTCCATGGGGTTGATAATGAGGAGTTGCATCTACCGATTACCTTTGAATTTCCCTTTAGCCCCTGGTATCCGGGCTATCTGCAACGGGAGATCGAAAAGAAAGAAAAAATCGCTCCCCCCGGCACTTGGCCCTGCTACTTTCTGGATAATCACGATATTCCTCGGCATCTCTCCCGCTGGATTGAATGCAGCCTCTGTGTGGACTCGGTGGCGATCGCCAAAGCCGCAGCTACATTGCTCTTGACCGTCCGGGGCACACCCTTTTTGTATTACGGTCAGGAATTGGGCATGGTCGATCACACCCAGATTCCCCGCGACCAACTCCAAGACCGGGCCGTGGTGAAAAGCGAGACGGGCGAGACGCCGCCCCCCCGTGATGGCGCTCGTACGCCCATGCAATGGGACGATTCGCCCCAAGCCGGGTTTAGCTTTGGTCAAGCGCCCAAACCCTGGCTCCCTGTGCATCCCAACTATACGGAAGTGAATGTGCAGCAGGCCCAGCAAGACCCGGACTCGATTTGGAATTTTTATCGTCAGCTCTTGCAAGTTCGTAAACAGAGCAATGCCCTACGTCGGGGCGAATGGCGATCGCTCATTTATTACCCTCACGAGCATTTAGCCTATCTGCGCGAAACTGAGCAGGAAATCGTGTTGGTAGCGATCAACTTCTTCTATGAACAGCCGTTTAAGCGCGATGTTGCGATTGATCCAGAAGGCTGGACGGTGTTGCTTTCAACCCATTATGAGACCGGCAAATCGATCGACTTAGCAGAAAATTTGCAACCATTTGAAGTCTCAATTTTACAGAAGTTGCGGTAGGGCCAGGGTCTTTACCACTGGTGTGAACTTAACGCTGTATTCAGCTCCTGGTGGGAGTTCCACTGGGCTG
>JBMYQW010000586.1:0-2409 GCA_049601735.1 Spirulinaceae cyanobacterium
TTGCAGGCAGATTTTGGAGCAATGGTTGGAACTGTTGCACCCGTTGGATCACGGCCGGAGCGCAGGTTTGGCCCAGGAGCGTGAGCTGGCGATTGCAGACATCGGTTGCCTCATCGAGCAGCAGGGTAAAGATCAAGGCGATCGCCCCCTGGGCTTCACGGGTCGCCGATCGCAGCGGTTCCGGCAAACGGCCCAGAAATTGCTGTACCGCTTGAAGATTCTGAGCGTTGACCGTGCCGATCGTTGTGACAAATTGATTAGCCTTAGCTTGAGTCTTGGCAGAAGCTGTTTCGGAACTATGACTTCCCGCCAAACCCATCGCGCCCGCTGGCGTTGTCGCTCCCCGAGGCTGCTCCCGTCCCGCTGCTGCCAGCGGAATCCCTGTACCGACGCCGTTTTCTAAGCGTTGAATCCGTTCTTTCAGAGGCGGATGCGTACCAAACCAGTTGAAATTGCTCAAAAACGCGACATCTCCCGTGATCGCCTCCCCAAAAAAGAGGTGGCTGGCTTCTTCCGCAGCGGGGGCGGCAATGGCTGATCCCGTTTGAAAGCCACCAATGCGACGCAGCGCCCCCGAGAGCCCCGCCGGGTTGCGGGTAAACTGCACCGCCGAGGCATCGGCGAGGAATTCCCGCTGGCGCGAGATGGCACTCTTGATCAGACGACCACAAACCAGACCGATAAAGCCGATCACCAGCAGGGCAAAGCCCACGACCATGAACGTTGCCGCAATGCCCCCTTCTCGGTCAGAGCGCGACGATCGCCCCCCACCAGCGTAGTAGCTGCCCCGGCAGATCACCCGCCCGACAATATGCACGATCAAAATGCCCTGAAGCACAGCGATCAGACGCAGATTTAAGCGCATATCCCCATTGAGAATATGGCTAAACTCATGGGCGATTACGCCTTGGAGTTCATCGCGGTCGAGCTGCTCTAGGCAACCCTGGGTAATGCCAATCACGGCATCGTGGGGCGTAAACCCGGCGGCAAAGGCATTGATGCCCGGCTCCCGATCGAGCAGATAGACCATGGGTACGGCCACGCCGGAGGCGATCGCCATCTCTTCGACCACATTGAGCAGCTGTGCTTCCTTGGGGTTTTGGGTCTCTTGCTGCACCAGCCGCCCGCCCAAATCACGGGCCACCACCTGCCCACCAGCCCGTAGCGCGAGGAACTTGTACAAGCTCCCTGCACCCACCAGACCGATGACGCTAGCCAAAATCACTGCCAGGATGCCGGGTTGCAAAACGATCGTATTGAAGATCGCCAGCACCACCACCAGATAGATCGCCAGCACCATACCCAGCAGCGCCAGGACAAACAGGCCGAGCAAGTAGAGCGTATTCTGATGGGCGCGATCCTGCTGCTCAAAGAAATTCATGGCTCTATTTTCGTCCACCTTGCCCAGACTGTCACTTGCCATTCCAAACGATGCCGTCAAAAATGGTAGCAGTTGCAGCGGAGCTTCATTTGCAATGGCGCTTCATGGCCGTAAAACTGTTGCGGCGGGTTTGCAACCAGCTGTGTGAATGGGTTAAGCGTCTGCGATCGCCCCACCCTAAAGCGCCTCGTCCCCAGACATTTGACAAACTGGCTGATTCGGGTTCAATGGCGTGCTAGAAAAACGTCAATCTGAGATCAACCCTGACAATTTTAGTTCTGCGATCGCCATGAGAAAACGCATTCTACCGACTTTATGCTTGGGCATTGGTGCTGTAATCGCTGCATTACCCTTGATGGCAATGTCCCCTATACCGCCATCGGAGAATACGGCAAACAAGACGGCTATCTGGAATGTTACGGCCACAATTCATGAAAGCTTGCCGCCCTATACCCTCATGTTCATGGGCTATGTTGATCCAGACGGCCGGGAGCATATTGAGACCATTGCAGTCTCTGGAAGACAAGAAGGGCAGATCCAGCAACAGATCCAGCAGTTACTAGTCGATATTGATGCTTGGAGTTACGATTTCCTTGAGGGTGGCTACGTTATCGAAGACCTGAATTTTGATGGTTATGCCGACCTGCGACTGCAAGAGTTTTTGCCCGCCTCGCCCAATATTCCCTATCTGTATTGGCTCTATAACCCGGAACGGCAACAGTTTGAAGCGAATGCGGCCCTGCGAGAAATTACCTCACCAGAAGTTTTGCCCGAACAGCAGACGATTCGGGGCTTTGCGCGGCTCAGTGCGGCGAGCTATATCTGGTCAGACTATCAATGGCGGGCGGGCGAGTTGATGCTGGTGCGAGAAGAACAGGCTACCTACGACACCGAGGGCAACCGCCGCGTGGTTGTTTCAGAACGTCAGGGGGATGAGATGGTCGTGGTGAGCGATCGCTTTGAAGCGGTCGAATAGCCCAAGTACATTGTCCTGAAAACCATTTCTCAAAGCAAAGCGGGGCCGGTTT
>JBMYQW010000587.1:0-2399 GCA_049601735.1 Spirulinaceae cyanobacterium
CGCGCTACGGGATTTCCGAAGATTAACGGTAGCGCAGGCGTCCCGCCTGCCTTGGAATAATTATTTTCAAGGAGTCCTCTTAACAAAACTTTAGGGCGATCGGTTACAATCCAGCCCATAGGTGGCTGACAGATCTGAGTACAGCGTGAAGTAAGGTCAGTAGTAGTGATGATGAAGCAGCAGCGAGTTGGTGTGAAGCAGGACGAGGTCAAGCGGCGCGATCGCAACCCCAACCGATTTAAATCCCGAACCATTCAGCGATTGGGCCTGGCCTGCGGACTGGGCGGGAGCCTGATGCTGACAACCGTTGCCCCCTTATTCTCCGTACGTGCCACGGCGACGGATGCAGAAAACGCTCCCCCCGCCGCCGAGCAACCGATCGCCTCACCTGGCAGTACTGCCCCCTGCATCCCCGGCAATACCGAATTAGTTACCTGGGACTTGACCCAACCGGAGCGCACCTTCGCCGACCATACCGATGCCCTGGGTTTGGGGGACTGTACGGTGTACCTCAAGACGGGCGATCGCAACCAGCGCCCCGTTTTTCTGCCCCGACCCAGCGCCCTCGAACGCTATCAACAGCAGGTCAAATATCAGATTCAAAAATGGCAGTTCATGGAAGCGGCGCTGCCGGAGACCGCCCCTTTTCCGGAAGTTCATCCCCAGGCCCGGCTCTCCCAAGTGCCGATCTTGATGTGGCATGACATTCTGCCCGAAAAAGAAGTCTTCTTTGATATCACGCCCGCCGAACTAGAAGACCAATTCCGCCGCATTAAAGCCATGGGCGCAACACCGGTGAGCATTGGCGCGGTCGTGGCGCACCTGCGCACGGGTGCGCCGCTACCGGAAAAGCCTGTCGTCCTCAGTTTTGATGACGGCTACGGCGGCCACTATCAATACGTCTATCCGCTGCTCAAGAAATATAATTTCCCCGCCACCTTCTCGATCTACACCAAGAAGATGGAACTCGTCGGCGGCCGCACCAGCGTCACCTGGGAGCAGCTTCAGGAGATGGCGAAAGATCCCTTAGTGACGATCGTCTCTCACGGCATCAACCATCCCCCGGATCTGCGGGAACTGGAGGATGACCCCCTGCGCGAGGAGATTTTTGAGTCCAAGCGTATTTTGGAAGAGCGCCTGGGTGTTGCGATTAATTATTTCACCTATCCGGTGGGCCATTCCGATGAACGGGTTGAGGCGATGGTGGCGGAGGCGGGCTACCATGCCGCCCTCTCGATGTCGGACACCGATGAAAAATATGCCAGCGCCTCGCCTGATTTACTGACCATTGCCCGCTTTGGTCAGTCGCGCCTGGATGAAGTGGTTCCTGAAGCTTGGGGCGGCCATCCGATGCCCCGCAAGGATGGCGGCTTCAACTTCACGACCGAGATTCGCAAGTCGGAGCATGAGATTGATGGCATCGGCATCTTGTTGATCACAGGCGGTCGCCCGGAGACCATCCATGCCGATACCCGCTACCAGTTGCCGGAAATGCTCGAAGGCACAGATGTGGTGGCGGCGGTCGATGGGGCCTTCTTCTCGCTCAAATATCTGGACTCCAATGTGCTGATCGGCCCCGCCCTCAGCCGTCAAGGCACAGCCTTTGCGCCGGGCAACCCCAGCGAAAACCCCCTGCTCAATGGTCGCCCCCTGGTGATGATCAACCCTGAGCGGGTCGAGTTTATCCCCTTCGATGCCGACCTGCACAACACGGCGGCAGGCATTAAGGCAGAAATGGACGATGTTACCGATGCCTTCGTAGGGGCGGCCTGGCTGGTTAAAAATGGTAAGCCTCGCACACCGGAAGAGTTTGGCGATCTGTTTGACTTTGAGGCGGCGCGGCATCGGGCATTTTGGGGCATTAACCAGGCGGGTCAGCCCGTGGTTGGGGTCAGCGAGGATCTGGTGGGTTCGGTGGAGCTGGGCGAAATGCTGGCATCCCTAGGCTTCCGGGATGCGGTGATGCTAGATTCGGGCGGCAGTACGTCGCTGGCCTATCTGGGGGAGTCTTTGGTGGGCTATACGCCGCGACCTGTGCCCCATGCGGTGGTGCTCTATGCGGCGGAGGGGCGATCGCGCCCGGTGGCCAGTCAACAGAATGCTGAGGAGGAGGCGATCGCGCCGAATTAGGATGTGTCATCCATGAGAACTACCATTCCCATTCTGTTGGCTCCCATTCGGTCAGCAGGTCATTGTCGAGAAGAACATCGTCTTGGTGTTCTCCCATGGAAATGAAGGCTTGCTCCCAGCCTCGACGGGGTTCAGGAATCGTGCGAGGGTTATCACTAATTCTGTTCGTATGCTTCGATATAGCCTTTTGCGAAAATATGAGGATCAAGCCTCCCCCTTTCCAACTATCCATTAGGCAGAAGTCGGTATAATCCTTGCTGTGCAAGGCT
>JBMYQW010000588.1:0-2390 GCA_049601735.1 Spirulinaceae cyanobacterium
GGTTAACCTTCGGAAATCCCGTAGCGCGGGCATCTTGCCCGCCATCCAAACAGTTCATTTCTGGAACATTTTTTTCCTGGGAATATTCAGTAAGACAAGTAAAAGGGCTGGAAGTGAGACACAAGAATGCCTTGAGGTCTAATGCCAAATCGCAAAATACCGACTACGGATCAAAAACGTCCTTGAGAATCGAGCTTCGACTCCGCTCAGTCCTCACCTTCTGATCTGTAGTTCCAATTCACAGACTGGGTATGGATGACGACCGTCTCTAGCGGTCAGCTATTAAAAAGCAGCGCAATTCCCACCAGCGCGATCGCCACCCCGAGCAGCGATCGCAGCGTGATTTTTTCCCCTAGCAAAGCCACGATCGGCAAGACAAACAGTGGACTGGTGGCTAGCAGGGTCTGAGCGATTCCGGTCGGCGCAAACTTCAGCGCCGTTTGCTGACACCAGATGCCAAGATAGGTTCCGCCAAAAGCGGCAAGGGCGATCGCCGTAATCCCTCGCTGTGTCCAGGCGATCGCTCCCCCAGTCTGACCCCGAAATCGGTTCATTATTAGCAGAACCACGAGAATCATTTCGCCACCCACCAGACGAATCAAGCTACTCCACAGCGGCGTCATGGCATCATCTGCCAGCGCCTGCCGAGAGAGTACGGCGCCGCTGCCCTGGGCGAGTTCTGCCAATAGCCCCCAGACGAGGCCCATCCGGTTGAGGGGAGGCGCTAGGGTAGCGGTGGGAGTGCGCTCCAGAATGACCCAGCCCACCCCCAGCATCGTGATGCCAATCCCGGCGATCGCCCCCCTCGAGAGGTGCTCGCCGAGGGTCAGCCCGGCTAAAATGGCGGCGATCGGCGGTGCAAGGGTTTCCAGCAGAAGCGCCCGCCGGACGCCAAGCTGGTTTAAGGACATCAAGTAAGCCGTATCCCCGAGCCCAATGCCAACCACGCCACTGAGCCAGAGCCCACCCACAACCGTGGCCGCCACCGGAGGGAACAGAACACGTTGGCTCAGGAGCGTCAGGACTAACAGGGTGATGGCGATCGCGCCTTTGAGAAAATTCAACAGCAGCGCCGGGATCCGCTGACCTACCCGTCCATAGAGCACAGAGGCGATCGCCCAGAGTAGCGCCCCAGTGAGGGCAGCCAGTTCACCGATCGGGACAGGTCTGTTGAAAGGTGAGAGCATGGACGTAATTTAAAATCGATCTTTCTGCGCCCGTAACCTTGTAAACGTTTCTAACTCATCCTGACAGTGGAGTTGCGCTTGGATCTGGGGGTCATCCCAACGCAGAAACGGGTTGGTCTGCTGTTCAATGTCCAAGGTGGTGGGCACTGTGGGTTGATGCTGCTGCCTAGCCCGCCGCACCTGCTGGTAGCGGGTTTGCAATACCCCATTGTGAGGGTCAACCGTGAGGGCAAACTGGAGATTGGTGAGTGTATATTCGTGGGCGCACCAAATGCGGGTGGTGGAGGGAAGCTGGCGCAGTTGCTGGAGCGATCGCCACATCTGAGCCGGCGTCCCTTCCTTGAGCCGACCGCAGCCCCCGGCAAAGATCGTGTCGCCGCAAAACAGCTCCCCTGGCTGCCCCTCATGGGGCGGGAAGTAGTAAGCGATGTGGGCCTGAGTATGACCCGGCACAAACAACACCTCGGCATTACGTCTGGCAAACTCAATCCGCTCACCCCCTACTAAAAACACATCCTGTCCCGGAAGCCGGCCGCGATCTGCCGCGCCACCGTAGACCGTGAGTTGGGGGAAGGCCTGCTTAAGAGCGCGATTACCACCGATATGATCATGGTGATGATGCGTATTCCAAATCGCGACTAGCGTGAGGCGGTGTTGCCGCAGGTAGCCTAAAACAGGCTGTGCTTCGGCCGGATCGACGACCACTGCCGTTTGCAATCGCCCATCCACCAACAAAAACGTATAGTTATCAAAGAGCATCGGCAATCTCACAATCTCCATGCTACTTGCTTCCCTTAATCCCATTTATCCATCTCGCCCTCCATCATGCCGGATTCTGCTGCATCTGCACGCTCTGCCCTCACCACGCAAATTCAACAGATCATCCAAGACCAGCGCCTGAGCCGCCAAGTCCATTTTCAGCTCGTCTCGCTCTGTCTCAACGGTTTAAGCACAACACCCGAAGAGCGCGAGCTGATCAACAGGGTCTTAGACAAGGTTCAGATGGGCAAGATCAAAGTCTACACAGTGGAGAAGGGAGAGTGAAGGGTTTAGGGTTTAGAGCGTTGGAGTCCGCCTTTGGCGGACAGAAAAGCGGAAGAAACGTCCTCCAAGCAGCGGAGTGGGCTGACCCACCTCCCCCTGCGGGTACTCCTCCCAAGGGTCGACTTAAAATCCCCTCTTGGGAGGGGCGGTCTCGCGTAG
>JBMYQW010000589.1:0-2388 GCA_049601735.1 Spirulinaceae cyanobacterium
ACAGAAGGGGTTGCGATCGCAACCCCCCGCCATTGCCAGAACAACGCTTTGCACTGATTCCACATTAGATTTTTCTCACTCGATGATCGGCACGTTGGCGATGCATCCTAACCCAAGCTGACCATGACTCTACTCTACCCTAAGACCCGAGGCGAATAGTGGGGAGTCTATCCTCAATTTGCTGAGAACGTGTGATCAATGAACCGCAGCAGCCTCATGGGACAGGGGATGAACGCCCGATCTAAACAACAGGAAGATTATCTGTAAGCCATTCACAGTGAGAGTTTGAAGTCTAGATAGTGACAGCCCCTAGTCCACAAAACACTGGGGATCATCCTGGAGCGTAAACGTCGCCTCGACCTCATCCGCAAAAGGGACATCCCGAAAGCAACCCAAGCCCTGGGATTCTAAGAGGCGCTGCCAATCTTCCGGGCGAGCTGCGCGGTCTTGGGCAGTGGCAAGCAAGGTTTCATTCCAGGGTTGCTCCGTGCCCAGCGCCGTAGCGGTACAGCCTACTTCACAGGAAATTAAACCCTCAACGGTGGCGATCGGTGGACTGATGCTGCTCCCCTTGCAGAGGAGGCTCAAGCTCCAGATGTAGCTCTTATCGGGTTCAAGCACCCCTTCCGGAATTTGGTACTGGACAATACGCGGGCCGGTGGCGGTGGTGGCTGGAATGGGCAGTTCATCCACAAACAAAACTTCCTCATAGTCATAGGGCTTGTCAGCATTCCCGGTGGGAATGCGCTCATCCACAGTCAACTCAGCTTGCGTCCCGCTGGTCTGCGGTAGGTAGACAAAGAGGGTAGGCTGGGGGTCAAGGGTCGTGGTGACATTGCCCTCGGGCGAGAGCACGGTCGCGGGGGTGAGGGCCTCGGCTTCGCCATCATGGTTTAGATCAAAAGTACTTGCCAAAAAGCAGCTCGGAATGGTCCGCTTGGGTGCGCCACTAGCGGTACGGGAGGGTGCACCACCGGATGGGGAAGAACTGGGCGTATCCACTGCCTGGACGGGTAGGGGCAGCAGGGCTGTGCTTGCAAAGCCTAAGCTCCCTAACGCCAGCAAACTTTTGTGCAGATAATTGCGGATGAGATAATTGCGTAGATGTTGTTTCCCAAAACCTTGTTTCTGTAGACCCATAGCTACCCTGCCAAGCATGACAATTGATCAAAATAAACCTTACTTTTCTCTAGCATAACCGCTAGAGCGAAATAGTCATTAGAACGTATCAACAATTGATACGCTGATTGCATCCTTTCAGAACCGTTTTCAAGGGAGGGGTTGGCGATCGGTTAGAGACTGCCATTATTCGGATTTAAAGCTCTGACTATGACTGGCTTACAGCCTCTTTTTCTGCTGTTTGGGTCGGGCGCTCTATCGCTTGTCCCTGCTCCGCACGAGCAAGGCTCTACAGGCTGCTGAGATTAATTGATGACACGCCCTAATCGACAAAACATTGGGGATCATCGGCGATCGCAAAATCGCTATCATCGCTTGCAAACGGAACATTGGCAAAGCAGCCTAACCCCTGACTCTCTAAGAGAGCCTGCCATTGAGCCGGGTCTGTATTACGAAGCTGGGCAGTGAGATAAACCGTATCATCCCACAAAGCCTGCTCGGCATAACGTTGTGCGGTTTGAAGCAAGTCTTGCCCAGTCGTTGTAGCGGATAGATGAGCCGTTTGATCGGCAATACATCCGGCTTCACAACTCACCATCCCTTCCATATGACCAATCTGTGCAAATTGCCAGGTTTCGCTGTCTTCACAAATCAGACTTAATGACCAAATGTAGGTTGCGCCCGGTTCGAGAGAAATATCGTTCAACGTGTATGCTGCAATCCGTGGTCCTTGACGAACGGCTGGCGGTACTTTCAGGGTGTCGTTGTAATAAACCTGCTTTTCTCGATTCCCCTCAAGCTGCTTAAATAAGCCAATTTCGATGGTATTCGCGGGTGAAGCGGGCAAGTAAACAAACAGGGTAAGGCGATCGTCAGCACTACTAATAACATTACTAGTCGGAGCCAGTACCGTCATTGGCGTCAATTCATCCACCACGCCATCGTTGTCTAAATCGCGGTTGAGGGGTGGCGCACAATATTCGCTCCGGCGGGGCGCACCGCTGGCCGTGCGGGGCGGTGCGCCACCAGAGGGGGTAGAGCTAGGAAAACCGACAGCCGCCACAGGAAGCGGGGCAAGCGTACCCAAGCCAAAGCCCACAGCAGCTAGGGTTAAAAGATGCTGTTTGAATTGCGAATAAAGTTTCATGGTTGCCATCAAAGAAGAATTATGTGCCAAAGTGTGAACGCTAGATGCTCGGTGGGAGGGCTGAATGCACTGGTGTGAACTTAAGCGTGAAACCCTTTATTCACAAGGCTGCTGGGGCGGCC
>JBMYQW010000590.1:0-2388 GCA_049601735.1 Spirulinaceae cyanobacterium
TTTCTGTTGTTTGGGTCGGGCGCTCTACCCCCTGTCTCATCAGGCTTCTGACGTTAAGTGATGACACGCCCTAATTGGCTTTTGGACAATTTCTGCCGAATGGATAGCTCAACAGGCTGGCATAGCTAACCTAGCATCACACCTTCATCCTTCCCTTAGCTCATCATCCAGGCAAAGGGTTCAGCCGTAGTAAGGAGATGGAGAGGAACGGGCTGGGCGATCGGAGTGGTGGGGTGGCCGTCCCAAATGACGCGATCGACGATCGCCCCGTCCCAATTCACCGCTTCGAGGTCGGCGCGCTGGAGTAGGGCCTCGGTCAGATTGGCCTGCTTGAGCGATACCGCCCGTAGATCTGCCCCGATCAGATTAGCCTGGCTGAGGTTCGCCCGTTTGAGGTTCGCCCCTTGAAAGGTGGCCGCACGACAGTTGGCACCCAGCAGATTGGCTTGGGTGAGCCAAGCGCCTTGGAAATTAACGCCTTCGAGATCTGCACCACTGAGGTCGAGTTGTGGGAGTAGGGCTTGGCTAAAGTTGACCCCATTGAAACGCACCCCTTCCAGTTGAGCATTACCCAGGCGGGCGGACGTTAAATTGGCCCAACTCAGATTCGCCTGGCGCAGGTCAGCCTGCCGCAGATTGACACGGTGGAGCATGGCGCCGCAGAGGTTCGCGTATTGGAGATCGGCTTTACGCAAATTGGTATGGGCTAGATTCGCGCCCGTGAGCCGGGTTTGGGGCAAATGAGCCCCTACCATAAAGGCTCCCTCCAAAATCGCCTTGGTGAGATCAGCCTGGTCAAAACAACTGTTACTGAGCTTGGCATAGCGAAAGTTAGCCCATTGCAGAGTGGCTCCCGTGAAGTCAGCGTTGGTCAAAAAGGCGCGTTCAAACTGAACACCGCGCAGCTGGGCGTTGCGAAAACTAACCCCAATGAGCGTCGCCTGACGGAGATCGGCCCCTTCAAGGGTGATTTCCTCAAAGTTGCGCCGTCCGGCTTCATATTCCTGTAAAAGACGTGTGACCTGCATGGCATTGGGCGGAAAAGAGGTGGATTGGGGCGGGTTCAGCGTAAGGGGGTCGGGCTGGCAAAGGGAACAACGCTGGTAACACCAAGATTCTTAAGACAATTTTAATATTCTGAACCGATTCATTCTGAAGATCGCGGTGGGTTTCTTTGGGGAACTTTACGAAGCGTAACTTCAGTGCGTATTTGTTACAAAACGGTGCAGTGTCGACTCAACCTGCCTGATCTGGTCTGGGGTATGGGTGGCCATCACCGAAAACCGAATCCGACTCGTAGGCACAGTGGGTGGACGAATCGCGGGCGCAAAAATCCCCGCTGCTTGCAACTGTCCGGCCAACGCCAGGGCCGCAGCGGCGCTGGGAAGTTGAATACAGAGAATTGGGGACTGGGAGGGACACAGCGCAAAAGAGTCGCCCAATATGGCTTTGAGTTGTGCGGTGTTGCGCCAGAGACGAGCGCGCCGCTCGGGTTCTTGCGCGACGATCGCCAGGGCCGCACGAGCCGCAGCCGTATCTGCCGGGGAGAGTCCGGTGGTATAGATCCAGCTCGGCGCTCGGTTGCGGAGAAAGTCGATCAGGGCTGCCGAACCGGCCACATAGCCCCCCAAGCTGCCGAGGGCTTTACTGAGCGTGCCCATCTGGATCAAGGGTTGGCCGGTACAGCCGTAATGTTCTACCACCCCCGCGCCACGATCGCCCAATACCCCTGTTCCATGAGCTTCATCCAACAACAGCATGGCCTGGTATTGCTCGGCGAGGTCGAGCAGTTCCGGCAAGGGGCAGAGATCGCCATCCATACTAAAAACGCTATCGGTGGTGATCAGGCAGCGTTGGTATTGGCCGCGCTGGGTCTGGAGCAGGTGGGCGAGGTCGGTCATATCGCCATGGGCATAGTCCAGAACTTTTGCCCCCGTAAGTATTGCGCCTTTTTTAAGGCTGGAATGGTTGTAGCGATCGCCCAGGATCAAATCGCGCTTGCCCACCAGGGCGGCGATCGTGCCAATGTTGGCCAGATAGCCGGAGCTAAAGACCAGGGCGTCTTCAGTTTGCTTGAGAGCGGCGATCGCCCGCTCCAGTTCGCGGTGAATCGGGCGCTGGCCACTCAGGAGACGAGAGCCCGTGCTGCCCGTGCCATAGGTGCGGGTCGCCTCAACCGCCGCCTGGATCAGCCGTGCATCACTGGCTAACCCCAGGTAATCATTGCTGGCAAAGTTGATTACTTCCCTGCCTTCCAATTGCACCACCGCACCAGGAGGACTGCTGATGGTTTGCACCGAGCGATACCAGTTAGCTTTGTGGATGGTGGCGAGGGATTGTTCTAGCCAAGCATAGGGATTGGTCATTTGTTGTTTGTCATTGGTCATT
>JBMYQW010000591.1:0-2387 GCA_049601735.1 Spirulinaceae cyanobacterium
TTTTCTGGGGCAAACCCCCTCAAAGTCAACAGCCTAGGCAATGCCCACCCTACGCTCCAACGTTGATGCAGAGCTTTGGATTTTGCCTGCTTCGAACGGGCAAGGCCCTACTGCTTTCTGCCTTCATCCTTCATCTTTCTGCCTAGCCCCTAACTCGACTGTTGCTGCGATCGCCGGATCGGTTTGCTGGGTCGGGGGGTGCTGCGGCCAGCGGGGCGATCGCTGCCCTGAGCATGATGGGTTACGGGGCGATGGTTGCCATCAATGACCCGCTTAGGTTTACGGCTGTAGCTACCGCCGCCGCCCTTGTAGCCTTTTTTGACGAACTTCTTCCGTTTTTTGGGGATAAAGCCCAAGTCTTCCGCCGCTTGAATCAACAATTGGCTACCCTGGCGCTGGAGATGCAAATCCCAGAAATGCCCCACCGGGCGATCGCCGGGGAGTTCACCCTGGAGGTGGAGCTTAAACGACTTGCGCTTTTCATCGGGCTTTTTGGCCAACTGGTGAATTTTGATGATGACCGTTTTCTGCTCGGCTGAACAGAACACCGCCTCACCCCGAATTGAGAAGTAACCATCCTCCATGGCTGGGGCGGTTCCTTCCTCCGCTGCATCCGCTGGCTCGACTTCTTCGGGGGGATTGTCGGTTTGCAGTTTTTCCGGCTCCCAAACCCCGACAATCTGGACATGGAGACTCTCCTCTTCCTGGCGCGTCCGGGGATAAACCACCCACAGATGGGGCTCTTCGAGGCTGAGATGGTTCTTGACCAAACTGATCACGCGCCCTAAGAGCACCGCATCAATTGTTGCCCCATCTTCGGTGATCAACGTTCCTTTCGTGGGCTGCTCCTCAGAGGGCACGTACTGACCATGAACTAAACCGATCGCCCGATATTGCCGGGGCTCACTGGGGGGGGGAATCGGTTGATTCCGTTGCGCTTGTTTCGCGGATGATGCCTCTGTCGGTAATGCCTCTGTCGGTAATGCCTCGGCCACAGTCGGGGGCTGCAATTGAGTGTTGTTCTCCATAGGTTTGGTGCTCTGTTGAGTGTGAAAGTCTGATGAGAGTAAAAACCGAGTTGCTCCTAACACCATAACCTGGCCGACGGGTGTCCTCAGATTAGGGTGATGAATCTCAAAATAATCTCAGGATCGGGACGGGTATGGGGATGGAGCCAGGGATTGTAGGGCCAGAGGCTCTCCCTTGAACAGCCTCATTGTAATGAATGCGAACCTCGGACGTGGGAATCCGCATAGTTTACGATCCAGTTTCAAGTTCAGCCCCATCATCGTCCATAATTTTAGGTGCAAGGGAAGTCCACAACCAAAAGGTCCTGTGAGTAAACGCAAAATTCGGAGTCCTTGGCTCTACGGTGGGGTCATTGTTTTATTGGTCATTTTGGTGGGAGCCTACACGCTGCCACTGGTCACGGAAGTGGTGCGCAACCGTCCGGCCAATTCGCTCCCCAACACCGTTGTCGCCAGCAATTCCCCGACGCCTGTGCCCTCTCCCCAAACCCAGGAATCGCTGCGCAAGCAAACCGAAGGCTGGGAACTGGTCTTAGAGCGAGAACCGAATAACCTCACGGCTCTGCAGGGCTTGGTCGAAGCGCGTTTACAGCAAGGACAGATCCGGGAGGCGATGCTCCCCCTGGCTCGGCTGGCACAGCTGACCCCCGAGCAACCGGACTATGCCATCTTGCTCGGCCAAGCCTATGAACATTTTGGGGAGCTAGACCAGGCTTTGGCCGCCTATGAGACGGTCTTGCAAACCCATCCGGGCTACATCAAGGCGCTCCAGAGTATTGTCGCGCTCAAGCTCCAGCAGGGCAGCCCGGAATGGGCGATCGGCCTCTTGGAAGCCACGCTCCAAACTTCGGCCCAAGCCAATGAAGCTGCCCCCGGCAGTATTGACGTGGCCTCGGTACAGATGCTCCTCGGGCGCGTCTATGAATATCAGGAACGGTATACGGAGGCGATCGCCGTTTATGACCAAGTGATTGCCCAGAATAAATTAGACTTCCGGCCCCTCTGGGCCAAGGCAGATATTCTGCGCCAGCAAAACCAACGCAACGGTGCGCTCACGCTCTACGATCGCGCCCTGACCCTGGCCCCACCCCGCTACAAAGATCAGATCAAGCAACTCATGGCCAATCTGGATCAACCCCTGCCGGAGGCGGCATCGACCCCACCACCGACAGCCCTGCCAGAGGCGGTATCGCCCCCACTCCCCGCGCCGGACGCTGAAGAACTAGACGCTGAGGAACTAGAGTCCGACGAGTTGGAGCCTGCCGCCACCGCTGCTGGGGAATTCACAATCGAGACGGGCAAGGTGGGTGAGTCGGGTTTGCGCGTTGAGGAGAACTAGGGCGTGTCATCAATTCGTGT
>JBMYQW010000592.1:0-2348 GCA_049601735.1 Spirulinaceae cyanobacterium
TAAAACCCTGGAGGCAAACTGGCAAGTGATTCGCCAGGAACTGGATCAGATCCTTGAAGATGTGGATGCCTTGCCCAACTTTCAAGAAATTTCCAAGCGGCAATATCGGATTGCCAATGACGATCGCTGGAAGACTTACTTCTTCTGGGCTTTTGGTTTTCGCTCTGAAGCAAACTGCCAGCGTTGCCCCGAGACAACCAAGCTACTGGAGCAAATTCCGAGCTTGAAGGTGGCTTTCTTCTCGATCCTTGCGCCGGGTAAGCATATTCCGCGCCACCGGGGCAAGCATAAGGGCTTGATTCGCTATCATCTTGGGCTCAAGGTTCCCGAGCCGCCTGAGCAATGCCGCATCCAAGTGGATGATCAGATCACCCATTGGCAAGAGGGCAAAAGCCTGATTTTTGATGATACCTACTACCACGAAGTTTGGAACGACACCGATGGCTACCGGGCGGTTCTTTTTCTGGATATTATTCGGCCGCTGCGCTTTCCGCTCTCGCTAGTGAATTGGCTGGTTTGCAAGCTGGTGGCGGCTTCGCCAATTGTCCAGGATGCCCGAGCAAGTCATGAGGCTTGGGAGCAGCGGTTTGAGGCGCAGCAGGAGCGGGAGACGGTCACGAGCTAGTTGGGGCGATCGCCCATTTCTGGCTGATAGTCTACGCATTTCGTGAGGCGATCGCAGCACCGACGAAATTGCCCATCATTTGTTGAGCAAAATTAATGAGCATTTTCCACGCATCGTGGCAACGGTTGGATCAATTACAGTTTGATCGATGGCTGATCGGGATCCTCGCGCTGGCCTTGGGTCTTTCCCTCTACCGCTTGGGTCACGAAAGCCTCTGGATCGATGAACTGTATAGCATTTGGGATGCCCAGGGTCTGCCCCAAACGTTTGACCCCGAACGCCCCCTCTATTACCTCTTGTTAAGGGTTTGGCTCTTGGGTGGCACGGGTGAAGTCTGGCTGCGGAGCCTGTCGGTGGTGGCCGGGTTGTTCGCAGTAGGGCTGACCTACCAGCTCGCCAAGGATGCCATAGGATTGGCAGTGGGACGGGTTGCGGCGATCGCCCTGGCCCTCTCGCCCCTGTTTATGAACTATGCCCAAATGGTGCGAATGTACGCACTAGCCACGGCACTCGGTCTGGCGGGCAGTTGGGCATTTCTCAAGCTGCTTCAGTCACCGCACCAACCGGCCCAGCGTCGCTTACAGCTCACCTGGATTGGGCTAAGGATCTTGATGCTGCTGACCACCCCCACGACGGCTACGATCCTGGTCGCGGATGGGGTGCTCGTGGTTTGGCGGTTTCGTCAAGCACCTCGCACGTTGCTGCGCTGGGCGATCGCGTTTAGCCTCATTGGTCTGGCGGTTTTGCCTTCCTTTTGGGCAACCTGGGGGGCCAGGGCAACCCCAGAAACCTTGGCCACGGCTGAGACCATTAGCCCCACGTTGATTCTGGGTAAATTGCGCAAATTCGCAGTCTTTCCCTTCCCGATGCCGACCCCCGCGATCGCTTGGTTCTATAAAATCTTCACCCTGGGGCTCTGGGGGCTACTGTTGAGCGGCGTTGTGCTCGGGCGGCAGAGCCAAAACCGCTGGTATGTTGCCATCTGGGCATTGTTACCGCCGCTCTGCTCCGGGCTGCTGAGTCCAGGTTTGTTTACGACCGATCGCTATCTGCTCTTCACCCTGCCCTATCTCCTGATCTTGGTAGCAGTGGGCCTCGTGGCGGTGGCCCGCCGCCAACGCTGGCTGGGCATTGCCTGTGCAGTGGTCTATCTGCTGGCGGCGGGGCAGGGTCTGCACCGCTACTACCAGGTGCAAGACCGGCAGGATTGGCGGGGGATGATGGCGACGATTCAAGCCCAGCAGCAGCCGGGGGATATGGTCTTGATCGGGGCCGAGCATAATCTGGAAAAAGCGATCGCCGCCCTGGGCTATTACCACCACGATTCCCTACCGTTTTATGCTCTGAGCCGACGGGACTGTAGCCAGTTGGAATTACCTGAAAATACGACTGAAATCCAACGAATTTGGCTAATTTGTGACCAAAAACCCACCCTCAACCCCCAACCCAACTACAGTTTTCGGCAAAAATTCGTGAACTGGGGTTTTTATCAGCAGAACAGCTCTTTTTGGTTGTTGCGAATAGATGGCCGCGCCGATTTGTTGACTCCCAAAATCAATCCGTCATAATACGAAATCCGTTTTGTCTGCACCAAGAATAAAAGATCCCGCAGGGCAGGGAAACCCAGCCCCTACGACATGAGGATTCTTCGGGTTTAACGTTCAGATTTGGTATAGCAAAGAGAGGGCTAGTTAGGACATAATAGAGTGGTTAGTAGCCGAGA
>JBMYQW010000593.1:0-2341 GCA_049601735.1 Spirulinaceae cyanobacterium
CCCAGCGGGGTTTGGGGCAACCACGGGGGGATTGCCCCTACGGTATTCTGAAAACGACCGATTTCAACTTGGATGAGGTTTATTATCCCGATCGCAGCTCACAAACCCGGCATAAAGTACTGAAAACTCAGATCGCCCTCATATCCCGCGATCGCCGCCAACTCCTCTAACGACTTAATCCCCGGTTGCAATTCGCCATCAATCTCCCAAGTGGGGAAAGATTTAATCCCTGCCGCCTGACATTTGAGCACCTGAGCATTCTTGCCATCCTTGCCACATTCGACATAATCCACCTCGGCAAAGGCCTGCTTACCAAAGAGTAACTTTTGCTCACTGCAATGGGGACACCAATACGCGCCGTACATCTTGATGCCTTGCTGGGTCAAATATTTAGCCAGGGCAATTTCGGCGGCACTCGATCGCGTTACAATTTCCCAGCCCTCACCCGGTTTGGGGCGAGTTTTGAGCGACGGAATCGCCGTGCGGCCGTCTTCGGCAATCACAGGGGCTTGCTGGGCAAAAATCCCGAGCGTCGCCACCAGCGTAATCAACACCACGATCACCCCGGTGGAAAAGAGCTGACCGAGGTCTTCCCAAGAGCGACCGAGCAGCACCAGCACCAGCAACGTGAAGGAAAAGAGCGCCGAGGTGAGGCAATAGGGGCAAAAAAGGTGCAACTCCAGGAGCAGCAGACCCATCAGGTAGGCGCTGATCGTCGCCATGGCCAGGGTTAGGCAGAGCAGCAGCGTATCCGCGGCGGGTTTGAGCGGGGGGAGAACGCGGGGGGCCAGAGCAGCGATCGCCACCACCGTATACGCCCCCAAACCCCAGAGGCTCAAGGGCACACCGAAGACCGTGGCGTAGGGGCTATTAAGCACCGCTTGGCAACCTGTGCCGGAACTGGGACAGAGCAGGGTTTGGCCCGTGAGCTTAACCCAACTGAGATAACTGGTGAGACCGATGCCGAGGAGGGCGATCGCGCCGATCAACGGGTTCGCCCAGCGGTGGAGCCAAGGAGTAGCAGTCTGGCGATTCATGAGGAGATCAACAGAATGAATATTCCCTATTATGACGAGATTACCTGGGCTTGACGAGCGTCCATTTTATCCGTTTCCGTTTTATCTGCCTCCGTCTCACAGGTGCAGGCGGACTGACGTGCAGCTTCGACAAAACTCTGTACCCGAGTGGGGTCAATGGGTTCCTGGATCTGGCCGTGGCGCTTGAGGGAGCTGGCCACAATCACGCCATCGGCGGCCCGCATCAGGTGGGCGACATTATCCCAGTCTGCACCACTCCCGATGAGCACGGGCGCACCGTTCGCTGCATTGCTTGCCAGTTCTAAATCTTCTCGGCTCGGGGGGCTACCCGTTGCCCAACCGGAGAGAATCACGGCATCAGCCAAGCCGCGCTCTAAGGTATCTTGCACCGCCACCGTGAGGTTGGGTGTGCCGAGGGGACGGGCGTGTTTGACTAGCACATCGGCAAAGATCGCCACCTCGGAGCCCAGTTCGCGGCGGTAGCGCAGCACCTCATGGGCGCGACCCTCAATCAGGCCCTGATCGGTAGCCATGACGCCCGTGAGCACATTCACGCGGATAAAAGCACAGTCGCAAACGGTGGCGATCGCCAGCCCACTGCGGGCGTCGTTACGCAAGACATTAATGCCCACCGGGAGCATCACCAAGCTCGTCACCCGCTGCACGATCAGCGTCATGGCACTGACGATCGCTGGGTCAACCTGGTCTTTGGCAAAGGGCGCATCAAAAAAATTCTCAATGATAATGCCATCAACCCCTCCCGCAGCTAGGGCAGTAGCCTCCTGCTCGGCACGGTCAATCACCGCGCGCAGATCACCCCCCCAGCGCGGTGAACTCGGCAAGGGGAGCAAGTGAACCACACCAATGACCGGGTTGGCCGTCTGAAAAATCTGTTCTAATTTCACGTTAGGGTTTTTACCCGGGAATCTCGAGATCGAGAATTCTCGAGAAATTAGCAATTTATTTCTCGCTCGAGAAAAAGTCATTTCTCGAGAATTCTCGAGATTGTATTTTTTTCGGAAAAAATTGAGAGGTTGCGTTAATTTCCGACAATTGTTGCGCGATAAAAGGGACGCGATTTTAACGCTCGTACGTAACTTTTGATTGACCGCATCATTCATTCAGATCTCGTAAATTGATACATACACGCTAAAATTTTGTGAACCATGTCTTCATCAATTTTATGGAACTACTTTAAAAAAGATGGCGATTATGGAATTTGTAGATTTTGCCCATCTAGAATATCTACAAAAGGAAGCCAAACTTCAGGCCTAAAGCGCCATTTATTTGGTAAACATAGAAAT
>JBMYQW010000594.1:0-2321 GCA_049601735.1 Spirulinaceae cyanobacterium
TCAACCCCACAGCAGGCGATCGCGCCTTTGGGTTTGAAGTCTACACAGCGGACGGTAGAATTCGCCTGAGTTGAAGTGGGCAATGTCCAGTGGGAAGTAATCATACGGCTGATGAAATGTAACCGATTATGAAGTCATCCTAGCAATTCAACCACACATTTGTGCAGACAACTAGGTCGGTTTGAACGTTGACACATTCGCGTTGCCACAATAGTAGCGAAGAATCAAAAATCCGGACGTCTATGCCGTTTCATTACACCTATACCCTTTGTTTAGGCGATACTGATGCCGCCGGGGTGATGTATTTTGCGCGGACGCTGCACCTGTGCCATGTCGCCTACGAAGCGGCGTTAACGGCGGTGGGGCTTCCCCTCGGGCAGCTTTTGCGGGAACCCGAACTCGCTGTACCGATCACACAATGCTCGGCGCAATTTCGTCGTCCGCTCTATTGCTCAGATGTGGTTACTGTTCAGGTTAAACCTGAATCCTTAGGTGCAGATGAATTTCACGTGGTCTATACCCTCAGCTCACCCGACGGGAATACCACCTATGCCCAAGCCCAGACTCAGCATACCTGCATTAATCCTGAGCAGAGGAGGCGATCGCCCCTTCCTGATTGGCTCCGAACGGGCCTCGTGCAAATTGCTCAGATGAATTAGGAGGAGTGATCCCCCTTCAAGTTTAACATCTGGTTTTTACTTGACCATTCATTCCAAAATAGACTAGAGTAGAACCCAAGGCGCAAGCAATGCCTTTTTTAACCCCCAATCTGGAACGAACATTCAAAAAGGAGTTTCTTCCCATGACCCTCTCACAAGACCTCACCGACTATAAGACCGAGTTCCGTAAAAATGCCCCGGATGAGGTCAAAACCACAATGGGGAAGGCAACGCAAGATCTCATTGACTCCGGCATTATCGATCGCACCCTCAAGGTCGGCGACACCATCCCGCCAGTGCGCCTCCCCAATGCCACCGGCCAAACCGTAGACATCCAAGACCTGCTTCAGTCCGGCCCCGTCGTGCTCTCCTTTTATCGCGGTGGTTGGTGTCCCTATTGCAACCTAGAACTGAAAGCACTCCAGGCCAAACTCCCAGATATCAAAGCATTGGGCGCAACCTTAGTGACCATTTCGCCCGAAACCCCCGATGCCTCTCTCTCAACGCAAGAGAAGAATGAACTGGAGTTTGAGGTGCTCAGTGATCAGGGCAACCCGGTCGCCCGCAGCTTTGGCCTTGTCTTCACGTTGCCCGAAAATCTGCGCCCGCTCTACAGCCAATTTGGCATTGACCTCCCGGCGCGCAACGGCGATGACACCTTTGAGCTGCCGATTCCCGCCACCTATGTGGTCAAGACCGACGGCACGATCGCCCTGGCCTTTGCCGAAGCCGACTACACTCAACGCCTTGAACCTACAGAAATTATTGCTGCGTTGCAACAGCTTTAGAGCGCAGGGTTCAGGGTTCGGGGTTCAAAGCGTCTGAGTCCGCCAAAGGCGGACAGAAAAGCGCAAAAAACTTGCTCCAAAAAGCGAAGTGGGCCGACCCACCTCCCCCTGCGGGTACTCCTCCCAAGAGGAGATAAGCAAGTCCCCTCTCGGGAGGGGCGGTCAAGCGCAGCGCCGACCGGGTTGGGTTCGGGGTATTTTTGGACTAATCCAGGATTTGTTTCTTAGAAGCCCATTCTGTCATTTTTCAGACCGTTCAAGTTCATGCGCAAACCATGGCGGGCAAGATGCCCACGCTACGGGGAATTCAGTTAATTAACCGTAGCACGGTCGTCTCGCCTGCCCTCGGTACAGCAACAACACTCATTCTTTCACTTGAAATCCCATTTCTTGGAGGATCACCATCATGACCACAACAACCATCACAACCCTCAATGCCGAGAACTTCAGCGGTGAAGTTCTCCAAAGCACAATCCCTGTTCTGGTTGATTTTTGGGCCCCTTGGTGTGGCCCCTGCCGGGTGATGAATCCGATCATTGAAGCGATCGCCCGCGACTATGACGGTGCGCTCAAGGTTGCCAAGCTCAACATTGATGAAGCCCCCGAGTTGGCGACGCAATATCGGATCTCGGCAATCCCCACCTTATTGGTGTTCCAGAACGGCGAAGTCGTTGAACGCTTCCACGGTCTAGTCAGTCAAGATGGGCTGGCCAGTCGTTTGGCAGCCTATGGCTTAACGCCAGCGATCGCTGCCTAGTTCTAAATAATTTCTGATTCCAGGAACCTGAGCAGGATAGCTTTACCGAGCTGGCCCGCTCATAAACCTCATCCAAGTTGAGATCGGTCGTTTTCAGGATACCGTAGGGGCAATCCC
>JBMYQW010000595.1:0-2307 GCA_049601735.1 Spirulinaceae cyanobacterium
AGTTCTGTGCTCAATTATGTGGTGCGCCTGAAAAAGGCGGTTGTTCTGAGCAATGCGATCGCCGATGAAACCTTTGGCCAAGACCCCTACATCCAAGCCCAGCAGCCCCAATCCCTGCTGTGCAGCCCTCTCCTCAACCAGGGACAAGTCATGGGGGTCGTCTATCTCGAAAACACCTTAACCCCCGAGGCCTTCACCCGCGATCGCCTCGAAGTCGTGCAACTCCTCTCGGGTCAAGCGGCCATTTCGCTCGAAAACGCCCGCTTTTACCAGACCCTCGAAGATAAAGTTGCCCAACGCACCAATCAACTGGCGGCGGCGAATAACGAGATCACCCAGCTCAATGAGCGCCTCAAAGCCGAAAACCTGCGCATGGGTGCAGAACTGGATGTGGCGCGGCGGGTTCAGGAGATGATCTTACCCCGGCGCAACGAACTCACCCAGGCGACGGCCTTGGATATTGTAGGCACGATGCTCCCCGCCGATGAGATTGGCGGCGACTATTATGATGTGCTGGTCGAAGAGGATGTCGTGACGCTCGGCATTGGCGATGTGACGGGGCATGGCTTAGAGAGTGGGCTTCTGATGATGATGGCCCAAACCACCATTCGTACCCTCAAGGAACTGCGTGAGCGCGATCCAGTGCGTTTTCTCAACACAGTGAACGCGACGCTCTACAAAAATGCGCTGCGCATGGGCATAGAACGGAATATGACCTTAGCGATTCTCAACTACACCCAGGGACATCTGAGTATTGCCGGTCAGCATGAAGAACTGCTGCTCATCCGGGCTAACGGACAGCTCGAAAAAATTAATACCCTTGATCTTGGCATGACGATTGGCTTAATTGATGATATTGCCGAGTTTATTGCTCAAACCACCGTCGAGCTACAACCAGGAGATGGGGTTGTCCTCTATACGGACGGGATTCCGGAGGCCAAAAACAAGTCGGGCGAATATTACGGGTTGGCACGTCTTTGTACCGTGGTGCAACAAAATTGGTTCCGTGCCGCCCAAGGCATTCAAGCCCAGGTGATCGCTGACCTCAAACGCTTCATTGGCGATCGCCCGGTTGCGGACGACATTACGCTCGTTGTGGTCAAACAACGCTAACCCTGCGCTTCAATCTGATCAATCTGAGCGTCACCATTGAGCCAATACATTGATCAAAGATTATGTGTTTTTACGGATACCGCCCCCTTGTTGACGGGACACTCTGGACTCAACGCCATTGGTAATTTTGCAAAACTCGCAATTCACGGGCAGATTTTCAACACGGTGTTAACATAAAGCTGTCCAAAAGATGGGGTAGCTCGTTAATCGATGAATTCTAGGCAAACGACTTCTTTAATGCTCCAAACGGCCTACCAACATTGTGGCCAGACGATGCGTCATCATTCGCGCTCCTACTATTTGGGCACGTTGGCCATGCCCCCCGCCAAACGCCGGGCGATCTGGGCGGTTTACACCTGGTGTCGCACCGTCGATGATCTGGTCGATGAAGGGAAATCGGCGAGCCAAGTGGCCGCGCAACTCGATCGGGCCGCTACGGAACTAGAGAGCACCTTCTGCGGCCAGCCCCAGCAACTGGCCGATATTGCCCTGGCCGACACGGCAGAACGGTTTGCACTGGAGATCACGCCCTTCCAAGATATGCTCAAGGGGCAACGCATGGATCTGGAGAAAAACCGCTATGCCACGTTTGCCGAACTCGAACTCTACTGCTACCGGGTCGCGGGAACTGTGGGGCTGATGTCGGTGCAGATTCTCAACGAAACGCCGGTCTACGCAAACAACTCCCCAGAGGCGCAAGAACGACTCAAGGGGGCATTGGCCTTAGGGACCGCGAATCAACTGACGAATATCATTCGCGATGTGGCGGAAGATCTCGATCGCGATCGCATCTATCTTCCCCTCCAAGAGTTGCACGCCTTTAATTATACTGAAGCCGAACTGTGGCAAGGCGTCCGGGACGATCGCTGGCGGGCCCTGATGCAGTTCCAAGTTCAGCGCACCCGCGATTACTACCAGCAGGCCGAAGACCGGCTCGACTTGCTCAACCGCGACTCCCGCCGGGCGGTGCGCATTGCACTCAAACTCTATCGCTCTATTTTGGATCGGGTAGAAGAGCATGACTACGATGTGTTTAGTGGCCGATTGTATGTCCCCCAAGTGCAGAAAATTGGCTGTATTGTGTCATCCCATTTCAATGTTAACCTTCCCTTAAAAGTCCCCAATTTTTGGCAGTCTTTGCTGGCGAGCTAGCGCCATTTCGTAATATTGAATTTCACTGTGGGGGTGGGTTTT
>JBMYQW010000596.1:0-2304 GCA_049601735.1 Spirulinaceae cyanobacterium
ACCCATAGGGGGAGGTGGGTCGGCCAACTTCGCTTCTTGGAGCAAGTTTCTACCGCTTTTCAGTACTGGACTCACCGTTTTAGCCCTTTTAAAAATCATGATGCTCGGTCAATTTCAACAGAGTTCCCTCCGCATTGAAGTCGATGCCACCCAAGCAGCGATCGCCGCTGGTCTCACTCAGGGCAAACAGCTTAAAAAATGGCTCTTTCCCCAGCAGTTGGAGGAAATGCCAAAGCAACTCAAGACAGGCGATCGCTTCACCAGCCGTTTAGGCTTCGTTGCCGTAGACCATACCGTCGATGTCTGCAATACAAATAGTCTCCGACTGCTCCTCAGCGGTAGCATTGATGGCTTTCATGAATGGTCTTGGGGCGATGGTTGGGTGCAGTCTCGTCTGGAAGGAGTTTCCCTGCTGCCTTTGAACTTAGGCGCAACGGCGAGTTTATGGCGCTTGCGGTATTATTTGGGGTCAGTTGAGGACAAGGCATGAGTCGCTACGGTTGGGCGATTCTGCTCATCGCCTACATCACGGGTCTACTGAGCACAGGATTGTCCCTCTCACCCTGGGTGGCCGGGGGCGCAATATTGCTCACGAGCTTGATGCTGGGTAGTTTCATTCCTGGGCGTTGGCGGGCAGGCCCTCGGCGTCGCGTTTGGTGGCTGGCGGGCTTAGTGGGGGTGGCGGCGATCGCCCATTTTCAGCTCCGGCAACCCCAACCCGCGCAGTGGGATATCAGTCGTTGGGTCGAGCAGACGCCCAACTCCGTCACCGTAGCCGGGGAGATTTTAGAGATGCCCCGGCAAAACCGCCAGGGCCGCATCCGCTTTCCCTTGCAGGTCGAGCGCCTCAACCAAAACCCGAATATCGGCGGCAAGCTCTACGTCACCGTGCCCCTACTCCACGGCACGGGTCTCGCCACCGGCCAAACGGTCACGCTCACCGGGCGACTCTACGCGCCCCAGTCCGCTCAGTCACCGGGCAGTTTTGACTTTCGGCAATACCTGACCCGGCAGGGCATCTTTGCCGGACTCAGCGGCGACCTCGCTGAGGAGCCGAGTTCTGCTCCTGAGGGCTTTTGGCAGGTGCGGCCTCGTATTACTCGCGCCTTGGTGCGGGGTCTGGGCAGCCCCAATGGTTTTCTGGTCAGCAGCATGATCCTAGGGCGGCGGGCGGTGGATTTACCCAGCGATGTGCAGCTCCAGTTCACCCAGGCAGGGCTAGCCCATACCCTGGCCGCGTCTGGGTTTCACGTCTCGCTCCTGATCGGGACGGTGATGGTGCTCGTCAAGCGTCTGCCTGTTCGCGTGCGGCTCCTCGTCGGACTGGCAACGCTCGGGGGCTACCTAAGCCTGACAGGTTTGCACCCTTCGGTGGTGCGAGCGGCGCTGATGGGCATGGCCGGGCTCCTGTCGTTGCTGGTCGGGCGGCGCGTCCGTTCGCTGGGGCTGCTGTTGGTGACGGCGGCGGGTTTGTTGATCGTCAACCCACTTTGGATCTGGGATGTGGGCTTTCAGCTCAGTTTTATGGCCACCGCTGGCTTGGTGGCGACGGTTCCCTGGCTGCAAGCGCAAGTGCCCTGGCTGCCGAGCGTCATTGCCACGCCGTTGTTCATTCCCATTGCCGTCCTGGGCTGGGCGCTGCCGATCACCCTGACCCATTTTCATGTCATGCCGCTGTATGGCGTACTGGTGAATGCGGTTACATCGCCCTTGGTGATGGTGGTGACGCTGGGCGGGATGATCAGCGCCGCGATCGCCGCCCTCATCCCGCCGTTAGGCAGTCTGGTGGCTTACCTCTTGAGTTGGCCGGTGGAGCTGTTGCGGGCGATCGTCACTTGGACCAACACGCTGCCCTGGAGCCAATGGCATGGCGGCGATATTGCCCTCTGGCAGTTGCTGCTGGTCTATGGCGGTATTGGGCTGCTGATGTCGGGTTCGCGCCTGCGGAGCTTACAGCGTTGGGGCATCGGTTTGACCCTGGGCCTGATCCTCATGGGCCCTTATGCCTACGGTCAGCTTACCCGCGTGCAGATCACGGTGCTCGGTGCGCGGGACTATCCGGTAGTCATCATTCAAGACCGGGGGCAGACGGGGTTGATTGGCATCGGCGATCGCGCCACCTATGACTACCAACTCCAGCCGTTCTTGGCCCATGCGGGCATCAATCGCTTCCAGGCCGTGGTGCAGTTGGCTCGCGATCCGGTTGAGGTGCGTGCAGCCTTCCAAGACCGGTATCCGGTTGACCAAACCTGGGCACTGGGTCCAGCCGACCTCCCTAGTGATATCCAACTTCTTGCCCCCGAC
>JBMYQW010000597.1:0-2278 GCA_049601735.1 Spirulinaceae cyanobacterium
GGGGCGGTCTCGCGTAGCGATGACCGGGGTGGGTTCGGGGTATTTTTGGACTAATTCAGGATTTGTTGCTTAGAAGTGCCAATCACTCCCCCGTCACCGCTAAACCGTCCACCCAGACCCGAGGACAGATCCCCCCCGGCGTAATTTGGGGCTCGGCTTCAATGTGAACGATCGCCTGGAGCAACTCACGGATATCGCCCGCGATCGTGGCGGAGTCGATACTGGTTCGTTCTCCTTGGTTGACCAGCCAACCATCAAACGGCAACGAGAAAGAGCCTTGCAGCGCATTCACCCCCGCATGGAGGGCACTGAGTTCATCGATAAAAATCACCTTATCTGCGGTCGCCAGATCATAGTCACCACCGCTCGCTTGACTGGCAGACACTTCGCTGGCAAACACTTCGTAGAAATGTGGACTAATGCTCACCTTCGCCCCGATCATTGCGTTCCCGGTGGGTTGAGCCTTGAGGCGTTCGGCAGTACCGGCGCTATGGAGGAAGCTGCTCAACACGCCAGCAGTAATCAAGGGAGTTTTGCGAGTGGGTGTACCCTCACCATCAAAGGTTTCGGCCTTAACGTTGTGGGGGCTCAGGGCGTTGTCCACCACCGACAGGAGCGGAGCAGCGATCGCCTCCCCAATGGACTCAGGGGTGGAGAGACTGCGCTTGTCGAGGACGCTCTGGGCATTGAAGAGATTGCTAAAGGCATCGATCAGGTCTAAGAAAGCCTCACCGGAGAAGACCACTCGATAGGAACCACTGGGGATTTTTTGGTAGTCCAGATGGGCGATCGTTTTTTCGGTTGCTTCGTTGATGCAGTCAGCGATCGCCAAATTTCCCAGCCCCTGACTCATACGAAAACTCCCGGCGCTGCGGGGCTTTTTGTCCGCCTGCTCGGTCTTGGTGTAGAGATAAAGCGAGGCATAGGTGCGGGCCTCGGTGCGTATCGCGCCGGCACTATTGACATAAAACCGTTCTAAATCTTGCTGAGAAATGCCGTTGTAGGGCAAACTGACGATCGCCTCATGGGCGTCGAGTACCTGACGCTCCGCATCAACTAGGGTCGTGATGAGTTGCGCCACGGGCACTTGCGCCGCCCGCTCCGTTGCCACCTCCGGCAGGGCAGCGGTCGCTGCGGGGCTAAAGCCTGGAATATGCTCCGTCACCCCAAACACACTCGCCTCTTGAGCCGTCTTAAGGGCGAGTTCCATGCCGCGAGGGTCAACGTCGGTGGTGCTGGTGACGCCCATCGTGCCTTGCTTGTTCCAGACCCGCACAATAATCCGCGCACTGTTGGCGGACTTCATTTGCTTGGCTTGCCCCTGATCCACCTGAACCGAGGTCGAATCGGTGATCGAGCCGTAGAGGTCGTATTGCTGGATGCCCAGCTTCTGGGCAACGGTTTGGGCAGAATGGGCGATATCTTGAACTTGAACCATGATTATTCAAAAGATGAGGAGATTTAAATCCCCTCTGAGGAGGGGCGGTCTCGCGTAGCGACGACCGGAGTGGGTCGGGTGTGGGCCGCCCTTGAACCCGCTTGGGGCAAAGCGTTCTACGCTTAAGCTGACATGGATGACATTGCCCACCAAAAGATCAGTTTTGGCGCAGAGATTTTTCAATATTGAAGCAGCGAAACAATCGGCACATCGCCCAGTTTGTCCCGCCCCTTGAGCGCCAACAACTCAATGATAAAGGCGTAACCGATCAGATTGCCGCCTGACTGCGCCACCAATTCAGCGGCGGCCTGGGCAGTTCCCCCTGTGGCAATCAGGTCATCCACAATCAGCACCTTGGCCCCAGATGGGATCGCATCTTGGTGGATTTCCAGGCGATCGCTGCCGTACTCCAACTCATATTCCGCACTGTGGGTTTGGGCGGGCAGCTTACCGGGCTTGCGCACCGGCACAAAGCCCGCATTCATCTGGTAGGCCAAACTTGGCCCGAAGAGAAACCCCCGAGACTCCATACCCACCACATAGTCCGGCGTCATACCCGCCACTGAACAACTCTGGTGCAGGGCATCCAGGGTGTAGCGCAAGCCTTGGGGATCGCGCAGGAGGGTGGTGATATCCCGAAATAGAATGCCGGGCTGGGGAAAATCGGGAATGTCTCGAATAAGAGCTCGAATATCCATGGGCGATCGCGTCCTAATGATTCAGCCAATTTTGCAGTAAATAGGGAGGGAGTCTGTCAGCTTTGAATAGCGCAACGCCTGCCCCTTAGGTGATGTCTCGAAAAGTTTATACCGCGTAGGGTGCTGTTAGCGACAGCGTAAC
>JBMYQW010000598.1:0-2273 GCA_049601735.1 Spirulinaceae cyanobacterium
CCTTTTTAAGGGGGCCGGCGTAGCCGGGGGGATCTCACCCGCCAGACGCATCGTCCGCCAACACCCCCAATACCCGCTCCAATACCAGCGCCATATGCGTCCAATGAGTTCCCCCCTGGCAAAAAGCGATGTAAGGCGCCCGGAGCGGCCCATCGGCGGAGAGTTCCGCCGTGCTGCCATCCACAAACGTGCCGCCCGCCATCACCAGTTGGCTTTCATAACCGGGCATTGTCGCTGGCACCGGGTCAACATAGGACTCGATTGGTGAAGTCTGCTGCACGGCACGGCAGAAGGCGATGAGCTTTGCGGGGGTTCCGAGGCGAATCGCTTGGATGGTGTCGCTACGGGCGGCTAGGGGGGCGGGGTTGACGGCGTAGCCGAGGCGATCGCCCACCCAAGCTAAGAGCTGGGCGCATTTGAGCGCCTCGCCGACCATCTGGGGCGCGAGGAACAGCCCTTGAAAGAGCAATCGATTCAGGTTAAGGCTTGACCCGCCCTCCGTGCCAATGCCGGGTGCAGTGAGCCGACAGGCGGCCGCAGCGACCAGATCCGTGCGACCAGCCACGTAGCCGCCGGTGGGAGCGATCGCCCCGCCGGGGTTTTTAATCAGCGATCCCGCGATCAGATCCGCGCCCACATCCGGGGGCTCCTGCCCCGCCACAAACTCGCCATAGCAGTTATCCACAAAGCAGACCGTATCTGGGTTCTGGGCTTTGACGATGCTCACGATTTGGGCAATCTCTGCGATCGCCAGACTCGATCGCCAACTGTAGCCACAGGAGCGTTGAATCAGGGCCAAACGGGTCTGGGGGCGAATCGCGGTTTTCAGCCCTTGCCAATCCACCTCGCCAGCGGCGGTGAGATCCAGTTGACGGTAGGTAATGCCAAACTCTGTCAGGGAACCTTGACCTGATCCCCGCACGCCGATCACCTCTTCCAACGTGTCGTAGGGCGCTCCTGCGATCGCCAATAGTTCATCGCCGGGGCGCAAAACCCCGTAGAGCGCGGCGGCGATTGCATGGGTCCCAGAGACAAACTGCGCCCGGACTATAGCAGCTTGGGCGCCCATGGCTTGGGCAAAGACGCGATCGAGAACATCTCGCCCGATATCATCATGGCCGTAGCCATTGACCCCCGCAAAGTGATGCGTCCCCACTTTATGATCTTGAAAGGCAACCAGGACTTTATTAAGATTTTCCTTGACCTGCGTGTCAATTGCCGAAAAAATCGGTGAAAGCGCCTTGTGCCCCTCCGTCAGCAGTTTTTGGCTGTTCATGCCAACATATTTTTACGATGAACGTCGCTTTTAGCGTATCAGCCCTTGGTTAGCAGATGGTTTAGCATAAGGTGTGCTTTGTAACGTTCCATAAATTCAAAATTTTGCATGACACTTGCCTCATCACCAGAACGCTCTTTGAATTGGCTCAATATCAGCTACTTGGCCTTCATCCATTTAGGAGCCTGCCTGGTGCTCCTGCCCGGCACCTTTAGCTGGAGCGCGATCGCCATCACGTTCTTGCTCCATTGGATTACGGGCGGCTTGGGCATTACGCTCGGTTGGCATCGGCTGGTGAGCCACCGCAGTTTTAAAACCCCGAAATTGCTGGAATACTTTTTGGTCTTTTGTGGCGCTTTGGCTTGCCAAGGCGGCGTGATCGACTGGGTTGGACTCCACCGCATTCATCATAAATATTCCGATACGGCCCCTGACCCCCATGATTCGAGCCGAGGCTTCTTCTGGAGCCACTTTGGTTGGATGTTCTTCTTGGCCGAGCGCGGCGATGACATCCCTCGGATTACCAAAGACATTAAAGACGACCCGGTTTACCGCTTCTTGAATGATTATTTTGTCTGGATTCAAGTGGCGCTGGGCTTATCCCTGTTTGCGATCGGCGGTTGGCCTTATATTGCCTGGTGCATCTTCTTCCGACTGGTGCTGGTGTTCCACTGCACCTGGTTTGTGAATAGCGCCACCCACAAGTTTGGCTATCGCACCTTCAACTCCGATGACAAGTCCCGCAACTGCTGGTGGGTCGCCCTGCTGACCTACGGCGAGGGCTGGCATAATAATCACCATGCTCAACCGCGAGTGGCAAAGGCTGGGGTTCGTTGGTGGGAAATTGATCCGACGTGGTGGGCGATTCAAGTTTTAAAGGTGTTGGGTCTGGCAACAAAAGTTGTGCGTCCAGTCAGCTATCGAAAACACGCTTAAAGTTTTTAACGAAAAAATTGAGATGAGGCGGTCTGTTCATTGGGCGATCGCCGCCTTTTTT
>JBMYQW010000599.1:0-2223 GCA_049601735.1 Spirulinaceae cyanobacterium
CTTGCCCGCCACCCAAACAGCTCATTTCTGGAACATTTTTTTCCTGGGAATACTCCTTAAGAGCACGGTTAACAAATTTTAGGTCATACATCTCGGATAACGAACAGGGGCGGCAAGTCCTAAACCAACAGCCGACTGAGCAGCAAGCAGTCCCAAACCAAACGGGGCTGGGCAAAGCGGCGCAGATGCTGCCGAGCCGCCTCCAACTGCTGCAAATGGCCCGCCTGGCGGTGCTGCTGCCAATGGTAGAACTGAAGATAGTCCAGGAGCCAGAGCTGGGTTTCGAGCATCAACTCTTGACTGATCGTTTTGGCCAGTCGCAATGCTTCCTGGGGACGACGGGGCCAGTCCAGCAGCGGTTGCAACAGGGTCTTGGGAATGGCTTGAAACTCCTGCCAGGCTCGCAGGGCTTCACCGGGGCTCCCTTGGGCGATCGCCATCAGGGTTTCATCGCCCAAAAGCTCGGGCGGGGCTTGGTTCGCTTGCAGCACCGCGACGAGATCGGCTTGGGAGAGCCGATAGAAGGGGATGCGCTGGCAGCGAGAGACCAACGTGGCGAGCAAACGCTCCGGGCTGGGGGCGATGAGGATGAGCGTCGCCCGACCCGGCTCTTCCAGGGTCTTGAGCAGGGCATTCGCGGCGGCCTCTGCCATCGTCTCGGCATCTTCAAGGACGACCACGCATCGCTGGGCCTCCAGGGGCGGCTGGGCCAAAAACTCCGCCAGCTCCCGGACTTGCTCCACCCGGATTTGGGGCGGCGCTTTCCGGTTGATGCCCAACTCAGCGGCTTGGCTCACCGTAACGCGCTGGCCCTGGTGCTGATAGGTGGGCTCCACCCAGAGCAGATCGGGATGGTTGCGATGGCGGACATTCTGGGTGATGCGGGACTGTTTGGACTCGTCTTGCCCCTGGGTCAGCAGCAACTGCGTGAAGCCCAGAGCAGCCTGCGATCGCCCAATTCCAGGTGGCCCGGCAAAGAGATACGCGGGCGCGATGCGGTCTTGGGCGACGGCCGCTTCGAGGAGGGCGATCGCTGCCCCTTGACCCCGCAAACCAGCGAAGGGATTGTCCATAGCGAGCTATCTATCAAAAATCGAAGGGCTGTCTGTCATTTGCTGCATCTATCTCAAACTCGGGCGGGGCATCCATTCATCTCAAAAGTCTGATGGAATAAGCGAGACCACTTGATCTTTTGGGGGCTGTAATACACCGTCAGATTACCTGTTGCAAAGTAATCGGTGCGATTGCCTCTGGCATTGCGCGGAGCGCAATCGCGCCAGAGCCAACCCAGACAGCTAATCAGCAACAGCATCTGATGCAGATGAAGGTTCGTTTCCAGGGGCGGCTCGTCACTGTAAAGATTTCACGGCAGGACTTCGACGGGATCGGGGCTCGTAATCGGCGAGGCAACCATAGGGGAGAGGGGCGATCGACGCAAAAGGTGCTTCTATTTTATGCGGTGTGCTGGTGTGCTGGTGTGCGAGGACACCTTGTCTTGCCATTCGTTGCGATCGAGTGATAGCGCCAGCTATGGCTTTGCCGAGAATTCCGATTTTGCATATTTCTATTTCTGCATTAGCAATCGTTGCGCGATCGAACGGCGAAGTCCGGAGAGGTGTTTACTGACATTGGGTGGCAGCCTGGGCAATCTTGTCCTGAATCCTCGGCGGCAACCCCAGCGACGCATTTTGGTATAACCGCTCAAACTCCCGCTGGAAATGGGCTGCCACGGTGGGGTTATCAATCACCAAGAGGGTTTCGTCGTTGTCATGGTTGGCGGCGATCGACCAATTGTGGGAGCCTGTAATCACGATCCGCTGATCAATCACCGCCACCTTGTGGTGCAGCTTATCTCCCGATGGCAGGGCGGCCATGCCCACCGTCTCAATGGGTTGGGGCCAGGGGGCATTATTGTCTTCCACTTTGCAATCTTGCAGCAGCGTCGCGCCCAGCATATCCAGCCCCTCGCTAAAGTTGCGAAAGGCAAAACTGGGGTCAATCAACGCCCGAACCGTGACGCCGTTCTGGTGGCGATCGCGCAGGATATCTGCGATCGGCTGCTCCGAAAACACAAACAGCGCCAAATCCACCTGGCTCTGGGCCTGCTGCAACGTCCGGCCAATTAAACCATTGGTGCTATGCTGCCAAGGCTCACTCGGCGAGAGGGGTGAAAAATTCAGCGTCACGGTGGCATTGCCCACTTGTAGAATTTGGGGCGATCGC
>JBMYQW010000600.1:0-2213 GCA_049601735.1 Spirulinaceae cyanobacterium
CTCCCGAGAGGGGATGATCTAGCAAAAAAATCGACCCTTGGGAGGAGTACCCGTAGGGAGAGGTGGGTCAGCCCACTCAAACTCCTACCAGGAGATGAATAGAGCGTTAAGTTTACACCAGTGATTGCAGCCGCCCAAACCCACTCGTGAATCATGCAGGTTAATCTGACCCCTGCCGTACCGCTGTCTGTAAATCCCGAATTGAGAAGATCGCCTCAAAGCGGATGCCCTCAGCGGCGTAGAGTTCCTGGCCGCCCTGTTCCCGATCAACCAGGGCCAGGATCTGATTCACGGTATAGCCAGCGGCGCGAAATTTTTCAACGGCAAACAGGGCCGACTGACCGGTGGTGACGACATCTTCGAGCACGGTAACGGCTGCCCCAGCGAGCAGAGCGGGGCCCTCAATGTAGGCTTGGGTGCCATGGCCCTTGGCTTGTTTACGAACGATCAAGGCGGGAATTGGCTGGGACTCCAGGGCCGAAACCAGGCTCACGGCGGTGACGATCGGGTCAGCGCCTAAGGTCAGCCCACCTACGGCGGCCGTACCGGGGGGCAGCATGGCCCAGAGGATTCGCCCGACGAGTAATGCGCCCTCTGCTCGGAGGGTGACTTGCTTGCCATTGATGTAGTAGCTGCTCTTTTGACCCGACGAGAGGGTGAAGTCGCCCTCTTGGTAGGCGAATTGCAGCAGTTGGTTCAGCAGTTGCTGGCGCAAGGGGGCGATCGCAGTCATGATCCGTGGTAAATGCAGCTCCCCAAGTGTACGAGGGCTGTGCCATTCGTTCAATGCTATAGAAAGGGGAAACCCGTTTAGGACATCGCGTAGTTGAGGATTTCAGCGACTGTTTGCCGCCTTCAGTCACACTACAGTCGATTAATTTATGTATCAACGAACATCAAGTGATCCGCCTGTCTTAGTTCGCTTCATCGATCGCTTTGCAAAAGATTCTCAATTGTACTAGAGAAGGCTTAGAATGGGCATTGCCGTTGTCAGCGGACGGGATTGCGACCAATCTTAGAACAGATGACCCAAACGTCCGACTCTAGCCAAACTCTACTCACCCTCGAAACTGTTAGCAAACGGTTTGCCAACACGCCGATTCCAGCTGTCTTGCAGCTCTCACTCCAGCTCCACAAGGGGGAAATCCTGACACTCCTGGGCCCCTCAGGCTGCGGCAAGACGACATTATTGCGGCTGATTGCCGGATTTGAAACACCCGACCAAGGCACGATCGCCCTCCAGGAGCAAGTTGTGGCCCAACCGGGGCGATCGCTACCCCCAGAAAAACGCGGCATCGGCATGGTCTTTCAGGACTATGCCCTGTTTCCTCATCTCACGGTGGCGGCTAATGTTGCCTTTGGTTTGCAGCGGCAGCCGAAACCTGCGGCAAAGCAACGGGTTCAGGCGGTTCTGGAATTAGTGGGCTTACGCCAATTGAGCGATCGCTATCCCCACCAGCTCTCGGGGGGTCAACAGCAACGTATTGCCCTGGCGCGGGCCTTAGCGCCCCATCCGCCTTTAGTCTTGCTGGATGAACCCCTCAGTAACCTGGATGTGCAGGTGCGCTTGCGCCTACGCCAGGAGTTGCGCCGGATTCTCAAGGCGGCGGGAACTTCGGCGGTTTTTGTCACCCACGACCAGGAAGAGGCGTTGGCGATCGCCGATCGCGTGGGCGTGATGAATCAGGGACATCTGGAGCAGCTCGACAAACCGGATGAAGTGTATCACCGGCCGCGATCGCGCTTTGTGGCGGAGTTTGTCACCCAAGCCAACTTTATCCGAGCCCAGCGTCAGGGGGAGCTGTGGCAAACGGAGTTGGGCGCATTTGCCACAACCAATGAATTATTCGGTGATGTCGCCGAGCTGATGATTTGCCCCGAAGCGATCGCCCTCCAGCCTGACCCCGCTGGTAACGGTAAGGTGACTGAGGTGCAGTTCTTGGGGCGATCGCGCGCCTATACCGTCGCCTTACCGTCGGGCCAACTGCTCCAGGTTTATGCCGTAGGTAGGCAACGGCTGGCGATTGGCACAACTGTTCAGGTTAAAGTCCTCGAAACCGAGCTGTGTGGCTTTGAGATCAACGCTTAAGCATCGCCGTCATTGCCATCTGCCAATCTGTCCTAAACCGCTATAGACCCAGATCGAACCAGACTCTATTTCTAAGGGGACTCCTTGAAAATAATTATCCCAAGGCAGGCGGGACGCCTGCGCT
>JBMYQW010000601.1:0-2205 GCA_049601735.1 Spirulinaceae cyanobacterium
AAAAATAATACACCTAAACCAGTTGCCGTCTGAACTCCGACACAGTATCTGAGGGGGAGATTGCCCCCTCAGACTCCGGCAATACCGGAGAAGAGCTAGATCTTATCAGGTACAGATCAGAGCTTGGGGAAATTCCTTAACCGAAACTTACGTTAATCACCTTCTGTAAAGACCGTTTTTCGGGTCTGATACCATAGGAGCCGAGTACAAAATAACTCGCATCCATGTCATCCCTCCCTTCCCAACGGTGGCAGATCGCCCCCGCCCAGCCCGAACTGCTCACGCCCCTGATTCAAGCAACGGGACTGCCCCCCTTACTGGCTCAAGTGCTGCTCAACCGCGAGTTGAGTGAGCCCGATGCCGCTCGGCTTCATATCAATCCCGAGCAAGCTGAATTGCCTGATCCGCTCGTAGCCTTTGAGCCGCTGCATCGGGCGGTGGACATTTTGGCGGAGGCGATCGCGACCCCTGAACCCATCGTGATCTGTGGTGATTATGATGCCGACGGGATGACCAGCACCGGCCTCTTGATGCGGGCGCTGCGGAGCTTCGGCGCAACGGTCGATTATGCCATTCCCAGTCGGATGAAGGAGGGCTACGGCATCAACAGCCGGATCGTCGAGCAGGCGGCCGAGGCGGGGGTAGGCGTCATTCTCACCGTAGACAATGGCATTGCTGCGGTTGAGCCAATCCAATTTGCCGTTGAGTTGGGCTTGAGTGTGATCGTCACCGACCACCATGATATTCCCGAGGAATTGCCCCCCGCCGATGCAATTTTGAACCCCAAATTGCTGCCGGAAGACTCTCCCTATCGCAGTTTGGCCGGGGTAGGCGTCGCCTATCTGCTGGCGCTGGCGTTGGGCGATCGCCTCGGTGCTGATCCGGCCCAAACTCAGCCCTTGCTCGAACTCTGCACCCTGGGTACGATCGCCGATCTAGCTCCCCTCACTGGCGTCAATCGCCATTGGGTTAAACAGGGACTGAAAGCTCTACCCAAATCCCAACTCGCCGGGATTCAAGCTCTGATGGAAGCCGCCGGAGTACTCGACGAGAAGAAGCCCATGCGTCCGGACGAGATTGGTTTTCGCCTCGGCCCCCGGATCAATGCGGTGGGGCGGATCGGCGATCCGGTTCACGTGATTGAGTTGCTGACCACCGATGATCCTGACGTCGCCCAGGAGCAAGCCAACCATTGCGAAGACACCAACCGTCGTCGCCAGCAACTCTGCCAAGCGATCGAGGCGGAGGCCTTGGAAGTCATCGCTGGCGAGCCCCTTGATGCCCAAGGCGATCGCGTCTTGGTCGTCTTTAAAGCCGATTGGCACCATGGGGTGATTGGCATTGTCGCCTCACGTTTGGTGGAACGGTTTGGCGTACCGGTGTTTATCTGTACCAATGAGGGCAAGGGCGAAATTCGCGGCTCGGCGCGGGGCATTCCCGAATTCAATATCTATGAAGCTCTCAAGTTTTGTGATGATCTCCTGCCCAAATATGGCGGCCACCGCGCCGCAGGGGGCTTTAGCTGCCCAGCGAAGAGCTTGCCAGCATTGCGCGATCGCCTGCGCGAATTTGCCCACCAATGCCTCGAACTCCAGCACCTCAAACCCCTCGTGACGATTGATGCCCAGGCGGAGTTTGCCGAACTCACGTCGGAATTCTATGAACAAATTGAGGCGTTGCAACCCTGGGGCATGGGCAACCCGACCCCAGTTTTTTGGTCGGCTAATGTCGAGCTGGTCAGTCAGAAAACAGTCAAAGGCAACCATCTCAAACTACAACTCGCCCAAGACTGTGATGGCAAGCGTCACAAGCTGAAAGCGATCGCCTGGCGCTGGGGAGACTATGCCCCGCTGCCGAGCCCGGTGGATGTGGCCTACAAGCTCACGGAAAATCAGTGGCGGGGCAAAACCACGATCGAACTCGAAGTCGTTGGGGTGCGGGCAACGGCTGACGCAGAAACCGTTCCAACAGAAGCCACTCCATCCGTTTCTGAAACTGAGACTGTTAAACCCCGCAAGAAAACCACCAAGCGAGCTGCGGCAGCGCAGGAACCCACTCAGAGCAAAGCCAAAGCGAAGGCGGGGACAAATGTTATTCTCCTACCCGTGCGATCGTTGCCACCGGAGTCGATCCCTGAAGCCGTCCCCACCGACCGCCCCGAACAACCGATTACTCTAGAGGCTCCTGACAGCGAATTGCCATTAG
>JBMYQW010000602.1:0-2203 GCA_049601735.1 Spirulinaceae cyanobacterium
ATCAGGCTGAAACCCCTATTCTCTCGTTGACGATCAAAAACTGTCCGGAGTGTTGTTAGGAAATCTGGGGCTGGTAAGTTAGGGAATTGGGAAGGGCGATCGGACTCTTCTTGCATGGAATGACCCACTCAACCCCGCCTCAACCCTCTTTGCTCTCTCGCTGGTGGATCTACCAACGGGAACGGTTTCCGATTGTGAGCTATAGTGTATTGGTTTTGGTCTTTAGCAGTGCTGCGGTGATTTATCCGACGCTGCTAACGCAAACGCAGCCTCAGATTCATACAATCGCCGTTGTTTTTGTCACCTTCTTTTGTGCCTTTTTACAATTGCGCATCGCCGATGAATTCAAAGACTACGAGCATGATTGCGAATATCGTCCCCAACGTCCGGTTCCTCGGGGCTTGATTGGGCTGAAGGAACTCAGAGCCCTAGAAATCATCACGGTTCTAATTCAATTAGTGGCAACCCTAATGCTGACCTGGCGCTTGTTGCCTTGGTTGGGGTTCCTCTGGATATTTCAGGCATTGATGCGCTGGGAATTTTTTGTCCGAGATTGGTTACGCCAACGATCGGTTATTTATCTCATCAGCCACAATCTGGTTTTACCGATCATGGCACTGTACGGAATCATGGCGAGTTATATCCCGATTGCACCCTTCCCACGCCATCCACAAATCATTGCTTTCCTGCTTTTAAGTAGCGCCCACGGGCTACTAATTGAAATAGGGCGCAAGATTCGCGCTCCTGAGCAAGAAATTCCGGGGGGTGAAACCTATTCACAAGTTTGGGGACTGCGGCGATCGCTCTACACTTGGATGAATGTTGGTTTCGTAAGTACGATCCTGACGGCGATCGCCCTTTATTGCTTGCAAATCTTTATTTCCGCCATCCTTCTCTTATTGATTGGTAGTAGCGGCATTTGGGCAGCAAGCTATCAATTCTTGCAACAACCCACCGCCCAAACCAGTAAACAGATCTACACGGTTTCGGCGCTCTGGATGATGGTGAGCTATCTCAATCTTGGTGTAATTCCTTGGCTGATGCAACGATGAAATATGTGGTGCGCCTGCAGGATCTCCCTAATGCTCAAGCCATGGGCGGTAAGGCATTTCAGCTTTCCCGTTTACGCCAACGCGATCTGTTGATTCCCCAAGGGTTTGTGATGACGCCCGCTGCCTTTGCGGCGAGTTTAACCCGAGAGCAGCGGGATAGATTACACGATTGGCAAAGCCAAACTAAAATTAATGTTCAAGCCTTACAGGCTGTTTTGGCTGATGTCAGATTAGGCGAGGGAGTGCAAACGGAAATTCTGCAAATCTTAGCCGAGATGTTTCCCTACGGCGGTCACTTTGCCGTGCGCTCTTCCGCCTTGGATGAAGACCAAGCCCAATATTCCCTCGCCGGACAACTGACCACTTTTTTGAGCGTCAAACTCGAAGATCTCTACGACAAAATTGCCCAAGTTTGGCGATCGGCCTACCGAGAAACCGTCTTGCTCTATCGTCAGCGCCAGGGCTTGTCGGGTTTGCCGCAACCGTCTGCGGTCTTGGTGCAGCAGATGCTCGAACCCTCCGTTTCGGGGGTTGCCTTTGGGGCTGATCCGGTGACGGGGCGGCGCAATATTCGCCTCGTTTCAGCGGTTTACGGTTTAGGAACCACGCTAGTTTCCGGCGAGAGTGATGCCGATACGTTCTATGTGGATGCCCATGACCAGATCGTGCAGCGGCAGATAGCGCGGAAGGTCAAGGCGGCCTATGCCAACCCGTTGAGTGAGTCGGGGGTTTCCATCAAACGGATCGAAGACGATCGCATCGATCAACCCACCCTCAGCGATGCCCAAATTCTGGCGGTGGCAAGTCTCGTCCGTCAGGTGGGGCGAGCGTTGGCAGCACCTCAGGATATTGAATGGGCGATCGCTCAAACCGGGCAACTCTACCTGCTCCAGGCGCGACCGATCACGGCATTGCCCGCCGCGCCAGAACCCACCGGGCGCTATCAAATTTGGGACAACAGCAACATTGCCGAGAGCTACAGCGGTGTCACCACCCCGTTAACCTTTGCCTTTGCCCGCCGCGCCTATACCGAAGTTTATCGGCAATTTTGCCGAGTGATGGGCATTTCCTGGGTAGAGATTCAGCGGCGCGATCGCGTTTTTGCCAACATGATTGGTCTGCTCCAGGGACGAATTTACTACAACTTGCTC
>JBMYQW010000603.1:0-2178 GCA_049601735.1 Spirulinaceae cyanobacterium
AGACGTTTCCCATGCCGAAACCGGAACCCTAGAAGCAATTTTTATGCTGATCTGTTGGCTGGGACTATAGCAAAGGGGCGATCGCTAGTTTGTATGCCACGCTACACAAGTGCGATCCTGCTAGGGGCTGTCATTATTTATTTAGATTTGAAACCATTGCTAGGTCTATTGTACAGCCCCTTTCCCTGGTTGTTTGGGTTGGGCGATCGCTCCCTTGTCCCATAAGGCTTCTGACGCTAATTGATGAGACGCCCTAAGTTGCTGGCCCTTTCGTCCTTCCTCACATCACTCAACAATTTTGATCATGCTAGAACAGGGTGGGGTTTTCGCTCAATCGCCGATGATGGCCGCGATGTTTGGCTTTATATTTTGGGCCTTCACGATCGCCAACCCGGTGGTGGGGGCAGCAATTTATGCCTGGCTCGGGCGCGATCGCTTCGCCTGGCCCCAAACGCGACCCGAAACCCAGCCTCCGCTAGAATCGACCCCAGAAACGGTAGAGTAGGGGCAGGTTTCAAACCTGTCCCTACAGCATTCTGGATAGCGTCAGAGATCTGAAGCCGTATTTCTAAGCATCGGTATGCACGGTATTGCAGTTGAATTCCATGGAAACCTTTCAACCCTATCTCACCTATATCGGCATTGGCCTGGGCACGGTGGTAGCGATCGCGGCGATCGTCTGGATTACCGCCACGATCGCCTTCACCCGGCGCACCTGGGGGCTCAATCGGTTTTTGGTCTCGTTTTTCAAGACCCTGACGCGCAACGAGATTAAGGCCGCTTATGGCCTCACGACTGCGACCTTCCAAGACGAAACCGATCTCAAAAACTTCCGCAAGTTTGTCAAACGCAACCAGCTCACGCAATACCAAAAGCTCTCGGCCACCGTGCCAGAACTGCTCGGCGGCGAGGCCTTTCGGTTGAACTTGATGGTGAAGCTGGCGGGCGATCGGGAACTGCCGATGGTCGCCGTGGTCAGCAAGGATGAGCAGAACGCTTGGCAGTTAGAGGCGTTAGATGTTTAACCTGAACGACTACGTTCCTAAACCGTAGCCACTGATGATGACGCTAAAGGAATGCTCCAAGATTTCCTGGGCGCGGCGATCGGCTTCGACTTGACTATTAACTGGAAAGGTATGACAGACATAGGCAGTATCCACATACCAAACGAACCAGCCCCGCATAAATCGGAAATCACAACCCGGTTCTTCTTCTTGGAAACCTTTGTAGACTTTCTGAGCCAATAGCAGCTCGGGTTGTTGGTCAAATTCGCGGGGTCGAGGCCCTGCTCCCATTAAGCCCACGGCTAAAATGCCGACCAGCAAGAGTCCAAGCGGTGATTGATGCTGATGCGGATACTGTGTAGCGGGCGATCGCTGCATCATTGCCATAACCATTCCAACAAAATGCTGACGCGACTGTCATTTTCCCAGGGGGAATTTTGCTTCTCAATTTCCGTTGCCAAGCGCAATTCGGGCGTCACGGCATAGCCCACGCCCACAGTGGTAATACCCACTTCCTCCGCTTGGCCCGGTGAGACAAAGGTTTGCTGAAAGCTGAGATCTGCCGCCCCCGTGCGTGAGAGGGAGAGCTGCACCTTCAGACCCACATTCACCCCGTCCGTCCATTGCCCCTCGGTCGTGATATTGCGATAACCCAGTACGGGGGCAACATTGACATAACTCCCGAGGGGTTGGAGATAATAGCGCAGATCGCCGCCCCAGGTAATGCGATCGCCCGCCCCATCACTCTGGTAATGCCCACTCACAGTCAAGGGGGTCTGGCTAATCCTCACATCTTCAACCCCGAGAATCCAACCACTGGCGTCATTCGTAGCCGGGAACTGAGCGTAGCCGACCCGCAGGCGGGTGGCAAAGGCCGGGTCATGGCGAATGCTCTGACGTACATCGGGGATTTCTTCGAGCCATTCCTGTAAGCGGGGGCTGTTTTCAATCAGGGTGGGATCAAGATCGAGGGATTCAGCGGGCTCGGGGGCGATCGGGGTTTGCTCGGAGATTTGATCGGCGGTCTGCTCAGGCATTGGTGCTGGCGTTTGCGCTCGGGCAGGGCTGACGGTGAGTCCCCATAGTCCTGCCGCCGCGACACAGCCAACAAGGTGTACTACTGTAGGTTGGGTAGAGCGGAGCGAAACCCAACACAGGCAAGGTTTTGCGGGAT
>JBMYQW010000604.1:0-2173 GCA_049601735.1 Spirulinaceae cyanobacterium
GAAATTGCCAAACGGGCCTATGAAGCGGCGATCGCTTACGGCATTCCCGCCCACGAGATTTTCTTTGACCCCTTAGCCCTGCCCATTTCCACCGGGATTGAAGAAGACCGCGAAAATGGCAAAGCGACAATTGAATCAATCCGACGCATTCGCCAAGAACTACCCGGTTGCCATATTACGCTTGGCGTCTCGAATATTTCCTTTGGGTTGAATGCTGCGGCCCGCCAGGTGCTCAACTCAATGTTTTTGCATGAGGCAATGGCCGTAGGCTTGGATAGTGCGATCGTCAGTGCCAGCAAGATTCTACCTTTGGCCAAGATAGACCCCGACCACCAACAACTTTGCCAGAATCTGATCTACGATCGCCGCCAATTTGAGGGCGAGGTTTGCATCTATGACCCCCTGACCAAGCTCACCGAAGTTTTTGCGGGCAAAAAAGCCAAAAAAGGTGAAGCAGTTGACAAGAATTTACCGATCGAAGAACGGCTCAAACAACACATTATCGATGGTGAGCGCATTGGCCTCGATGAAGCCCTTGATGAAGCCATGCAGCAATATCCTCCCCTTGAGATTATCAACACTTTCTTGCTCGATGGCATGAAAGTGGTGGGGGAACTGTTTGGCTCCGGGCAGATGCAATTGCCCTTTGTGTTGCAGTCAGCCCAAACCATGAAAGCTGCCGTCGCTCACCTTGAGCCCCATATGGACAAAGAAGAGGGCGCAAGTAATGCCAAGGGCACGTTTGTGATTGCCACCGTCAAAGGTGATGTCCATGATATCGGCAAGAATTTAGTCGATATTATCCTCACCAACAATGGCTACAAGGTGATTAACCTCGGCATTAAACAACCCGTTGACAACATCATCCAAGCCTACGAAGAATCCCAAGCCGATTGCATTGCCATGAGTGGTTTACTGGTCAAGTCTACGGCATTTATGAAAGATAATCTAGAGCGGTTTAATGAGCGGGGTATTTCTGTGCCAGTGATTTTGGGCGGCGCTGCCTTGACACCCAAGTTTGTCTATAAAGATTGCCAAGCGGTCTATAAGGGTCGAGTGGTCTACGGCAAAGATGCCTTCTCGGATCTCGCCTTTATGGATGATCTCATGCCCGCCAAGCATTCGGCCCAGTGGAATGATCTCCAGGGTTTTTTAGCGGAGCGAGAACTGGTGAATTCCACTTACTTCAAAGGGGACAATTATGAGTCTGAGAATGGTTCAGCCCCGAAGGCAGAGAAGCCGCCTGAACCTGTGGTCATTGACACCCGTCGCTCTGAAGCGGTCGATCCAGATATTTCCCGCCCCACGCCACCGTTTTGGGGGACGAAACTGCTTGAGCCGAGCGATCTGTCTTTTGATGAAATCTTCCATTATTTGGATTTACAGGCGCTCTTTGCGGGGCAATGGCAGTTCCGTAAACCCCAAGGTCAAGATCGGGCGGAATACGATCGCTTCTTGCAAGAGAAAGTTCATCCCATCCTGGCAGATTGGCAGGCTAAAGTCGTCACCGAGAATCTGCTTCACCCGACGCTGATTTATGGTTATTTTCCCTGTCAATCTGAGGGGAATACGCTCTATGTTTACGATCCGGCAGAACCGGCAGCAAAGCGGGTTGTGGCTCAGTTTGAGTTCCCGAGGCAGCGATCGGCCCGGCGGCTCTGTATTGCCGACTTCTTTGCCAGTAAAGATTCCGGCATCATTGACGTATTCCCGATGCAGGCGGTGACGGTGGGCGACGTTGCCACGGAATATGCCCAAAAACTCTTTAAAGCCGATGACTATACCAACTATCTCTATTACCACGGGTTGGCCGTACAAACGGCTGAAGCTCTAGCCGAATGGGGCCATGCTCGCATCCGTGCTGAACTCGGCTACGCGGAACTTGAGCCGACAGGAATTCGAGATATTTTACAGCAGCGTTATCAGGGCTCACGCTATAGTTTTGGCTACCCGGCTTGTCCGAATATTCAAGACCAATACAAGCAACTAGAGCTACTCGATACCCAACGCATTAGCCTCTACATGGATGAGAGTGAACAAATCTACCCGGAACAATCCACCACAGCAATTATCGCCTACCATCCGGCGGCGAAGTATTTCAGCACTTCGGCAGCGAAACAATGAGTTCTGTATCGATAATTCAACCTACGCTATGGAATCGTAATGATCACCG
>JBMYQW010000605.1:0-2173 GCA_049601735.1 Spirulinaceae cyanobacterium
CGAAATAGCCCCCCCAAGCCAGAGGAACCCGTTCGTTTGTGCCGCCGCGCGCCAGGGCTTGAAAGACATTCTGTTCGCCAATGCCCATCTTGGTCGCCATCAGCGGGGTGGTGGACTGGTAAATCGGCGTCTCGTCCGGGTGGAATGGGCGGGGGCGCGGCATGGGGCTGGGGGGCGATCGCAGCTCAACACCACTGCGCTGGACATAAAACCCCTGCAAGGATACCTTAAGCGCCTCTTGCCACACATCGTCGGCGATCGCAAATGGATCAGAACAGCCGACGCTGGCCACACAAACCCGGTAGCGTCCGGGTTTGCCAAAGGCATCAAAACGCAGCTCATAGACATCGGCGAGGGTATAGTTGCGATCGCGGGCGTCTTCTGAGGCGTTCTTCGCCTTGGTGAGTTGAGCTTGGCCATCGTAGACCACCTGGTTACTGCGCTGGTCGATCACGCTAAAGGGTAGGCGATCGGGGTAGTCCAGACCGCCGCCATTACCCAACCAGGCCGAGAGAAACGCCACTTTAACCGGATCATCGGGGCGAAAGCCAATCTGCGAAACGTGAACCGCTTCGCTCCATTGGTTCAAGGGGCGATATTGCCAGCGTTGGCTCGGGAGTTGCTGAGAGATTGGCTGACCGGAAAACTTCAGTTGGTAAGTCTTGTCCGGTTGCAGCGCGGTGGGGAATTCGAGGTAGAGATAATGCTCCAGCGGCCAAACCACCTCGCCGCGACCCACCTCACCGCGATCGCTCGGTTTACTCTTGCGCCAGACTTGAGTCGCAGTTTGAGGCTGGCGGTAGTTGGGATCGTCCGGGGAACTGAGTTGGTAATGACGGGGATTGTCGGCCCATTCCGTATCCAGGGCCTTGCCCACGAAGCGATCGAAGCCGTACAAGATATCTTCCTCGGGGCCCACCAGGGAGCCGATGACCTGACCCTGACGCTGGATCCAAACGGGACTGTGGGGTTTATTGGCATTGTGCAGGCGGCGATCGCTTGCCTGGGGTTGATAGGTTGTTTGCTGGGCGGGTTCGAGAAATCCCTCCTGAATCTGGAGCCCCACTACCTGCCCCGAGACCGTATAGACTGCCTCTACCGTCGGGGCATTGGGCGCAGCCCAGGAGAGCCGCCACCAATAGCTCAACACCACCAAGCCGCAGACCATTGCCGCCATGATGGCTAAACGCCGTCGTTTTGTCATTTTTCCAATCCTTTGCCAACAGGTCTATTTTAGAAGCAAAGATTTTCGACGGCTCAACCAGTCCATATACTGGGTTACGTCCTGGGGAGTGAGATGGAGCCCATCGCTGGTGAGCCAATCCCCCGCCGCATCAGGGAGCCAATGGTATTGGTCGGGGGGGAGTTGCGATCGCAACTGGGCCTGAATCGCTGCCTGACGCGGGGTGTCTTGAAGTACGGACTCCACGGGCGGATTGAACAGTAATACCGCAACGCCTCGGTTTTCGAGCTGCTGGATTTGCGTTCTCAACGTCTGCGCTTCTCGGTCGAGGAGGGCCGTGAGCTGGGCATCCGGGGGGCGCTGATTCTCCTGCACCAGTCGTTTGATTTCTTGCTGGCGTAGGGGAGAGGCGACGATCGCCTCCCGAGGCGTCACCTCCGGCTCATCTGCCCCTTTGAGCCAACTCACCACCACACTCAAGGGCGTATATTCCCCCCGGAAGCTCGAAAAGACCTGGCGAATGGGGCGGAGAATCGGCTGGGTGAGGCGGGTGATGAAGTCCTGGTCGAGGCGGCGATCGAGGGTTTCGTTGACCTCAATCAGCACCTGCTGCGGCAGCGGGCGGCGGCGACGCACCACCGCCAGACCCGTTTGGCTACAGCCCCCGGCCATGCCCAGGTTCACCGCTGCTGGGTCTAGGGCCTCAAGATCTAAATTGGCCGCGAGGGAACTGCCCACCAAGACCAGCGGCGCTGCCTTGCGGTTGTAGAGGTAGCGTTCGGCTTGGATGACGTTTTCTTGCCATTGGTTAATGCCGGGGCTCGGGGCGATCGCCCCCGCCCAAATGAGCCCCTGATAGAGGGCCAAGAGCAGTAGGGCAGCGATCGCGGGGCGCACCATCACGCGCCAGCTTACCGGCGAAACTGCTGGCGGTTTAGCCTTAGAACTGGAAGTAGATAAATTCATTGGCACTACCACTATTGATGGCGA
>JBMYQW010000606.1:0-2168 GCA_049601735.1 Spirulinaceae cyanobacterium
TCGGCGTGGGCAGTCCCCGAACCTGGGAATAATGGGCTTCAATCTTGACCGCCCACTTTGCCAGTTGCAAGATTTCGGTGTCTGTAATGCAGAATTTCTGGCGATCGGGCTCGGGGACTTCCACATTTTTGGTGAGCTTGGAGCCGCCGAGGTCATAGATCATACGAATCGCTTTGGTTCCCAGCCGCTTTTGCAGAATTGGGGTTGCACCCTGGGCCAGGGTCGGCTTAAAGACCAAAAATTCGTCCGGGTTAACCGCACCTTGCACCACGTTTTCGCCGAGGCCGTAGGCAGCGGTGATCAGGGCGGCGTTTTGGAAACCCGTTTCCGTATCAATCGAGAACATTACGCCAGAGGTAGCGAGATCCGATCGCACCATCTTTTGCACCCCGACCGAGAGGGCAACCTCAAAATGGTCAAAGCCATGGTGGGCGCGATAGGAAATGGCGCGATCGGTAAACAGGGAGGCAAAACATTTATGGCAGGCTTCTAAGACCCCTTTAACACTTTGTACATTCAGGTAGGTTTCTTGTTGACCCGCAAAACTGGCTTCGGGCAGGTCTTCGGCGGTAGCACTCGATCGCACCGCCACATCCAGATCTTGGGTTTGGGCTTCACAGAGTTCCCGGTAGGGCGAATCCAAACGCTCGTGAAGCTCGGAGGTGCAGCCGTAGGTTTGGCAGAGTTTTTTGTAGGCCAGGGCGATCGCCTCTTCGAGTTCTTTGGGGAAGAGCGTATGCAGGATCAACGCCCGAATTTGCTTGCCCCGAATTTGCAAATTCTTGACATCATTGACATCTAAATCCGCCAGCAAGCGCCGCAGTTGGGGCTCAAGACCTGTTTGCTCAATGTAATACCGATAGGCATGGGCGGTGATGGCAAAGCCCATCGGCACATTGATGCCTTGGGGTTGCAACTGTTGAATCAGCTCGCCCAGGGAGGCGTTCTTGCCGCCGACGAGCGGCACATCTTGGTTATTAACTTCGTTGAGCCAGAGAACGAGCGATCGCTCACGAGTTTGGTGCGCAGCAGGATGAAGAGAAACAGTACTGACCATGGTCTGAAAACTCCAAAGCGGAATGATAATCCCAACCCAAGAGCCCAAGCCAATGCTTCTAGCCAAAAATCCAGCCTTAACGATCGCAGTCAATTCAAGGCTAGAGACCGACGATCGCAGCCTAAAAAATGAGGGGGCGATCGCCTTTTCTCTGTCACAATATTGACCGAATTACCTTGCTCGATCGGGGTAGAATTGGCACAATTTGTGCGGCAAAAACTGTCCCCATTAATGACGTTGGGTGAGTTAGCCTGTAGTATTTTCAAGCTATTGTTGAGGGTGGGCATTGCCCACCAGCAGGGGATTTTAGCCTTAAAGAGTTTGGGTTCGGGATACCTTTAGTTTAACTTGAGCCTGAGGTCGGGTTAAGACTTTATTTGTATTTTGTTACCTGGAGTAGCGATCGCTACAGAATCTTTCGAGTCGTATCCGTTTTCTTGTCAAGGCAGCTTTATCGATGCGATCGCCACAAAAAAGCGATGGCGCTTAACATTTACTGCACCATCGCTTTGATTTTGAATTGCTTTATTGATAAGATAAACCGTCCTAGACGATGCCGTAGGTATCGAGGAGCACCAGGGTCAAGAAGCCCAGGATATGCCCGAAGCTCGTCGTCGCCAGGAGCGCCGGCCAGCCCATGCCACCAAACATTGCTGACATGGGTAATGCTTCACCCGCAGCAGGCGCAGCCATTGTGGTCTTACCAATGGCGATCGCAATCACGTTACAGGCAATCATCACGATCCCGGTTACGGGCGTCCAGCCTTCAGAGAGGGGGAACGAGGTTGCAGCGGCAAAGAGAGTGGAATAGATCATTTTTATGGTGAGTCTCCAGTTAATTCAGACCGTTTTGCGATTGCTTAAGCATAAAAAGGTCTGTTTGAGTTCAAATTTTATTTAAAATTCAGCTTGATTATCGCCTATCGATAGTGTTTAATCACTGGTTCCTTCAAAAACTGTTACGAAATCAGCATCCCTCTCGCGTTGAGGAGACATGATACAAAGTCCGCCTTTTGAACTCCAAGAATCCCTGTAGGGGGAGGTTTGAAACTATCCGTGTGAACTTAAGCGTGAAACGCTCTGTATAGATAGGGTTGCAGGTGCGACAAAC
>JBMYQW010000607.1:0-2155 GCA_049601735.1 Spirulinaceae cyanobacterium
TCAAGTAACGGAACATCGATGCTTTCAGGAACTGGAATGAAGTCAGCTTCAATACTGGCATCTTCGAGATCAGCCGGGATGACAGCCAAGGGCGTCAGGATCGGCTCTAGAACAAAGGTGTTGCGACGGCGGCGGGAAGCAGGATTCTTTTTTTTGCCAAACATGATGGGGTAGAGAACCTAGATTGAGACGGCGAGAAAAACAAAGTAGACGATGAGCAATGGGCTGGGGTCGTCTAATACCTCTTCTAGGCGTCGGGGCAATTTTTATGCACAAACGTGAAAAATTTTTTTGTGTTCCGATGTCATCCGTTGGTCTCGTAGGGGTGCAACGCTTGCGCTCTAAAGGTTTGGGGCGATGGAGTTTGCGCCCTCTAGGTTTGCGCCCTTGGGGAAATAATTGGGAATGGTCGGGCTGATAGCGCAATGGGTTGGGGGTGGAGGCGCTCCGCTCCTATGGATTACATCAATTTTGAATCTGGGCTCAGGCGGATCACAAAATCGTCAAATAGGTGTCCATGGAGGTGTCAGGGAGCACTTTTAAGGTCTGATGGCGTAAATCGAGTTCAATGCCCAAGGCTTCGAGGGGAATGACGCCAATTAAAGGATCGCGGCCACCAGGCAATTCTAAGCATTCAAACGTACCTTCCCGTCCGAGTAGGGCGATCCGTGCATCTTGGAAAATCTTGGCTGTTTTGAGTCCAGCGGCGGTGGTGGCATCGACTTCTTTGAGCAGTTTGAGGCCGAGTTGGGCGATCGCTTCAGGTAGCAAACACAAAGTTGTTGCTCCCGTATCAACAAGGACGTTCTTTAAGGTGACAGAACGAATGCGATCGGGTTCGATTAAGCCGTCTTCTGCGTTGGCTTGGTCGATGCGGTTGGTAATGGTTAGGGTGGTGATGATTTTGCCCGTTGGGATGGTGGTTGGTGTTGGCATAGCTGTACTCGGGATCACTCTACCCTGATTATGGCGATTGATTATGGCAAATGGGTGGCGCGATGGGTCTGGGGCGATTCGTCCCTAGGGCAACCGAAACACATCTGCAAAAATCGAACTGCCATCCGGCAGCCGCTCGGGATCAGGCGCATCGTAGAGCACGATTAAGCTATCTTCATAGCCCAAGCAGGGGAACAGAGCCAGACCTTCGGCATTGTCTTTGCTGGGATTGTAGGGCAGGTCAAAGAGCCATTCCAGCTCATCGGTGGCTTGGGGCCAGAGGGTGTCCTGCTGGTGCTTGAGCACATCGCGCAGGCGGAAGATTTGCATCACGCCCGGCAGCAGCATCGTTGGGCCCGCCAAGAGGTAGAGATCGCCCCCATGGAGATAGAGATCCCGAATGCCCAAGCCGTTGAGATCCAGAAAATGCTTGCGGTAAGGCAAACCATCATCGAGTTCTTTAAAGGTCAACTCACCCGGTTTACCCTCGGTTAGCTCCAACTCCAGAATCACCGCCCAGCCGCCGAGCACCGGGCCGCGCAGACCGAGCAAGATCTGCTGACCATTGACGGCCAAGCCTTCAATATCAAAGCCATTGTCTTTCGAGGGTAGACCCACTTCCAGAAACGGGCCGAGGTGCTTGTCTTTTTCTAAGCAATCGAGGAGCAGGTTTTGGCTAGAGCTTTTGCCCAGACAGGCAGCGGTGAGGCGAGGATGGTCTTTGCTCTCGCTACAAGACTGCACTGGTACGCCCTCATGGAGCGGAACTCGCGCCAGCAGATAGCGGTTGGCGTCTTGCTTGATTTTACCCAGGCGTCGGATGTCTTTCTGGGCATCGGGGCCGGTTTTCTTGCCCTTGGGTTTCTTGCGTTTGGCGCTGTGGGAGCCCACGACCCAGAGGTAGCCGTTACTATAACTGAGCCCTTCAATATCGATCTCGGCTTCATCATCGGCGAGGTCGAGGAAGTCTCCCAGGTGAAAGGCTTGATGTTGACCGTAGCGGTTCGGGCCAAGGGGCGAGAGGCGCTCGATGGTGAGGAATTCATCGGAGCCGACCCAGAGGTGGCCGTCGGGGCTAAAGGCGATCGCTGAGAGTTGCTGCACCAAATCAGGATTACTGTCGGCAAAGTGCAGGCGTACCCGGCTGAGTAGAAAGGCGTTAGACATCATAGTTGAGGAGAGGATTCCGAAAAGGTTCCTAGGGGCTGTCATCATTTAG
>JBMYQW010000608.1:0-2145 GCA_049601735.1 Spirulinaceae cyanobacterium
GTGGGCCGCCACGGAAGCCTTGAGGATAAAGGATTTCACGCTTAAGTTCACACGGCTGGGTTTACAGCCTCCCGAATCCAGGTTCCAGAGTAGGCATAGTTGAACAAATTCATCTACACCGTCACCGCCTCAGCGCCTTGAACCTGCTCCAGCAGCTCTTGCAAGCGATCGCCTTCGATCACCTCAGCTTCGAGGATCTGCTGGGCGATCGTCTCCAACAGGTCTCGATTCTGCTGGAGGATTGCCCGCGCCTGCTGATGCCCTTGTTCCACAATGTCTTTGACTTCTTGGTCGATCGCTTGGGCGGTCTCATCGCTGACATTGCGGCGGGGATTCATCATGCCGCCATCGCCCAGGAAGTTGTTTTGACCGCCTTTTTCGTAGGCGAGGGGGCCGAGCACCTTGCTCATACCGTAGGTCGTGACCATTCGCTCGGCTAGATCCGTCGCCCGTTGCAAGTCATTCGCCGCTCCGGTCGTGATGCTACCAAAGACGGTTTCTTCAGCGGCGCGACCACCCAAGAGTGTGGCAATTTGATCCCGCAACTCGGACTCCGACATCAAGAAGCGATCTTCGGTGGGCATTTGCAGCGTGTAGCCGAGCGCCGCCATGCCGCGCGGCACGATCGAGATTTTGGCGACCTTACCCCCGCCGGGCATTAGCGCCCCGACTAGGGCATGGCCCACTTCGTGGTAGGCGACGATCTTCTTCTCTTTATCACTCAGAACGCGGCTCTTCTTCTCTAGACCTGCGACTACCCGCTCGATCGCCTCGCCAAAGTCGGCTTGGCTGACGGTGGTGCGCTGGTTGCGGGCAGCGAGCAGGGCGGCTTCGTTGACTAGGTTGGCCAAGTCAGCGCCAGCAAAACCGGGCGTACGGGTGGCGATCGCCTTCAAATCCACATTCGGGTCAACCTTGACCTTGGCGGCATAGATTTCCAGAATCTTGAGCCGACCGGGCAGATCAGGGCGATCGACAAGCACCTGGCGATCGAAGCGCCCAGGACGCAACAGCGCCGGGTCAAGGGTTTCGGGGCGGTTGGTGGCTGCAAGCACGATCACCGTAGCATCGCCGGCCGCAAAACCATCCATCTCCGTCAGCAACTGGTTGAGCGTCTGCTCTCGCTCATCGTTACCGCCGACAAAGCCACCATTGGCGCGAGACTTGCCGATCGCATCCAACTCATCAATAAAGATGATGCAGGGCGCTTTCTTTTTCGCTTGCTCAAAGAGGTCACGCACCCGTGCTGCACCCGCTCCGACAAACAGTTCCACAAACTCGGAACCGGAGATGCTAAAGAAAGAAACACCTGCTTCGCCGGCAACAGCTTTGGCTAGCAATGTCTTACCCGTTCCTGGCGGCCCGACCAGCAGCACACCCTTGGGAATTCGTGCGCCAATGTCGTTGTAGCGTTGGGGATTTTTCAGAAATTCAACAATTTCTTCTAGCTCGGTCTTGGCTTCTTCGACCCCGGCCACATCGTCAAACTGCACCTTGGTTTCATCGTCTTCAACGTAGACCTTAGCCTTGTTCTTGCTAATTGAGAGCGCCCCCTGGGGACCTCCCCCAAAGCCGCCGCCCCCACCACGATTGGCGAAAAATTGCAGTACTCCTACAAAAATCAGGGGCGGGATCACCCAGCTCAGGATGCGGCCAAACCAGTTGGGCCCTTTAGGCGGAGCCGCTGCAAACTCAACGCCATTGTCTTCAAGGCGTTGGGGCAGCTCTAGGTCAAAAATAGGGGTTGTGGAGAGCACTTGACCCGGTTCACCATTTTCGGTGGTGAGCTGGTAGCGGATTTGGTCTTGGCCCACGTAGGCACTAGACACGTTGCCATCACTGACTTGGTCAATGAACATACTATAGGGCACGCGTTGCGGCTGGGGGGCAACGGCTTGAGGGAAGACCAGGTTCAAAATTAAAAACCCCAAACCCGCAAAAAAGAGAATGCGGCTCACTAGGGCGGGCCAGGCGGGCCGACGGGGACGATCTTTGATACTCATTCGTTAAATAGGGAGTTGCACATCAGTTACGCTTATGGTCTCATTGTGGCGACCCCGCCGTGAACCCGGTAGGTGTGGATGCCCCCCTTGACGAATTGTTACAATTTGTTACAAAGATGAGCGTGGGCATGGGGCGATCGCC
>JBMYQW010000609.1:0-2140 GCA_049601735.1 Spirulinaceae cyanobacterium
CTCAATCCCCCTACCCTGCGGGAAGCCGCAAAGCGTCTAGGGAAAGGGGGAAGTGGTGTTCTTGTACTTTCGCAAAAGGCTATAAAATCTAGTCTTGACAAACCACTAGCCAGTCACTGCCTGGATCAAAATGCGCATGAGCACGTCAAGATCTTCCGGCACACGGTAGTTTTCTAAACCCTGTTCAATCTGTTTTTGGGCACGGTCGAGTTGAGCAAATTGCCAGAGGTTGCCGGTGGTTAAAGCGCCGAGCAAAACTGTTTGTGGTGTGTCAAGCCATTGGTCAAGGGCAATCATTTCTACGGCCAGTTGCTTCATACCACTCACAAAGTCTTCTTTTTTGGCTTCAATAACAACAACTTGGTTATCTTTCCTGAGCAAGTAATCCAGATTCCCCTGGAGCTGCTCGGAGACTTTGAGAGGATATTCAATCCGGAGTTGTGCCTGTGTGTAGTGAACAACTTCGGTCACAACTCTGGAAATTAAAATTTCCCGCCGAGCGATTTCTGTACTAAGAATCACAAAGGGAAGAATCTCTTCAATCCGTTCTCGCAGCTCATCTAATCGTCCTAGCTCACCGGAGAATTGCGGCCGATTCAACTTGGTTTGGGTCAAGCTATAGCCAAAATCAGCAACAATATCGTCAATCTCGGCGTTGAGATCAAAGATTTTGCTAAAGGTATAAGATTGGTTGGGGTCAATGATTTGCATGAGGATTTAATGGTCAGTTCTATAGTTTGCGGCGACGGATGAAATCTGAACGATCAATGCCAGACTTTCTCCTCTGGAGACGCTCTGAGTACAGGACCAAAAAACAATTATTGGCTGAAATCCTTGTGATCGCGTAGGTTGGTTAGAACGGTAGCGAAACCCAACGCGATAGCTACAAGCCTTTCTATTGTTGGGTTTCGTGTCTCAACCCAACCTACAGCTTATACCTTTTGTCCTGTACTGAGGGAGACGCTATGTGTAGGTGAAGCCAGCTCTTGGGCTTACGACAAGTTCTGGGTTGAGCGGAATAGGAATCTTAGTCCTCACCCGTATGCTCAGTAGTCCTCATTTAGCGACTTGGTTTAATATTCAGTTCGTAATCCACAATTTGTGGGTTGATTTACAGGTCGCAGGTATTATTAAGTTCAAACGAAGGGATGCAATGTAGCCACGAGAATTTTTAGGATTTTCTCATCGGTGCAAGCGCAACAGTTCTAGTCGTATGGGTTTAGGAGCTGGATGAGAGGAAATTCATGAACCAAGATTGGGAGGCGATCGCTCCCCTCAAACCGGAAACTTGTCTTGGTCTGGAGCCCCCCGCGAGCGATCGCTGGTTGCAGCTCCTCGACCAAGGCTATCAAAAACTCACCACCGAGCCCTGCCAGCGTCTGCTCCTCGCCCTACCAGACCCGATCGAATTCCTCGCCAGCCTCTGGGCGGCCCTTATTACTCAAACGCCTGTATTTCTCGGCAATCCGAGTTGGCGTGAGTCGCAATGGCAAGCCGTAAGCGACCAAATTCGCCCGCAGCAGGCTTGGGGAGATGCTCCCTGTGCCATTTGCCCCAACCCGGAACCGATCCCGCTGGGTCAGATCATGATCCCCACAGGCGGTACATCGGGACAGATTCGTTGGGCGATGCATACCTGGGCAACCCTGACGGCAGCGGTGGCCGGGTTTCAGCAGTTTTTTGGCGTCGGCCAGGTGAATAGCTTTTGCGTTCTGCCGCTCTATCATGTGAGCGGTCTAATGCAATTTTGGCGATCGCTGCTCACGGGTGGGCGCTGCACCCTCGGCGCTTACACCGATCTCAAGCAAGGCCATTGGCCATCCTTGCCTCAGCCCACCGGGTTTCTTTCCTTGGTTCCGACGCAACTCCAGCGACTGCTGGATGTCGGAGGTGTGGCCTGGCTGCGCCAATTTGACACCCTCTTGCTCGGCGGCGCACCCGCCTGGCCCGAGTTGCTGGCGCGCGCCCGCCACGAACGCCTCCGCCTAGCGCCCACCTACGGCATGACCGAAACAGCAGCTCAGGTGGTGACGCTGCGACCCGCTGATTTTCTGGCCGGGAACAAGAGTAGCGGCCAAGTCTTACCCCATGCTCAAGTTCGGATAAATGACCAGGGCCAAGTTGAAATTCAGGCGCGATC
>JBMYQW010000610.1:0-2138 GCA_049601735.1 Spirulinaceae cyanobacterium
GTGGCGCGGATGCGGTGATGATTGGCTCCCCGATCGCGCGATCGGCCGAAGCCCCCGGACGTGGCTACCATTGGGGCATGGCGACCCCGAGCCCGGTGCTGCCAAGGGGAACCCGGATCAATGTGGGCACAACGGGCACAATCCAAGAAATCTTGACTGGCCCCGCTAAACTTGACGATGGAACCCATAACCTGCTCGGTGCGCTCAAAACCAGCATGGGCACCTTGGGCGCCAAAGACATTAAGGAAATGCAGCAAGTGGATGTGGTGATTGCCCCCTCGCTGCTGACCGAGGGCAAGGTCTACCAAAAGGCCCAGCAGTTGGGGATGGGGAAATAAACCCAAACCAACTTGATATTGTCGGTTGGGTTGGCGAAGCCTAAACCAACCCTCCGGGCCACTGGATTTTGCGCTTCAATCTAACCATTCAAAAACTCCAGATTTCAACTTAGACGGGGTTTAGCAGCGATCGGGTCAGGATATTTCAGAACGCCAGAATCCCCTGCTGGTGGGCAATGCCCACCCTACGCGATGTCTTTAGCCCCTAACGCACCAAAGCAGGCCGATACAGAAACGAGCTCTGCTTCTGGAAACGCGAAAATATCAATGGTTTCTTGCCCCTTTAGGATGAGCTGCTGTTGATAACCCGCTGCTTTGGGTTTGCGGAAAACGTGTAATTGCTGGGCTGCAACATTGAGCACCCAATAGTCCTCGATTCCTGTGGCGGCATAGAGCTGGGCTTTCACGGTCAAATCTCGCTCTACCGTCGAATCGGCCACCTCCACAATCAGATATACATCTTCAGGCGTTGGATGTTGCTGTGCATAAAAATCAGCCTTGGGCCGAACGATCGCCAGATCGGGTTCAGGCTCCGAATTGGGGCTGAGGGTGACAGGATCTTGCAACCGCACCAAGGCTTGTGCGCCAAGACGCTGCTCCAGTAACTTCTCCAATATTTTGCACAATGCGCTATGGGCAGGGCCTTTGGGCATTTTCTGTACGATCTGTCCGGCCAGCAACTCCACCGGTTCATCCGCGCCGAGGATGCCGATCGCCGCCATCTGGTGATATTCCTCAACGGTCAGGCGTCGCAGCTCGGTGGGGGCAAGAAGCGTTGCAATCATGGTGCGGTTACAGAAGGAATTGGGTTAAAGCGACTGAACTCAATTATAGGTCGCGGAATGATCGCGGGTGGATTGTGGGGGGCGATCGCGCCAATGCTCACCCATTGCTTGGTTTGAGGTCACTCCCGAGCAATCACCGGAAAACTCAAACTCTCTAGCATCTTGTACTGTTCTACCCCAACTGCTTGGGCAAACTTTATTTCTGTAGCCGCTAGAAAATCGACTGGAATCGCTTTCCATTGCTCACAGCTCTGCCAATGCACCACAATGATCAGCTCATCGGCTTGGGGGGGCTGCCAATATTCTTTACGCAGGAAGCCTGGTTGTGCGGCGAGGGCAGGCGTCCAAATTTGTGCGTCTTGGGCTAAAAATTGTTGACGGATTGTCGGATTGACCCAAAACTTCAACCATTCAACAATCATATTCATCTCTCAAAACACAGCAATCCCACCGGGCCAGAACCGAAACTCAAGGAGAGATGAAGGGCGCGGTGGGATTAGGTTGATCGAACGACTGCAATGGAAAGAAAAAGATAGAGATAGTAAGTCAAAGATGTTACTAGCAGTTTACAAGTGACCCAGCATTCAAACTCTAAAACTTTAGCCTATGACATCGTTTCAGATGGGATGATTGCGGCTTTATCTTTTAAGAAGATGTGCCGTCTAATTCACTAAGACTGTCAATCCAAAGGAGGAATGAGGGTTGATTGAGAGCGGGTAGGACACAAAGCCTTCAATCAAGTTGTTTAAGAAAGGGTTGTCTTTCTTTTGTGTCTAAATTAAAGGTAACGCCATTTTTTGGAGCAGACAAGACCTGTTTGCGAAAGTTTACGTTTGCGAAAGTGATTCGAGGTCTGTTTCTTCGTAACTGTCCCTGGCAGTAACGCACCCAAACCCATCGGTGCGTTACGGCAGATTTTTGCTTGGAAGATATGGAGCATTCAGCCATGACTGCCTAACGCACCCTACTGCCGTGGCACAGCTAAACAGGTGCAATAGAATCTTGCATGAATTTT
>JBMYQW010000611.1:0-2128 GCA_049601735.1 Spirulinaceae cyanobacterium
GTGGGTCGGGTGTTTGTCGCTCCTGCAACCCTTTCATAAGGGAGGGCGTGCTTAAGTTCACACGGATGGAAGCCTTGCCGCTTCACCCCAACTTTGGCCGATCCGTGCTGTCACTCAAGAAAAAACCCAACCGTAGGGCTGGGCTTCATCAGGGTGCAAAGTTAAAAGCTGGAGAAAAGTTAAAAGCTGGAGAGAGGAGGTCAGGGCTTAGGATGCATCATCAATTCATGCCAGAATCTTTACGGTACAAGAGTATAGATCGCCCAACCGAAATAACAAAGATAGGGACTGTAAGCCAGTCATAGTCAGAATTTGAAGTCTAAATGATCACAGCCCCTAGGCAACGGTAATCTGGCCCTGGCGTACCGATCGCAACAGTCGGTCAATCGCCCGGCGCTCGTCTTCATCGAGGTGTTCCTTAAGGATGGCAGCCATCAAACCGTAGCGATCGTTCTGGGTCAGGGTCTTAGTATCGGCCGTCTGGGTCGAAATTGCGACAATTGCACCGGGCAGGGGTTGGAGATGAAGCATGGGAGTGAGTCTGGGTTGGCAAGGAAGACGGAAGTGGCTTGAAACACTTAAGTATTGCTACGTCATTTCTACTTAAGTATCACGGCTAGATTACGTAAATTCTGTGATGTCTCCAACGGTTCCTAGGTGAGTTTGCCCTGGATTCGGGCTGATCAAAACGTGAGGTAGTAGGTGACACCTTGGGCCAAATCAGGTGATCGGTGTCACACACAATGCTTGCATCAAGCGAGGAGCAAAAGCGACCTTCGCCCCAAGCAGTCATCAGACTGGTGAGCAAACGAGGGGAGGCGCATCACGGTTTTCAGCGGCGCAGGCATTGTGCCCCTGCCACCCCAGCCCATCCTCCGTAAATCATGCAGATTAGCAGATCCTGCATCGCTATCTGTAGCGACCCATGCTTTTTCTGCAATCACCAGCAGCACTTTTAGCATTAGGATGGGTCGGGAGGCAATCGGCGCGGGCAACCCAACAAACGGTAGAATTCTGGCTTCGGGTTGAATCGAGGCGCGATCGCGCTTCGGCAGCGCCCTCTGTAACAAAGCCTCGGTGGAGCAGACCGGATATGGTATGTTCGGTCGCATTCCCCTTGTTCGCGGGTCGTCCCTTGCCATGCTCGATCGCATCCTCAACATCATCACCCAGAGCTTTGAAGATCTCGTCAGCAGCGGCATTAAGCTCATGCCGGCCTTGCTGGCGGCGATTATCGTTTTATCCCTCACCCGCTACACCGCTCAACTGACCCGTAGCCTGGCCAAGCGGTTGGCGACTCCCGCGATCAAAAGTCGCTCCATCCAACTATTGGTGATTAAGCTGACAGTCATTACTACCTGGGCGCTTGGGCTCTTGTTTGCCAGTGTGATTATTTTTCCGGGCTTGAGCTTGGGCGATTTGGTGGGTACGCTGGGCCTTGGCTCGGTGGCGATCGGCTTTGCCTTCCAAGATATTTTCAAGAACTTTCTCGCGGGAACGCTGCTGCTGTTGCAAGAGCCCTTTGCCATTGGCGATCAAATTACCGTCGGGGACTACGAGGGAACTGTCGAGCGTATTGATATCCGCACCACAACGCTGCGCACCTACCAAGGTGAAGAGGTACTCTTGCCCAACTCCGATGTGCTCACCAGCGCCGTTCAGGTGCGGACGGCTTTTGACCACCGCCGGACGGATCTGGCGGTGGGCGTGGACTACAATACGCCGCTGCGCTCGGCGATCGCCCTCCTCGAAGACACCCTGGCCCGGATTCCTACGGTTGTGGCCACACCCCCGGTGGAAATTGATGTGGTCAGCTTTGGCGATAGTTCGATCGATTTTCTGGTGCGCTATTGGACGCGATCGGATCAGGCTTCCGTGCGCCGGACGCAAACCCGCGTGATGGTTGAAATTAAGGAGGCCTTCGATCGGGCCAATATTTCCATCCCCTACCCGATCCGGACGGTTTACTTCTTTAACCAAGACCAATATAACGACACGATGCCCAAATAAGGCAGTAGGGCTTTGCCTAGGAAGTTCATTCTGTCGCTTTTTAGCCCGATCAATCTCATGCATAAACCGTGGCGGGCAAGATGCCCGCGCTACCGAATTTCCCGTAGCGCAGGCGTCC
>JBMYQW010000612.1:0-2128 GCA_049601735.1 Spirulinaceae cyanobacterium
GCACGGTGGTTTGCAGCCCGGTGAGGGTGGTGTCAGCGACTAGCCCCTCCTGGGCTAGGGTCAACGCCAGGGTGAGGCTGGGAACCGGACGGTCTAGCTCAACGGCTTGGCGAGCGACGGAGAGCAGGTTGGTGTAGACCAAGCCAATGTGGGGCTGCTCCAGGCTCTCTAAGGCATCCTGATAGGCCGAGCTTTGGGTGAGATTGAGGCTGGGAACCTGAACATTGTTGATTGCCGCTTTGAGCACTTTCGGGTGGTTGGCGAAGAGGACGTAGCGATCGCCCACCACGGCACTGGCGATCGGCGTGATCTTGCTTTGACGCAGGCGCGGGTAGACCAAATTCACGCCTTTATACTGCTCAAAGACCAGGTCTGCTTGACCCAAGCTGGCGCGTTTGGCGTAGAGCAGTTGCAAAAACTCCCGAGCCAATTCGCCGTTTTTCGCCGTGGCTGCCAGCAGATAGCCCGGTTGCTGGCCATTCTCGGGGTTGCGATCGTAGTCGAGCGATGTCAGGGCTACGGTAATTTCTTCGCCGAGCCAGGGGCGAATATCCCGTTGATAATTCAAGCCCGTTTGGGCCAGTAGACCTGCCTTGAGCTGGTCCGCCTCTTGGCGCAATGCCTGCCGCTCCTTGAGGGGGGTTTGGGTTTGCACAAGGGCTTCGAGGCGATCGGGGTTGACCAGCAACGAGACCATGGCCGGGGCCTGGCGCGAGACAAACATCGCCGCTGTGGGGGTCTCCTCCACACCCCCATCGCGGAGGTTTAAGGGACTCTGGGCCAAGACCCAGGCAAACCCGCCGCCCGCCAGTAGAAGTGCTGCGATCGCAAACGTGAGCAAGGCGGTAAAAAACGACCGCATGGTCATGGTCAATCCCCTCTTTGAACTGAAATCCCTGGCAAAATCACGGTTTTCATTATTTCAGCTCCGTTCCCCCTCGCAGCGTCGGTTTGTTAATCTGTTACATCCCACCGATTAGGCTGGTCTGGATTATTCAGCAGCAGCCGAGACGGCTGCGCTACGGTTCTTCCTTTTGGATTGTCCGTGGCATCTTGCCCGCCATTGGCTGTTAAGCCTTGCTTGCAGGGAATGTTGGGTAAGCGTTCATGAATAATCCAGGCTAGAGCGATACCGAAGCTGATGACTTTTAAGTTGACCAACATTGTGCCCTGGGGCCGCTCGGCAGGTGAATATCAGCGGATGTTTAATCTGAGCGACCCGGATTTAGCAGGCCGAATTTTGGACTGTGGCGGTGGCCCCGCCAGCTTCACCGCCGAGATGACCGCCCAAGGCTACTCGGTTGTCGCCTGTGACCCGATTTATCAATTCTCGGCTACTGAAATTGACCAGCGCATCCAGGCCGTACGCCCCCAGATTTTGGCGGGGGTTGAGCAGACGCGCGATCGCTTCATCTGGTCTCAGATTCGCTCTTTAGAAGAGCTAGAAACCCTACGCATGAGCGCAATGCAGCGTTTTTTGCAAGATCTACCCGCTGGCAAAGCCGCCGGACGTTATGTGGTGGGCGAGTTACCGCGGCTCCCGTTTGGCGATCGCACCTTTGACCTGGCCCTCTCCTCCCATCTGCTCTTCACCTATTCCGAGCAACTCTCGACTGAGTTTCATGGGGCGGCGTTGCGGGAACTGTTGCGCGTAGCTAGAGAAGTGCGGATCTTCCCGATTGTGGAGAACTTTTCCGGGGAGACCTCACCCCATCTTGAAACGGTGATCAGTCAGCTTACCCCGATCGTCCAGGCGCTCGAAATCGTAACGGTTGGTTACGAATTTCAAAGAAATGGCAACCAAATGTTACGACTGTTTGCCGATGCGCCGCGAACGCAGCTGGCATGATTACTGGGCTTACCTGCTTTTTAAGCGTAACGGTCCTTGAGTGAGCACCATTAAAGATGTGTCAGACTGTAAGGAATCTGGGTGTAAACACCGAAAAATAGGACGTGGCATCATTGCGGAATGATGGCTGTCCCCCCATGTTGCCCAAGAAGCTGCATTCCACTGCCCCAAAATTCCCGTGATGGGCAGCGATGATCCTGCTGCGGGGGGGCATGGCAACCGAGCCGTGTGAACTTAAGCGTGAAACCCTTTATTCACAAGGCTTCCATGGCGGCCCAC
>JBMYQW010000613.1:0-2126 GCA_049601735.1 Spirulinaceae cyanobacterium
TATCGATGCGACACGGAACGGGTGGCGGTGTTGCTGCTCAATGATTTCCGCCGGGGCGATTTAGGGGCGATCGCCCTAGAACTCCCCCCGCCACCAGCCGCGTGAAACGAAGATTGCCAACGACGCCATCGCCATCATCCGGAAAGTTCTGCTCTCGTAGCAATCAATCGCTCGAATCACGCTGGTGAATCGAGAACCCGCAATATAGCCCCTAAGATAGAGGCAGCAAGTCGTGCCTACAGGAGGGGAAACCGATGACCGTCCGAGTTTTGATCGTTGAAGATTCCCTCATTGCCCAGGCAATGCTCAAGCGCCTCTTGCACCATCCGCCCCAAGTGGAAGTGGTCGGCGTCGCCAATACGGGGCTGGATGCATTGCAACAGATGGGTTCTGTGCAGCCCGACGTGATCTGTACGGACTTGCATATGCCCAAAATGAACGGCCTAGAACTGACTCAGGCCGTGATGGCGCGATCGCCCATTCCCATCTTGGTGTTTAGCGCCTCGGTTCAGCCCGAAGATACGCGCACCGTCTTCAAGCTCCTAGAAGCGGGTGCAGTGGATGTCTTCCCGAAGCCCCGCATTGAGAGCCCTGAGAGCTATGCTCAACTCCAGAAGAGCTTGCTCCAGCGCATTCAGGTGTTGGCGGGGGTCACGGTGTTCACGCGCAAACCTCGGGCCCAAGGGATGCCGCAGGCTCCAGCGGCGACCCAGCCCACACCGTTTCAGCCGCTCGCAGATGCAGCCGAAGCCAGTCCGGCAAAGGGCTCAGGAGCGATGGTTGCCGGGTTAACGAGTTCAATGTCAATGGATTCAGCGTCAATGGGGTCAGCGTCAATACGTTCAGCGTCAACGGGGACGGTGCAACCCTTGCAGGCGGCGATGCCCCCACGTGTGGTGGCGATCGGGGCTTCCACCGGCGGCCCCCAAGCCCTGAAAACGATCCTCAGCCAGCTCCCGGCAGCGTTTCCGCTCCCGGTGCTCTGTGTACAACACATTAGTCCCGGGTTTTTAGCGGGGCTGACGGATTGGCTCCAGACGCTCTGTCCCCTCAAGGTGCAAATTGCGCGGGCGGGCGATCGCCCCCAAGCGGGTAATATCTACTTTGCCCCGGAGCAGTTGCATCTAGAACTCGATCGCCAGGGCTGCTTTGTCCAGAATGCCCGAGCCTTGGTGGATGGGCATCGCCCCTCGGTGACGGTGCTCTTTGAGGCGGTGGCAACCTATTACCGGGCAGCGGCGTTGGGGGTGTTGCTCACGGGCATGGGTAAGGATGGGGCACAGGGTTTGAAGGTCATTCACGAAGCAGGCGGACAGACGATCGCCCAAGACCAGGCTAGTTCAGTGGTCTTCGGGATGCCCCAAGCCGCGATCGCCCTCGGCGCAGTGCAGAGGATTGCTGGAGTGGGGGCGATCGCACCCTTGATCTTACAAAAATGTCAGGTGCGGCGGACAGTAATATAGAATTTTTCTACAGACTCATCGAGAGCGTGTAGGGCGTATCATCCATCCCCCTAACTCTCCACCACCGGAATCATCGGCTCTCTTAGCAGCACCGTATCGCCGTGGTAGACCATTAAAATCATGGAGGTGAGGCGATCGCCCTCCTGCCAAGACACGGCATAGTAATAGCTGCCATTTTCCCAGGTGATGCCCCGGCGATAGCCGTCATACCAGGATGTGCCCTGTTGCAGATCGATGCAGCGATTCTGGCTGTCGCAACCCCGGTAGGTGTAGCCCGTCTCCGGTTGGTTATTGCTGATCGTGATCGTATAGTCCCCGGCACGATAGGTGTCGTAGATCGGTGCGATGCGCAGCGCCAGGGATTGTGCGGCGATCGGCTCTGTTGAAATGGATTGCACGACAACCGTCGTCGCCTGAGCACGGGGCGGCCAGAAAACCGGCAGACCCAAAGCGAGGACGGTGATTGCAGTTGACCGGATATTCATGTTCAAAAGGCGTTATCCCAAGACTGTAACTAAAGTATTGGCAGGCAGAATATCACTGGTGTGAACTTAAGGCTGTATTCAGCTCCGGGCGGGAGTTCCAGTGGGCTGACCCACCTCCCCCTCCGGGTACTCCTCCCAAGGGTCGACTTAAAATCCCCTCTTGGGAGGGGCGGTCTCG
>JBMYQW010000614.1:0-2125 GCA_049601735.1 Spirulinaceae cyanobacterium
TATATTCACATCAAAAAGCAATTCTTTTTTGAAAGATTTCGTCCTTCCGAGCTAAATGCAGGTCGCTTTAGCGAATGCACCCTACGAATAGTTCAATTCTTGGACATAGGAGTATATACAGATTTTGATCAGTCTTTAAATACCAACACAATCATAAATCATGCAGAGAGTAATACGAGTTTACCTCAAGGAATTCGTTTCTTTATTCCCCGACTCACGAGAGTTTTGTTGGACATCAGGAATAAACGTGATGTTGCCCATGTTGGTAGTGAAATAAGCCCTAATTATTCAGATTCGTTATTCGTTTGCCACGCTGCTGACTGGATTTTAATTGAGTTGATCCGTAATTACCATACGAACAGTATTGATGAAGCGAGAACAATAATTGATAGTATTAGTGACACAAAGATCCCTATCGTTGCAGATGTAGATGGTTTTCTTCGAGTTCAAAATACACAACTCAAAACCGATCAGAAGACATTGATCTTACTGTACTATAAGCATCCTCAAAAGGTCAGCGATAAAGATTTACTTGCATGGCTCAAATATACTAACGCCAGTAGATATCGGAAAGAAATCCTCAAGAAACTTGACAGTGAAGCGTTGATTCATTATCAGGATGGGGTCTGCTCACTGTTGCCCAAAGGTACTATTTACATCGAGAAGAATATTGATTTCGACTTAGCATTGTGATGTTCTACAGATTACGGTTGGATATGCGGGAGCCGAACCGGGAGGCATTGAGTGAGATCGTTAAGGCGCACTTAGGTGAGGAAGTGTTGCCCCAGGCGGAGGAACTGATTACTGAGTTTTTGACGCGACGTGAGCGGAGCAACCTGGCCACTGACCAATTACTCAATGCCCTGTATTTGATTACCCAAGAACGTGCGCCTTCTGAGGAGGAATTGGCACGGCTGCGCGATCGGCTTTTCCAGTCGTTGACGGAACTGTAACTGACGAATTCGATTACTTCACTTAAAACGATGACTCAAACTCTTGAATACCTTACTGATCCCAACGGCAATCCTACGGCCGTCGTCATTCCCATTGATCTCTGGCGTAAAATTTTGCCCCAAGACGAGACATCACTGGAGGCGATCGCCGAGCACATTGAGGATTATTGTCTGAATCAAGCAATGGACGAAGCGCAATCTACCCCATTGCTCGATCGTGCTCAAGCACTCCAGTTTTTAGAGGATGATGAAGATTGAATGTTGAATATCGCAAACTCTTCCTTAAAGACCTCAAAAAGCTGAAGAAACAGCCTATTTATTCAGTACTGTATGAGCTAGTGTTCACAACGTTACCCCAAGCCAAATCGATCCAAGCCCTACCCAACGTGAAGGCTCTGGTCGGAGCCCCAAATCGCTACCGAATTAGAGTGGGCAATTATCGGGTAGGCATCGAAATCAATGGAGATAACGTGGAAGTGATGCGAGTTCTCCATCGGCGTGAGTTTTATCGCTATTTTCCTTAAATGAACGTCAGGTCATGCTAGAGCATTTCATCTCAACCCTAGAGCAAGCCAACATTGAGCGGCAAGGTAATGCGCTTGATGCGGTAGAGATTGCTGACCTGTTGTGGTTGGCGTTGCAGCGGGATGGAGGTGAAGCGGTAGAGGGTGAGGCGAGTTCGGTGGTGGGGGATGAGCCCGATATAGAGACTGAACCACCAGAATCACAACCTCTTCCAACCCAGCGAGAGACGGAAGAAACCCAAGAGACGGAAACCACGGAAGCACCAGGGGCGAAGGTTTATCCATCGGGGGGGCGATCGCAATCTTCACAGCAAGGCATCCCCTTCAAGACCCCCGCTGCGGCAGCGTTACGAAACCCGTTGGCGTTGGCGCGGGCGTTGCGACCGTTAATGCGGAAGGTGCGATCGCGGACGGTGCAGGTATTGGATGAGCGGGCGACGGTGCAGCAGACCATTGAAGAGCAGCGGGTGGTTCCGGTGATGCGTCCGGCCTTGGAGCGATGGTTTGAGGTGGCGTTGGTGATTGAGGAGAGTGGGTCTTGGGGCATTTGGCAGCAGACCCTGATGGAGTTTGCCCAGTTGTTGGCGCGACAGGGGGCGTTCCGGGCGGTGCAGGTCTGGTGGGCGCGGGTGGATGAGTTGGGAGAAG
>JBMYQW010000615.1:0-2090 GCA_049601735.1 Spirulinaceae cyanobacterium
ACGTCCTGCTCTACAACCTCAAGGAAAACCTGCCCGAGCACGACTACATTTGCCCTCTGGACAAAGCCGAAGTGGTTCGCTCCGGCTCTGACGTCACCTTGCTGACCTATTCCCGGATGCGCCACCATTGCCTGCAAGCCGTAAAGCTGATCGAGAAGCAGGGGCTGGACTACGATCCGGAGATCATTGATCTCATTTCGCTCAAACCCTTTGATATGGAGGCGATCGCCGCTTCGGTACGCAAAACCCATCGCGTCATTATTGTCGAAGAATGCATGAAAACAGGCGGGATCGCTGCAGAACTGAGCGCCCTGATCACCGAGCAGCTCTTTGACGAACTGGATGCTCCGGTCGTGCGCCTCTCCTCCCAAGACATCCCCACGCCCTACAACGGCAAGCTGGAATACCTAACCATCATCCAACCGCCCCAGATTGTTGAGGCGATCCAAAAAATCACGACCGACCAAATCTAGTCGGATTTTCGCTGGAACTTCGCCTCATTTGCCCCAATCGGCAGAACGCCCCCCTAGACTTTTTGGCCCATGCAAAAACACCGCCTCACGTTTATCGCGATTTTGCTCCTAGTGGTCGCCGCTGTGGTGATCCTGGTGCTCTTGCCCCTCAATCAGGGGCTTGACCTCAAGGGTGGAGCGCGGCTGACACTCCAGGTGCAGCCCACTGAGGAGGTCACCACCATTACCCGCGAGAACTTGGCGGATGCCAAGCAGGTGATTCAGAATCGGGTGGATGGCCTGGGGGTTGCCGAACCGATTATTCAAACCATTGAACCAGACAAAATTGTCGTGCAACTGCCCGGTGTCAGCGATCCCGAGCAGGCGGAGCAGGTCTTGGGCGAAACCGCGCAACTGGAGTTCCGTCCCCAGAAACCGGGCACAGAGGCTCAACTTGCGATTGAGCGGCAGGTTCACCTGGAAGCATTGGTTGAGCTCGATGAGTTACTTGTCGATCCCGAGGCTGACCCGGAGGCGGTAGCAGAGGCTCAGGCGACTTTGACGGCAGCGGATGAGGCGATCGCCGATCTTTTTGAAAAGACCGACTTCAAAAGCACCAGCCTCACTAATGCCGTTGCCTCCCCCCTCAATAATGATTCTTGGGAGGTGATGGTCTATTTTGATGCGACTGGGGCCGAGCAGTTTGCCGACTATACCCAAGCGGTGGCAGGTACGGGAAGGGGTTTGGGCATCTTTCTCGACAACATCTTAATTAGCTCGCCCACCGTCAGCGCCGAATATGCCGCCACCGGGATTGAAGGAGGTCGCGCCTCAATTAGTGGCGGCTTTGACCTCGAATCGGCCAATAACCTAGCGATTCAACTGCGGGGTGGGGCGCTGCCCTTTCCGGTGGAATTGGTGGAAAACCGCACCGTCGGCGCGACCCTGGGGCGCGACAGCGTCAACCGCAGCCTGATTGCCGCCATCTCTGGGCTGGTGCTCGTGCTCATTTTCATGGTGGTCTATTACCGTCTGCCAGGGGCGCTGGCGGATATTGCCTTGGTGATTTACACGATCTTGACCCTGGCTTGCTACAGCCTGGTGGGCGTGACGCTGACCCTGCCGGGGATCGCCGGATTCATCCTGAGCATTGGCATGGCGGTGGATGCAAACGTGCTCATTTTTGAGCGGACAAGGGAGGAACTGCGATCGGGCAAGACCCTCTATCGATCGGTGGAGTCGGGGTTTTTCCGCGCTTTTTCGAGCATTTTGGATAGCAACGTCACCACGCTGATCGCCTGTGCGGCGCTCTTTTGGCTGGGTTCGGGCTTGGTGAAGGGCTTCGCCCTGACCCTGGCGATCGGCGTGGGCGTGAGTATGTTCACGGCGCTCACCTGTAGCCGGACGCTGCTGCTGCTGGTGGTGCTGGGCATTCCGGGCGTGCGGCAGCAGCCGGAGCTGTTTTGTCCGAATTTAGCGCCGAGGGAGTCGGCTTAGGGATCTTTGTGCTTAATCAAAGGGGCTGTGGTGGGCAATGCACTGGTATAAACTTAAGCGTGAAACCCTTGATTTACAAGGCTTCTGTGGCGGCCCACACCCGACCCACCCCGGTCATCGCTACGCGAGACCGCCCCTCCC
>JBMYQW010000616.1:0-2084 GCA_049601735.1 Spirulinaceae cyanobacterium
CAGCTACCCTCCCCGGCGGCGTTTGGTTGGTCGTCGATCGTCCTTGGGTGGTGGTGAGCGCCGCGGCGCAGTACCGTGACACACCGTAAAGACTATGAACCTAAAAATCGATAGCCGCACAATACAGAAATGGCCTTAGGCGATTTCTCAGAATGAATATCCCAGCTCATGGTCGGGACAGTGCGTTACGGCTATCGCCTTTAGCGAAGCCATGCCGAAGGCTATACAGCACTCTACGTGGTATTAACTTTTCGAGAGACCACCTTAGGCATTGCGCTCCAGCAGAATCGCACCCGATACAATTGCTTTAGACCCTGCCATCTCCCTGCACTATGGCTAAGAAAATGGAATCCAAAGTCGAAAACACCTACCTGCAAGAAGTCCTTGAAGAACAGGCCGCAACCGATCGTCAACTCAAACGCAAGCGATCGCCCGCACCAATGGCAATGGCAGCGCCGGGGGCTCCGCCAAAACCCACCCGCAACGCGAATCCGGCCGTACAATTCGTCGATATGCAACCCCAGCAGCAAGCTGGCCGTGCGATCGACTATCGCATCGTCGGGTTTTGGTGGTGGAAGAGCGTGATTGTGCCGCCCAATGCCTACGTGGTGCATACCCGCCGGGGTCATGACAAACCGATTCATCTGGGTAAGGGCACATCGTTCCGGTTTAACCCGCTGACCGATGCCTTCTTGGTCATTCCCTCGGCGGTGCAGACGATCTTGATCAACGCTCGCTGTATCTGCCAGGAGCGCCAGGGGATTTTGGTGCAAGCCTATGTGCAATGGATCATTGACGACCTGGAGACGGCTTACTGGAAGCTGGATTTTTCTGACCCGGAAGACCCGATGGGGATTGTCAATGTGCAACTGCGGGAGCAGGCAGAAGCGGCGATTAAAGATAAGGTGGCAACCCTGAGCATTGACGAAATTTTGAGTGATAAGCAGCCGATTATCGAAGAACTGACCTATCGCCTGCGCACCGTTGCGGAAGGGAGCCGGGAAGACGGGGGCGATGCCAGCGGTCTGGGGCTCAAGATCGTCACAGTACAGATCAAGGAGGCGATCGTCAGCTCCACACGCCTCTGGCAGAGCCTGCAAGCGCCCTTCCGTGCCGAACGCCAGAAGTTGGCGCGGTTGGCGGAGATTGAAAATGCCCAGGAGATTAGTGCGCGGGAGCGAGAGCATCAACTCACCAGCGAAACTGCCGATCTCGATGTGCAGCGCCGCTTGGAGCAGTTGCAAGCAGAGGATGAGCGCGATCGCTACAACCGCAACTCGGCCGAGCAAAGCCGTCGGCAGCAGCTAGAGCAGACGGCCCAACAGCAGGCCCTCACCGCCGAAAACCGCACCGCCCAGGTACGCAACGAGGCAAAACTCGAACTCACCTTACAAGAACTCGCTCTGGAGCAGCGCCGGATCACGGCGGAAATTGGCAAGATTCAGCAGCAAATGCAATTGGAGGCGATCGCGGCTGAACAACAACGGGCCAACACGATTCAAGACCTCGACATTGCGAACCTGCACCATCAGCATCAGGTGGCAACCCGGACGGACGAGTTGCGTCTAGAGCAGCAGCGCCGCGAGATCGCCAATACGCTCTCGGAGGAATATCTGCGATCGCAACTCATTGTCCAGCTGCCCCAAATCGCCGAGAAGCTGCCCCGTGCTGAACACCAAAACACTACGGTCATCACCACCGATGGCCAAGATGCAGCAGCCAATTCGCTGCTGAGTTTCTTGAGTAGTGTTTTGACGGTGGGTCAGAATTGGCTGGCTCGGCGCGAGGGAGAGACGCAGGCCGAAACGAGCCCTTAGATGAGAAAGCGAGCGGACTGAGGAGGCTGGCGCTGGCGAGGGCAGAAAACAGGGGCGATCGCAACTTCATCATCATCGATCAGGAGAATAGGTCTTAGCAATGCTGGATTTTAGTTTATAGCCTTTTGCGAAAGTAAAAGAACGCCACTTCCCCCTTTCCAAGGGAGATTGAGGGGGATTGACGTACCTCATGCTTATGAAAAACGCTATAACCCTCTTTTGTCACTTTAGGCAGAGGAAAATGAGAATTGTCCAGAAAATGCTGGT
>JBMYQW010000617.1:0-2075 GCA_049601735.1 Spirulinaceae cyanobacterium
GATGTAGCTGCTCTCCGATATTGCAAGAGTCTGAGATGGCAATCTCCATCTCAGCGGGCGGTGTGGTCGGGCTGGCCCTCTGACAACCGGGTTTGACATCGAGAGTTCAGGGCATTGAGGAATGCGATCGCTTCGCTGCTCCAGAACTTCACGTTTCCGCAGATACCGTCTGCAACCGCTGCAAACAAGTCTGCCGACTCCAAAGATAAGCCCCGAAGCCCACCAGCAGGTTAGCGATCGCCGCCGCCGCAAAAATACCCGTCGGGCCAGCGATCTGACTCCCCAAATACGCCAGCGGGATGTAGCAGCCCACCATATGGGTTGCCGTAATCGTAATCGAGGGTAGAGGTTTGCCCATGGCATTAAACGCCGAGTTGGTCACTTGCATCAGCCCCGCTGCGCCATAACTAATCGGCACCAGCCAGAGATATTGAGCGGCGATCGCAATTACGGTCGGGTCGGGGTTGAAAATGGTGGCAATGCCCCGCGCTGCGAGCCCCAAAATCACCGCCATCAGCAGGCCCCAGCCCAAACAAAAACGATAGCCCTGGCTCAGGGCCAAGCGGACGCGATCGATTTTCTGGCCGCCCCAGTTTTGCCCCACAAAGGGCCCCATACTTGCCGCTAAGGCCATCGTGGCAATTAAAGAGAGCGATTCCACCCGCGAAGCCAGACCAAACCCGGCGACCGCCGCCGCGCCATGAACCGCCAGCAAGCGGGTAATCACACCAATCGAGATCGGCGTAATCATGCTGGAGGCGGCGGCGGGCAGACCCACGGTCAAAATGTCGCGCCAGCACCAGAGGGTTTCTTGGAGGCTGGGAATCTGGCTGGAGAGCAGTTTTTCTTGGAAGCGCAGCACCAGCAGCGCCGCCACCAACGAGATCGCCCGCGCAATCACGGTGGCCAGGGCTGCGCCTTGGAGTTCCAGGCGGGGGAAGCCCAACGCGCCATTAATCAGCAACGGATCAAGCACAATGTTTGTGCCTGCGGCCACGGTCATAATGATGCTCGGTGTGAGCGTGTTACCCGCCGCGCGAATGGCGCTATTGCCCACCATCGGCACGACCAAGAACACAATGCCGAAGTACCAAATCCGCATATATTCCCGGATGTAGGGCAAGATATCGGGGCCAGCGCCGAGGGCTTTGAAGAGGGGGTCGATCGTGAACAGGCCGATGCTGGCAAAGATGATCACAGCGGTTAAGGCCAGGGTCAGGCTGTTGGTCGTGAAGCGTTGCACCCGGCGCATATCCCCCTCGCCGATCGCCCGCGCAATCACCGATGTTGCCCCCACTCCCAAACCAAACGCCAAATTTCCCAGCGTCATCACCACCGGAAAGGTAAAGCTCATCGCGGCCAGTTGCGCGGTTCCCAGTTGGCCCACGAAGTAGGTATCCACGAGGTTGAAGGCGATCAGGGCAAACAGCCCCCAGACCATTGGCAGGGTGAGCTTGAGCAGTTGGGGGGCGACGGGGCCAGCGGTTAGGTTGCGTTTCATGGGTGCGGAGATCGAGAGTTTGGGGCTGCGATTGGTCTTGAGGGGCGACTTCGCTAAGATGCGGGTGAATCCGATTCCTCACTACTATATGGCTCAACTCACCATTCAGAATCTAGATGAAGCATTGATGGTTCGTTTGCGATCGCGGGCGCAGGCCGAGGGCGTTTCTGTGGAGACTGCGGCGAAAGAAATCCTGATTGCCGCATTTGACCCGAAGCCTTCTACTGGTCTGAATTTAGCCCGTTCGATCCAACAGCTTTGCTTCACAATTGACTTAACCGGAACTCAGGTCTGGAGAAGTCTAGACGTCTAAGTCCAAAACTTGCTGCACTGAGGGGAGGGATGGAAGCCCTCTGACAGAGATGTATCCTTCTGCAAAATTCATTAGACCGGTGTCCTCTGTATAGATGTAGTCGGCTTTGTGTACTACTGCGGTTGCTACTATCTGTTGATCAACTTTGAATTCGCTTCGCTTAATAACAACATCTTGTGCATCCCTGTTTATGATTTGTCGGCGTGCCCTGTTTTTCTTGAATAGTTCCGCAAACTTTATCGCGGCGAGCACATTGAATGG
>JBMYQW010000618.1:0-2073 GCA_049601735.1 Spirulinaceae cyanobacterium
AAATACACAACCCACCGCCGCGATCGCGCTGATGCAACAGAGGGCCAGCAATACACCACTTTTCGGGGTCATACCCATTGTTTAATCTGCTCCGTCTCAATGAAATCCAACCTTGTTTAAGCACTCTAACTGAAGATCAGCATCCCTTGCCCAAATTGAAGCCAACCCAGTCGTGAAATCCCTCCCCCCGTTTGGGCAGAGCATTCATTACATTGGGGAGAGACTTATTTCGCAATTGGATTTCTTATGGTTTTATTTGGCTTGGGTAAAAAGAACGCGCTGCCGACTCCGAGTGAGGCATTACCTGGACGAGCAGAACCAATGCCCGTCCCTGAACAGCATTTTGTCAACGGCAACCCCCTCCAGCCGCCCTTCCCGGAACAGATGGAGCAAGCCATCTTTGGCTTGGGCTGTTTTTGGGGCGCAGAACGCAAATTTTGGCAAACGGACGGGGTCTATACCACCGCTGCCGGCTATGCCGCAGGCTATACGCCCAACCCCACCTATCGAGAAGTGTGCAGTGGCATGACCGGACATAATGAAGTGGTTCTCGTGGTTTACGACCCCCAAGTCGTGACCTTTGAGGAACTTTTGAAGGTCTTCTGGGAGAGTCATAATCCCACCCAAGGAATGCGCCAGGGTAATGATTCGGGAACCCAGTATCGCAGCGGTATCTACGTCTATTCTGAAGCCCAGAAAGCCGCCGCCCAAGCCTCCCTGGAAGCCTACCAAGTGGCCCTCAAAGAGGCAGGTCATCCCGCTATCACGACCGAAATTCTGGATGCACCTGAGTTTTATTACGCGGAAGATTACCATCAGCAATATTTGGCGAAAAATCCCGGTGGCTATTGTGGTCTCGGCGGCACAGGGGTGGCGTTCTGCTCGGCTTAGAAAAGGGGTGAAACCTCTTCTGCAAGGGATTTGGAGCTAGGGCGCGATCGCTACTCTGCCCCTCTTGGCGAACCATGCTCCTGTTGGCGACGCAATTAACCCATGGCCGTCCTCCTCTCCGCTGTTTTACCCATTGCCCTGGCCGCGCTGGTGGGCTTTGCCATTGGGCGCAGCTTCAAGCTGGATCTGCCCACGTTGGCTCGCCTCAGCATCTATGCGCTCCTGCCTGCCCTCGTGTTGCAGAGTTGGTCAAACATGACGCTAGCCCTAGAGCGAGCGATCGCCTTCCTCGCGGCGTTTACGCTCAACATGGTGCTACTCTACCTGCTGGTGGTTCTGCTCGGGCGTCTGCTGCACCTGCCCCCCGACGGACGCAAGAGCCTGATTGCCACCACGCTGTTTGCCAATGTGGGCAACATGGGCCTGCCCTTCGTGCTCTTTACCCTGGGCGAGGCGGGGCTAGAGCGGGCGGTGCTCTACCTGGTGGGTTCTAGCCTAATGATTGCGACGGTTTTTCCCGTGGTGCTCAAGGGCACGGGTCTGCGATCGGGGCTCGGGTTGACCCTGAAATTGCCCGTGTTTTGGGCGGCAGTGCTCGGAGTGAGTCTGAGGGTGGGGGGATATGGGTTGCCGGAGGCAGTGGCTCGGGCAGTGACAATTTTAGCCGGTGGTGCGATTCCCCTGGCACTCCTGAGTCTGGGCATTCAGCTTGCCCAAACCCCGTTCCGGTTTGGGCGTAACGAATTGCTCGGGGCGGGCTTGCGCTTAATCGTCTCGCCCCTGCTGGCTCACAGCGTCGGCAGCGCCTTGGGCTTGCAGGGTCTGGATTTACAGGTTTTGATCCTGCAAGCGGCGATGCCTGTGGCGGTGAATTCACTCATTTGGGTGACGGAGTTGGGCGGCGATCGCGATCGCGTCTCCCGAACGATTTTGCTCTCGACGCTACTCAGTTTTTTGACCCTCCCGCTTGTCGTCAGGCTCAGTCATGGCTGATCTTGCCCTGCTGATCGTCGGCAGATAGTGGCATTGGGGGCAGCGAAAACCCATTCTGATGTAGCCGAATCGCCCTACGCGATATCCTCAAACATACACTTAGCAATGCCCCCCAACTCCCCCTACGCCTGGCTCGAAGACGCCCTGCAAACCCTCCACCGAGCAGACTGGTATCGTTCGGTTAAGACC
>JBMYQW010000619.1:0-2065 GCA_049601735.1 Spirulinaceae cyanobacterium
GCTGACGGTAGAATGAGGATTTAAGCCTCTATCTCAAAAAGTGTCCGAAGTATTGCTAAACACTACTATTACTGCTATAGTCCTTGTCCTCACCGCTTCCCAAACCAATGCCCCAAGGTCACGGCTAAGGTCTTAAACTGCTCTGTTTCACGCAGTGCCGGATTGATGCCAAACCAGCGGCCCTGATCATCCCGATATTCAAAGACAAACATACTCCGCAGCAAGAGCTGGTATTCCTTTTCGCCGCTGAGGGTCTGCTCGGCCAGCACTTGGAAAATCCGTTTCCATTCGTCTTGCTCTAGCGCCAGCAAAATATCGTCCTGGTAGCTCTGGATCACCCGCTCGGCGCAGTCGCGGGTGATGGGGGGATCTTGGTGGCGCAGACAGGTATAGAGCAGCCCCAGGAGGTTGCGTACATGGCCGCCACTGAGCCGGCAGAGGCGATCGAGCGTCTGCGCGTCATCGAAGACTTCGGTGATCCGGGCTAGACGAGCGTCCGGAGCCAGATCGGGAAACGCCCGTGCTAAGAGCAACTGCCGCAGCAGCGCCATGCCTTGCTCATGCTCCTGCCCGTCCCGATGTTGCACGGGAACCATGGGTAGAATCGTTGGGGCAACCCCGCCCCCGAGGCGGTTTTTCAGGGTTTGGTAGTCGTTAGAGAAGACTAGATCGAGGGGGATGGTGTAGACCAAGTGGCAATGGAGGCGTCGCAGTTGGGAGCCGCGATCGATGAACAGATGCTCCGGCAGCGATCGCGTCGGTGTGAGCTTGCTGGGCGTGATGCGATCGAGGTTATCGACAATCACGACCAGGCCCGCCTTGCCCCGGCATTTCAGCTCAATGTTGGCCCGCTCAATAATTTCCTGGTTAATCGCCCGGAGTAGCCCTTCGGTGCGGGGTTCGAGGGACTGTTTCAACTGCTCCCGCAGGCGGGGGTTATCCTTGGCGCGGGCAGTGATCTTGGCGATGCCCACCGACAGCTCGGCTTCAGCCCCGAGATCGATGGGGGTTTGCAAAACGGTCTTCACCTCGTTGAAGAGGTTCGTAAAATAGCCCGGCTTAAAGTGAAAGCCATCGGCTTCGAGGCGCTCGGTTACGGAATGGGCGATCGCCAACAAAATATCGCTCACGCTCACATCAGCCATGTCCAGGTCGCGGCTGGATTCAAAATAGACGACCTGAAACCCTTGGGTTTCTAGGTTGGCTTTCAGGCGCAGCAGTTCGGTGGATTTACCACAGCCAATGTGACCGCTAAAGAGCTGGCAGGTGGGTTCATCGGGCGAGAGGCGGGTAATGGTGCGCTCTAGCTGGGCAACCACCTTGCCGCCGCGCACCGCCGCGAAGTCAATGTAATAGGGTCGATCTTGGGGACTCGAGAGGTCAAGGGTTTTGCTGGGGTTACAGGCTTTGAAAAATGGTAGTAGAGGCAAACTCATAGAAGAAGTCCCGGAATCAATGGGTTGCTCCCCAGGACCCGATGGGAGCGAGTAAATACCAACGATCGCCGCTAGTGGTGATCGGGGTAAGGCATGAGGATGATGGCTAACCGCGATCGCTGCGATCGCGGTCACAATTCCTCACCCTATCTTCTATAAACTGCTTTGATGATTCTGCCCACGGAGGTATAGCCCGCAAGGACTGTAGCCCCTCCGCCGCCATTTGGCTGAACTTTGTCCACTTGAACGGGCCCCTTAGCCAGCAAACACAGCCGCTGCGGCTGCCACCCCTGCACCTGGCGTAACGTCAGCGACACCGAGCTGTTGCAGCGTTGCTTCCAGGGCCGAGACCACGGTCAGGGTATCCCGCTCGCAGACAAAGCCCAAATGCCCAATCCGGAACAGTTTGCCCTTGAGATGATCTTGCCCCCCGGCCAGGGCGATCTCGAAGCTCTGACGCATGGTGCCTCGAATTTGCTCGGCATCCACTTGAGCCGGCAGAACAGCGGTAACAGCAGGACTCGCTACCTCATCTGCCCCAAACAAATTCAAGCCGATCGCCTGGATTGCCGCTCGGGTCGCCTGCTGTAGGCGGGCATGGCGGGTAAACATCGCCTCCAAGCCTTCGG
>JBMYQW010000620.1:0-2048 GCA_049601735.1 Spirulinaceae cyanobacterium
TCTACCCCGGCAGGGTCTGGGGCAACCACGGGGGGATTGCCCCTACAGCATCCTGGAAATACAGGTTTCAAGCTGGTCTTGGTTTAGATGATTCAATTTGCACCCCTAATGCAACATTTGTAGTTCCCCGAACCCTTGAGATGACCCCTGTCAACCGCCAGACCCTGCAATCCTTCTTATAATGAGGTTAAGGACGATAAACCCATGAGGAACAAGAGCGTGAATTATGACCTCAACCCCGACGCCAATGCCAAAGGCGAACACGAGGGAGGTAACACCCTTTGGCAGTATGTGCAAAACCTCAGTCCAGAGATCATCGAGCAACTGTCTAAGCCCCATTCTTCTGAGGTGTTTGGAGTGATGGAGCGCAATATTATTGGTCTGCTCGGGACGCTGCCGAGCGATCATTTCGATGTGAGTATTACCACCAACCGCGAACATCTCGGTCGCCTCCTCGCTTCCGCGATCATGAGCGGCTACTTTTTGCGTAACGCCGAGCAGCGGATGCAGTTTGAGCATTCTCTCCATGGGGTAGTGAGTGAGCCCGGCGACGAATTTGACGCTTGAGGTGCAGGACTGGGCCGAGCGATCGCGCCAACTGCCTGTCATGTCATTGCGGCGATCGCTCCTCGACTGGTATTACCAGCAGGGCCGCTGCCTGCCCTGGCGCGGTGAACCTGACCCTTACAAGCTCTGGATTGCGGAGATCATGCTCCAGCAAACCCAGGTCAAGACGGTTATTCCCTATTACGAGCGGTGGCTGGTGCAGTTTCCGGATGTGCAAACCCTGGCTCAAGCCGACCAACAGACCGTACTCAAAGCCTGGGAAGGCTTGGGCTACTACGCCCGTGGGCGCAACCTCCACAAAGCCGCCCAGCAGATCTGCCAACTGCATCAGGGGGAGTTTCCGCAGGAACTGGCTCAAGTGCTGCAATTGCCAGGAATTGGGCGCACTACCGCAGGTGGCATCCTCAGCGCGGCGTTTAATCAACCCCTCTCGATTTTGGATGGCAATGTGAAGCGGGTGCTTGCTCGCCTCACCGGGCTCCCCGTCCCGCCCAAGCAAGCCAACAAAGACCTCTGGCAGCTCTCCGATGCCCTTGTTGATCCCGAAAATCCCCGCGACTTCAACCAGGCGATCATGGATCTGGGCGCGACGGTTTGCACACCCAAATGTCCGGCTTGCCTCCCCTGCCCCTGGCGCGTACAGTGTTATGCGCAGTCCCATAACCTTCAAGACCAACTCCCGATGCGTATGCCCACTGCTCCCCTGCCCCAGAAAAAGATTGGTGTTGCCGTGATTCGCAATGCCCAGGGCCAGATTTTGATCGATCGCCGCCTGGAAGAAGGGCTCCTGGGGGGACTGTGGGAGTTCCCCGGCGGCAAAATTGAACCGGGCGAAACGGTGGAAGATTGCATTCTGCGAGAGATTCGGGAAGAACTCGATATTGCGATCGCCATTGATGCACATCTGATCACCATCGACCATGCTTACACCCATTTCAAGGTCAATCTCCAGGTCTATCTTTGCACCTATGTCTCGGGAGAACCTAAGCCATTGGAGTCCCAGGAGATCCGTTGGGTGAGTTTAAGCGAGATCGATCAGTTTCCATTTCCGAAGGCGAATCAACAGATTATTCAGGCATTGCGCGATTACTCTGCCTAGGGAATCCCACATCAGGAGAGGATTAGGGTAGAATCTGTAAAGAAATGTAAAGCAGATTGACGTAGATTGAAATCCTTTTAAACCCATGACAACGCCTGAATCCACCAACATCCCCCAACCTTCCACTACGCCAGAACTCAAAGAACCCAAGTTCGGCTTTAACGACTATGCCGAACGTCTCAACGGCCGTGCGGCGATGATTGGCTTTTTTGTGGCGCTTTTGGTCGAAGGGCTGACCGGCCAAGGCATCTTGGCTTGGTTGGGTTTGCAGTAAGAGTATTGCTCCAAAATACTCATCCTGCGTTGTTCGCGCAGTGTGGCAGCAGCCATCGGTGTGAACTTAAGCGTGAAACGCTCTGTATAGATAGGGTTGCAGGTGCGA
>JBMYQW010000621.1:0-2044 GCA_049601735.1 Spirulinaceae cyanobacterium
GGGGCTGCAATATGTCCTATCGGCGGGAGATTTTCACCGAGCATGGGGTCTGGTTTGATGAGCGGTTTCGGGGTTCGGCGGTGCGGGAAGAGTCGGATATTTGCCTGCGGATTCGGGCCACGGGCTTGCAGATTTGGTACGACCCGGCGGCTCATCTGGTGCATTTGGGTGAGATGACCGGCGGTTGCCATGACATCAGCACGCGATCGCTGGCCTATCAGGTCACGTTCTATCACAACCATTTCTTGATGGGACTGAAAAATCTCACGCTGGGGCAACAGGTGCGCCTCTACGCCAAACTCTTTGATTGCCATGTTCTGGGCAATCCACCCTGCTACAAGAGTGGTTCGCCGCTCAAGGTCGCCAGTCGGGGGATCTTTTATCTGCTGGGCGGTTTAGATGCCATCAAAACTCAGGTGGTCGGTCTGTGGAATGATGGGCAGATGTATAGTCGTTGGCATCAGCAGCATGGCGATTAAACCTGAAAGCAGTCGTTGGCAAGTGGGTTGATTGGGGGGCGTTGACGAAGCCTTCTGACCTGGGTTTAGACGCCAGTTGGCTTCAGGATCGCCTGATAAATCTGCGCCAAGCGAATGGGCTGGCGACCAATGCTATCGATCGCCACCCCGTCTAGGTCTTTGAGGATTTCCAGGAGCGATCGCCCTTCCGGCAAACTCACCCACACCTCATCCCCCTCCGCCTGGTAAGGGCAGTTCCAGGCTTGAACCCGCTCGACCAGCCTCGCCAAATCCGACGTTTGCAAGCGGATGGTGTGATCCATGGGCAACCGCTGCCGCAACTGCGCCAACGTGCCCTGCGCCAACAACTGACCCTGATGCAAAATGCCGATGCGATCGCAGACCGTCTCCGCCTCATCCAGGAGATGGGTCGTGAGTAAAATGCCAATGCCAGCGGCTTTGAGCTGACCGAGCACCTGCCAGAGTTGCTGTCGGGCCTCGATATCCAGCCCGGTGCTGGGCTCATCCACAACCAGGATCGCGGGCTGATGCACCAATGCCACTGCCAAATTCAACCGCCGCTGCCAGCCACCACTGAGCCGCCGCACCAAGCTCTGCGCCTGATCTTGCAGTCCTACCTGCGCCAGCACCTGGCCGAGGCGATCGCGGCGCCCGGCAGACGGGATACGGTAGAGCTGGGCAAAGAAGCGCAGATTTTCCCACACTGTGAGTTGGGGATAGAGCCGATTCTGCTGGGGGGCAATGCCAAGCAACTGGGCACCATATTGACTCAACGGCTGATCGTTGTAGCGTAGCGTGCCCTGCTGGGGTTGGAGTAACCCTGCCAAGAGATTGATTAAGGTCGTCTTGCCTGCACCATTGGGGCCGAGCAAACCATAAATTTCACCCGGCGCAATGTGAAGGGAAATATCTTGCAAGGCGAGGCTCGCACCTTGGCGGTAGCGATGTTGGAGCTGGTCAATGCGCAACATTGCGGATCGTTAGAAGCTCATCGCCGGGGTCAGGGAGGCAGCGGCAGCGGCGGGATTGCGCAGCAGGATGCCATCTTCCAGATACGTCACCTGATCGGCCACATCCTGAATCCGGGCATCATGGGTCACCATGACCACCGTCATATGGTCGTCTTTCGCCAGACGGCGCAAGAGTTCAATCACCGCATGGCCACTCTGGGAATCCAAGGCTGCTGTCGGTTCATCTGCCATGATGATCTGGGGCTGACCCACCAGGGCACGGGCGATCGCCACCCGTTGCTGTTGTCCGCCGGAAAGGTCGCGGGGCAGGGCATGGAGTTTATGACCCAAGCCCACCTTATCGAGCCAGTCAGCAGCCTCATCACGGCAGTTACGGTCTTGCGCAGGGCCGCCTTTTATTTGCAGCCCCACCTCGACATTTTCTAAAGCCGTCAGGGCGGGGAAGAGGTTGAAGCCCTGAAAAATAAGCCCAATATTCTCACGCCGAAACCGCGCCAACTGTCGCCGCTTCATCTTCGTGATGTCTTGGCCTAGGAGATGGACTTTACCTCGGGTGGGCATTAACAAGCCAGAAATAATCGAGAGCAGCGTTGT
>JBMYQW010000622.1:0-2039 GCA_049601735.1 Spirulinaceae cyanobacterium
CCATCAGGGCTTGGGGGGATTCGGGCAGCTCGGGAATGTCGTAGCCGTTGTTGCGCAGGGCTTTGACCACTTCGTAAATCGAGCCGAACACATCCAGATAGGCGGCAGTGCCCACATTCCCCTTGTCCGGCGGGAAGCTAAAGACGGTGATCGCCACTTTCTTTTGGATCTTGGGCTTCTTGCGCAGATTGGCCCATTTCATCGCCCGTCCGGCGATCGCCTCCACCCGGTCTTGCAGGGCAATAGCGCGACCCGTGGCCCCATCCCGACCGGACATAATAATCGGTTCGATCGCCCCATCCAGTTCCGGAATCGCAATCTGCAACGCCACTTGGATCGGGTGCAAGCCGAGGTCACTGTCTTCCCATTCTTCCGTGGTTTGGAAGACCAGGGGCAGGGCAACCATGTAGGGACGGCTGAGGCGCTTGAGGGCATCAATGGCCTTGGGATGATCTTGCCGCGCCGGGCCACCGACGAGGGCAAAGCCCGTCAGCGAAACCACCACATCCACATAGGGCGTGGGTTCGACGCCTTTAATCCGGGTATCCCAGAAAAACTCTTCCACGGGTTTGGAGAAGTCGAGACCGCCGGAGAAGACCGGCAGCACCCGCGCCCCCATCACCTCAAATTCCTGCACCATGGCCACGTAATGGGCATCATCGCCCGTAACCAAATGGGTGCGCTGGAGCATGATCCCCACACAAGGGGCCAGCGGATCGCGGATTGCTTCGGTGATATCGTCCCGTTGATTGAACCAGGCCCAATATTCATCGACGTCTTCAAACATCTTGGGGGCCAGGGGATGCCAGATGCCCGTGTCGGGATAGACCACGGGTTCGGCGTAGGTTGCCCCATTGGCCTCGGCATTCGGGAAGACGTACTTGTCCGCCAACATCAACAGGAAGTTTTCCAGGTTATCCGCCGAGCCCCCCAGCCAATATTGGAAACTCAGCATAAAGTTGCGGGCATCCTGGGCGCGATCCATGGGCATATACTTCAGCACCTTGGGCAGCGTCCGCAGCAGCTTGAGCATACTGTCTTCAAAGGAGGAGCCGGATTTCTTCTTGCGATTGCGCATGAACTGGGCGATCGCACTCTTGGACTGACCCAAATTCTCCATCGAGAACTTGCCCATCTTGTTGAGGCGCATCACCTGGGGCATGGAGGGGAAGACCACTGACACATCGAGGCGATCGCGGTGGGGCTTGACCGCAGCAACCACCTTATCGGCGAGGTCTTCAATAAAAATCAGTGAAGCAATGAAGATATTCGCCTCGGCGACATCTTCCTTGAATTGCTCGTAGTTCTCGGGGTTGCGCAGCTCTTCAATCAGATAGCCGCTCAGGTCAACGGCAACGTTGCCGGAACTGCGGTTAATCGCTTGGGCGGCGGCGGTGAGCGTACTCTGGTACTGGGGCTCTAAAACAACGTAAACCACCTTGAGCACAGCGCGATCGGCGGCATTCTCTGGGGTGACACGGCGAATGGTGGATTTGACGTTGGTGAACATAGAGTCTTCTAATCTAACGGCTTATTTTCAGGCGTGATGCGCTGGCGGGTAAATATACCAAACCCTAGCCCAGCTCAGTCACTGGAGTTAGTAAACTTTTGTATCAGAGAATTGGAGTGTTCACTTCACTGCTGGCTCAGGTTGACACAATTCGATAAAAAGCAGCCGGATTTCTTTCACAAATGTTGACGGTGAGCTTTATCCGCCGCCCATGGCTCCTGGGTTGAACGGCTCATAAAGTGCGTCGCTGGTGTCCAAGCAAAGACTTGATTACCGCTAGGCTCACCAAACCCAGCGATCGCATTATGATCAATTTACGTTCTGCTTACCTGGGAGCTTAAGCCATGTCACTCACTGAATTGATGCCGCTGGTCAACCGTCTGAGTCAGTCGGATAAGTTGTCACTCCTCAAACTCCTCGCCCAACAGCTCCCTGACGCTGAACTCAATGTCATTTTTTCTGCCCCAGAGTACCCAATCGGATCGCTCTACGGTGCAACGGAAGCCGCCAATATTCTGATGCAGATGAT
>JBMYQW010000623.1:0-2012 GCA_049601735.1 Spirulinaceae cyanobacterium
TTTTGATGCGCCGGACTCCTTCATTACCTGGGTTTTAGAGTACTTCAGCCTTGCTAACTCCATCACTCCAGAGCAAACCCAAATTCAAGCGGGAGGCGTGAACTACGGTTGGTATCACGTTGCGGCAACCGTGGTGGCTCAGAACAGCGATCGGGATGACATGGAATTTCAGGACTTCTTGGAAACGTTCGCGGAAGCCTTAGCGCAGTGGTATGAGGAGCAGCAAGCAGCGGAGGCGGCTGAACAGTCCCTCACCCAAGCGGTCTTCTTGGATTACGTGGCGGGTGCGCTAGAGATTCAGGATTGGCCCTCAGCGTTACCGAGTTTTGAACATGAACTCGAAGCCTACAGTGCTGCAAAAACCAAGGCCGCCAAACAGCCCGTCTGCTCTCTGGGGTCGAGCGAGTTTGCCTCGGAAGATCAGATGGACTCGGTCGTGCTATTCAAACCCCAGCAGTACAGCAATAAGAATGCTTTGGGCGAACGACAAATCAAGCGGGGCATTTCTAAAATCTGGTCACTGGAAATGTTGCTGCGTCAGGCGAAATGGTCAGCAATGGCGGGGAAATTTGATGACCAAAATCCGGTTTTTCTCTCGATTTTTCCGGCTTATGTCTACAGTCCCCGCACCATCTATGCGATTCGATCGTTTGTCAGTTCCCTGAACCGAACCAACCTCTGGGATGTTCGTAAACAATGGCTGAACGGGGGGTTTGACATGAGGACAGTGCTGCGATCGTATCCCTGGTGCGAGGGACAGACGGAGACAGGTCAGTTTGCGGGAGCGGAGCTACAGGACTATAGCCATGAGGACTTACCCTTTATGGCCACCCACGTCACGAAAGCACTACGGGCAAAAACGGTGACTGAATATTGGATTGAGCCAATTTTCCTCAGTTTGCTGCTGCCCTATCTGCTCGGTGTCAAAGTCGTTGCGTCCCGAAGCATGATTCCGCTCTATCAGAGTGACCAAGACTTTCGGGAAACCGTGATTCTCGATGGCCCCGCCGGGTTCTGGAGTTTGATGGGCTTCAAATTGGAAAACGTTACAGCTCTGCGAGTCGAGGAGATTGAACCCGTGCTGGAAAAACTGCTGGCTTTCTATAGCCTGCACTTGGGAACGATGAGTAGTCCCCCCAAAGCCAACTGGCAAGACTTTACCAAAACCGTACAGGAGGTCGTGACCGATGTTTTGAATGTGTTTGCCCTCGCTGACCGGATGCTCCGCCGCGATAAACGCGATCCGGGGCCGATTGAAGTGCAGCAATATTGCACCTTCGCCCATATTTTCGCTAAAGGAAATTCCCTAATGACAGAACAACTCGAAACGATTCAACGGCTCGTGACTGAATGTCGTGATTTTTATCATGCCAGCTTACGAGATTCAAGCCATACCATTCTGCTACCGCTCACTAAAGCCCTGGAAACCTTGCTGGATATTCCTGATAATTGGGAATCACAACTGAGCATTACTGAACTGGTCGTGATGGGGTCAGGGCAACTCTCTGATGCGCTCGATCGCCAGGAGGTTTATAAACGTCCGTTGCTGATGGATAAATCGATTCCCTATGAGCAGCGAAAGCTCAAGGATAGTGCAGCGATCGAAAAGTTTGTGCAAACCTGTATTGAGGAGTTATTTCAAACCATGTGTAAGGGCGATCGCGCCATCTTGCAAGAACAGCAAAACCGGATAAAGTCTGGCTTTGAATTCATGTATCGCAAGGAGATGAATGCTGTCTTGGCTGCGAGTAAGGCGGCCAAAGAAACTGATCCAGAAGCAGAGGAATAGCTTCTGGGCGCAAGCGTTGCGCTTCTGAAGATCGTGGCGGGCAAGATGCCCGCGCTACGGGATCTTTTGTTCAATTTGACGGTGCGTTACGCTTCGCTCTAGCGAAGCCATGCCTGAAAGGCTATACAGCACCCTACAAATCCTAAGACCTTTTTGGTGGGCAATGCTCACCCTACATATCAACAATCAACTCAATTCATAATCATGCTAGAAACGCTCAAGC
>JBMYQW010000624.1:0-2009 GCA_049601735.1 Spirulinaceae cyanobacterium
TTTTTGTCCGCCCTTGGCGGACTCCAACGCTCTGAACCATGAACTGAATTTATTGCTCTAAGGCCGATCGCCCCCGTTTGCCGAGGCGCGTCAGCAGAAATGAGACAAAGTAGAGCAGGTAGATCGTCAGACCCACCAGACCGAGAAACCCGAGAAAGCCGGGTCGAGAATTGCCATGGATCAGTTCTCGATAGTAAAACGGGGCTTCGAGCCAAACTCGACAAAAGGGCGTTGACCGGGCTGCTGTCGAAAAGGCACAGGAGAGGAAGGGAATCATCACAAACGTGCCGATTCCACAATAGATCGACACCGCCCAGCGCCAGCCCGTGAGCAGCCCCTTGAACAGGCTGGCGGGCTGATCGGCAATTTCTTCGTTGAGGTCTACCCAAAACCAAAGCGCGATGGGGATCAAGATCCGCGCCGCAAACCCCGTCAGGAAGCCAAACGACCAGGCGGGGATCAACAGGTACACCGTGATCATCAGCAGACTGGCCACGCGCCAGTAGATCATTAGCAACTGGGTTGTGGCGGTGTTCCGCCGGATCAGCGACCAAACCAACAGGACGAGCGGCACGAGGACGGTGAAAACGACGGCAATTTTGTAGTCCAGCCAAACCCACGGCCGAAACCAGATTTCTTCGTTCATCAGCAGAGGTGGTGAGCAATATCCTGACTATTCTAAAGCGCAGTGCTCCCCGTCTTGGCTTGAATAATTGCGGACAGCTTCTCCTTACACCATCTCAGTCGAAATGAACAGCGCCAGATGGCGAAAATATTGGGGTGGGGGGTGACACCCCTAAGCTGGAGACGATATAATCGCGATGGAAGAATAAAGTCCGCTTCCTGACCCAGACTGTCTTTTAGGAGTGATTGTTTCACCGTGCAGACCCCCCCACCCGCTTCTCGACCTGCCCCGGGCTGGCAAGCTCCCTCTTCTGAGCAAGTGGCCGCCCTCAGAGCTTGGCTCGACTTCTGTGCCCTGCGGCCAGACGCACCAACGGCGATCGCCAATCCCTCCCCCCGCCAGGTCTTGCAACAGAGCTATCGGGTTCCCCGCCCGCCGTCCCGCAAACCCCACGGGTATGGATGAGGCGTCATGGATAAGGCGTGAGGCGATCGCCGCTTCCGGCCCAGCGATGCGCTCGGCAGTAGAATAGACCCAATGTCCTGCCTCGCTCCTGCCCGTCTAGCGCCCCCATGGTTGCCCCCAGTCCTGCCCCTAGCCCTGCCCCACCGAGCAGCAAAACCAACCTCGACCAGCTCTGCCAAACCCTGCGTCCGGGTCAGCAGAGCCTAGCCGAATGGCGGGGCGGGCGGCTGGCAGTAGCAGCGGTTCCAGGAGCGGGCAAGTCCCATAGTCTCGCGGTGGCGGCGGCGGTGGCGATCGCCCGCCATCAGCTCCATCCCCGCAAACAGTTGGTCGTGGTCACGTTCACGCGATCGGCCGCCGCCAACATCAAACAAAAAATCAAAGCCAATCTCAAAGCCCTGGAACTGCCCGTAGGCGGCTTTATGGTGCAAACCTTGCATGGTTTGGCGCTGCACATTGCCTCACGGCATCCGGGGGGGTCAGGGCTAGACTGGGAGCGGCTGACCCTGGTCACGCCCAACCGTAGCCATCGCCTGCTGCGCAAAGCCGTCGAGCAATGGATCGAAGCTCACCCCCAGGACTATGGCCAATTGATTGAAGGCCGGGGCTTTGACGGGGAGGAGTCGGAACGGCTGCGACGGCATTCGGTCTTGCGCACGGAAATTCTGCCCAACCTGGCCCAAACCGTGAGCCATGAAGCCAAAAGCTCGGGGCTGACCCCCGCAGATGTTCTGGAACTCGGCCAGCAAATCCCCGACCCCTACCAGACCCTCGCCGTGGCGGCGGGCATCTATCGACGCCATGAAGACCTGATGCGATCGCACCAGTTCATTGACTACGATGACATGATTCTGGCGGCGCTCCAGGTACTCGAACAGCCTACGGTGCGCCAGTTGTGGCAGGAGCACATCTTCGCCGT
>JBMYQW010000625.1:0-1996 GCA_049601735.1 Spirulinaceae cyanobacterium
AATTTCTAGTTCTTGCGTCACATCTCCAACAAGTTTATCTCCCATATCAAGTTCTTTAGCTTTTTTTTTGTCATCGGCGCAGACGGAGCGGTGAGAATTGGGGGAGAGCTTATTCTTGCTTGGCGATGCCAATTCCCCCTACCGAACGAATTACACCTTCCCAATTTGATTTCGATCGCGCCCGTCTTGATCGCACCTATGCAGTCGATCGCCTCCAGCAAGAGGTCCGGCAGGTCATTCAGAACTATCCACCCTACATCTACTACAGCACGATTCCCCTGATCGGCCCTGGCAAGGCCAAGCCAGGCGTTACGGACTTTTCTGATCCAGATTGGACAACTTGGGTGGAGCTGCCGATCCTAAAATCTTGCCCCTATATTCAAACGGTTTTGGCGTCCCTGGACTGCCGCAAGACGAGCGTGCGCTTGCTCCGCCTGGAGCCTGGGGGGGTTGTACAAGAACATACTGACCCCACGCTGAATCTGGATTTCCGGCAGCAAGTGCGGTTACACGTGCCCGTCTTTACCAACGCAGCGGTTAAATTTCGAGTCAACGGGGCGATCGTGCCGTTTCAGCCCGGTGAGCTGTGGTACTTGCGCTTCAGTGACGCCCATTCGGTGCATAACGATGGCGCGACCGAGCGAATTCACTTGAGCATTGATGTGGTGGTTAATGACTGGCTCGAACAACTGATTGTGCAGGGACGCCAGTCGTGATGGCTGGACGGACAAAATATCGGGCTCAATCCTTAGTTTCCTCTCGATGGGGAAGGGTTGGCCAATCGAGTTCGAGGGGAGAAATCTCGCCCTGGCGAATCCAACGGGCCTGGTCAAGGGCTGAAGCGAAGACGATCGTGGTTTTATCCATGCCTTGAGATCCTAAACGTTCAGATATGGGTGTCGATTGTCGGGGGTAGGGTGTCGGTATCTTATCCCTAAAGTCTCAAATCTGAGCAATTCCTACGAGCACCAACGCGGTTCCCCAGAGGCAAAAAATCCCCGCTGCGCCCGCGAGGGGCTGCTGTCCGATGCCCACCCACCAGATATGGGGCGGCTGGGCAGCGCGATCGCTATAGGTCATGATCTTGGACTCAGCCAAACAGGTCAACCCCCAAATCCAGCCGGCATGGAGACCGATCGCCAGGGATAAATCCTGCGTGACTAGGCGGGCCAGCATCAGCACCATTCCCATCAGCCATAACCCCACGAGGGAGGCCGTTTGCTGGCGATCCCATAACAGATGGGAGGCGGCAAAGAGGGCACTGGTGACGATCGCCACGGTGCCCAGGGCAGCGTCGCGCCCCAGCAACGCAACAAACACCCCACGAAAGAGTAGCTCTTCGGTGAAGCTAATCCAGAGCGCCAGCACCAGAATCGTGGGCAGCAGGCGCAGCAAGGCCGTTCGCTGTTCCCCGTGCCAGATCACCCAGCCCTGACGACTTTCGAGCCCAAACACGATCGCCAACCCCAAGACCGCGATCGCAAACCCCAGGATCAGGAACCCCCAAAATCCCCAATGCCAACCCAAGCCCCAATCCGTCAATTGATACGGCCCGAGCCGCATCAGGCCCCCCAGCAGGGGCAATAGCAGCAGGTACAAACTGGCCAGCAGCGGTAATTTGTAGACCGAGAAGAGGGGCCGGCCTGGTCGCCAACCGAGGGCGATCGCCATGATGAGGGCGATCGGTAGCCAAGCGAGCAACCAAACCCCCAGCAGTCCAGCCAGTTGACCCCAGCCGGGAAGATTTGTCCAAACAGATGCAAGTTTGTCTAGCATGGGCTTTTTCCTCGTGGGCGCTAGAGCTGATTGGCATCTAGGGGCTGTCATCATTTAGATTTCAAACTTTGACTGTGACTGGCTTACAGCCCCTTTCTCTGTTTTTTGGGTCGGGCGCTCTATTCCTTGTCCCATAAGGCTTCTGACGTTAATTGGTGACACGCCCTAAACCTGATCCAGCTTGAAAAGTACAGTGTTGAGGATTCGGAAATTTCGATTC
>JBMYQW010000626.1:0-1980 GCA_049601735.1 Spirulinaceae cyanobacterium
TTCGCCGTTTTTGAAGACGAAGCCCAGGACTCCTCACCGCTGCAAACTCAGTTGCTGGAACTGCTGGCTACCACGCCCGATGGGGAACAGGTGAATCTGGTGCGCGTGGGCGACCCGAATCAGGCGATCAACTCCACGTTCACGCCCGCTGACCCGATCTATTTCAACCAGTTTTGCGATCGCTGCGCTGCCCAGGGCCGCCTCACGACGATGGAGCAGTCTGGGCGCAGCAGCCGTGAGATTCTGAATGCGGCGAATCAATTGGTGGTTTGGGTGAATCAGGCTTGGCAGCCCCCACTGCCCTCACCCAACCCTCTCCCTCTGGGAGAGGGCTCCGGACTGGGGAGAAGGGCAGGGGATGAGGGGCAACTCCTCCCCTTCCGCGCCCAAGCTATCCAACCCGTCAGCCCTGGCGATCCCCAACCCGGTGCAAACCCACCGCCGATCGGCTCCGGTGTCGAGTTGGTGCATCCTGATGATGTCTTTGCCACCGCCCAGCAACTCCGCCAACGGTTGATCTCGCTCCTCACCGAGCACCCCGACTACAGCGCCGCTGTGCTGGTGCGGGAAAATCGTCAGGCGCGGTTCGTGGCGGAGCAGTTGAAGACCCTGAAAAAGGAGCACAACATCGCGGTCTATGAAGTGGGAGAAACTGAGCGGCAGGCGCAGATTCCCTTGGAGATGCTGGCGTTGCTCAAGTTTCTCGATCGCCCCCATTCCCCCCAAAACCTCAAGGGGGCGTTGAAAGTTCTCATGGGGCGCGGCAAAATCCCGACCCAGGATGGGGATGCGATCGCCGCCAACCCCGAACAGTTTCTCTACCCGACGCCCCTCGACCCATTGCCAAAAGCGATCGTCCGTCAAGCCCGGATGGTCTGTAACCAACTGCTCAATGCCAAGTTGGAGTTGCCAACGTATAACTTGATTTCGTTTCTGGGCATGAGTCTGGGCTATACGGGTTCGGAACTGGCGACGGTGCAGAAGCTGGCAACGCGGATTTTACAGGCTACAATGCGCGATCGCACCCTCAGCAATATGATCATGACCCTCCAGGAGTTGATCAACGGGGAGCAGTTTACCGGCGTTGAAGACAGTAACGAAACCCGCTACACCCAGGCGCGGCAGGTGACGATCATTACCATGCACAAGGCCAAGGGCCTGGATTGGGACGTGGTGTTTTTGCCCTTTCTCCATGCCGATGTGATTCCGGGGGAGCCTTGGGTTCCGGGCTACAGTCAGTTTTTGGGTAAGTTGACGCTCGATGAGGTGGCGCGAGCCCATATTCGCACGGCGGTGCATCGACGATATGTGGGAACTGAGACCGAGACCACAGCACCGTTTTTGCAGCCCCAGGAGGCTTGGCAAACGGCAATGCGGCTCAAGCAAGCGGAAGAATATCGCTTGCTCTACGTAGCGATGACCCGGGCCAAGCGGCTCTTGTGGCTTGCGGCGGCGCTCCAAGGGCCGTTTCGCTGGGGCATTTTTCAGGGGGAGAATACCAATTTGCAGCGCAAGCAGCCCTGTCCGGCGTTGGTGGCGTTGGCGATGTCTTCAGATGAAGCGATTTGAGTCAGAGTCGCTGTAGCCGGAATTGTGGGGTCTGGTATTACTCGAATTTGTTTCTAGTAGGGCGCATGCAGTAGCGCAGTTGAACCCGGTACCGTAGACGATTTCGAGCACGTCCATGTCAAGACGGAAATATTCATCCGCAACCACTCGCTTTTTCTGATCCGTCGCTTGATCTGCGCTCGGCTGTTGAGCATATTTCTTGGCGATTTTGTCTTAAAATTTTTGTTCCAAAATATTGCGGGCTATGGTGCTCTCCTCATTAAGCCAACTGTCCTGAGCCCAACACCCGTGAGCTGTATGGTAGGATCGGACGCTTTAAAGAGCACGTGGTTGAGCAGCGTAGCGGTGCTCCAGAGAGCTCAACGATTTAGGACAGTTAATATTTTTAGAGCCTCAAAAAAATATGCATAA
>JBMYQW010000627.1:0-1974 GCA_049601735.1 Spirulinaceae cyanobacterium
GAGGGCGCGATCGCCCAATAGGCGGGAGCGGCATCGAGGCGACGGGCGATCGCTTCGATCGGGGCATTACCGCCAAAGCGTCGGCTCCCGTGGGCCAAGAGCAGCCGCTGGGAGGCGGGCAACTGGCCAAATAGGCGGCGCAACAGGGGCACAAAGCCCGGTTGCGCTCCAAGATACGCCCCTAAATGGAGGCGGCAGTCCGTGGTCAGGAGCGTTGTCGCCTGTGTCACCTCGGCGGGAATGTCTTCCTGCACGTGCATTCCCGGCAGCAGAAAGAGCGGAAACAGATAAATATCCTGCACATTGTCCTGAGTTGCTGAGACCTCATGGACAAACTTGACAATTTGCTGGTGCAGGGGTTGAACGGTTAGTTCAAGATTCGCAATACCAATGAGCGGTGCCTCGGATGTAGCGACCCCGAGACGCGGCTTTAGCCGTTGAGCAAGTGCCGCGAAAGCCGACTGAGAGCGGCGATCGCGGCTGCCATGAGCAATGAGTAGATAAGCAACAGACAAGGGAAGTAGCTGCGGCAGTGACCCGTGAGATGAACAGACGGCTTAGAATCCAGAATTGTGATGCATGGGAGCACCGACCGGGCGAGTCAGGGCATTGCCCACCAAGGCGGTAAAGCCACCCAAGATCACCAGACCAATAATCGCCGCCGCACTGGAGACACGACGGAGATTCACTTGATAATTCAGAGCCGGACGCTGGAGATGCAAAGGACCCACTGCCTCTTCATACACCAGTGCCATATGGGTATAGCCAAGGGTTTCCATAGGAATTCTCCGGAACAGGTACGTTAAAGACTACAAACTGATAGGAGTCGAATCAGCACAATCGCAGATTGAATCCCGACCTCAGCTTACCATTTCTGGCTCAGGGCGTCACGTTCTGTAACGCAGCATGAATCGTGGCGCAACCGTTGCCAAAAATCACGCCTGAAGATGCAGGATGTGCAAGCGATCGCTTGAATTTCGCCATAGAAGCAGTCTATAGTGGCAAATCGCGGTGGAAGCGTTGCTTTTATCGCTCAAGGTTGGTGATAGATTGATTTTTAGGGGGGTGTCATCATGCGGGTTATGGTTGTGGGCGGCGGCGGCCGTGAACACGCGATCGCCTGGTCATTGGCCCAGTCTGACTCAGTGCAACAGGTGCTCTGCATTCCAGGCAATGGGGGAACCGCCACGACCCCCAAATGTAAGAACATTGCCATGGCAACGAGCGACTTTGATGGCATCGCACGCTTTGCGGGGGTGCAAGGCGTTTCATTAGTGGTGATTGGCCCGGAAGAGCCTCTGGCAAAGGGACTAGCGGATCAACTCCGCCAACAGAATTTACCGGTGTTCGGCCCGACCCAAGCCGGCGCCCAGATTGAGGCGAGTAAATCTTGGGCAAAAGACTTGATGCAGACGGCGAAGATTCCCACCGCTGCTGCCAAAACCTTTACCACTGCTGCGGATGCGAAGGCCTACATTCAACGTCAGGGCGCACCGATCGTCGTTAAGGCGGATGGGCTCGCGGCGGGTAAGGGTGTGGTGGTGGCTGAGACGGTCGGGGCAGCGTTAGATGCGGTGGATACGTTGACCACCCAAGGGTTTAAGAAGTTGGTCATTGAAGAATTGCTGTGCGGTGAAGAAGTGTCGGTCTTTGCCCTCACCGATGGCACCGAATTCCGCACACTCCTCCCCGCCCAAGATCACAAACGGATTGGGGAAGGCGATACGGGCAAAAATACCGGCGGCATGGGCGTCTATGCCCCTGCACCCTTGGTGACGCCCAAGTTGATGTCCCGGATTGAGCGCGAAATTATTGCCCCGACGCTAACGGCGCTGCGCAGTAAGGGCATTGAATATTGCGGCGTGCTCTATGCAGGCTTAATGATCACGCCAGCGGGTGAACCCAAGGTGGTGGAGTTTAACTGTCGTTTTGGTGATCCCGAGACCCAGGTGATCTTGCCCCTGCTGGAAACGC
>JBMYQW010000628.1:0-1973 GCA_049601735.1 Spirulinaceae cyanobacterium
TTTCCGAAGGTTAACCGTAGCGCAGGCGTCCCGCCTGCCTTGGGATAATTATTTTCCAGAAGTTTCCTTAGGGGTTGGGCGATTTATCGCTTGTCTCCTCAGGCTTCCGGCCTTCATGGATGACACATCTTAGGGCATCGCAACCGCCCGTCTCCTCAAACACAGCTCAGACGATTCTGTCCTGATCGCTCTAGCGCCAAACCGTAACAGGAAATAGAACCTGAAACGGGAAAGATTCACCATGCAAAAGTCTATCGCTGTTATTCTACTTGGCGCGTTATCCATCCCAGCCTTGGGAATTGTTAACCTAACCCCTCGCCCGATCGCCTCAAATGCAAATCCATCTACTTCAAATACATCTACCCTTTTGGCTGACTGCGCTAAAAGCTGCACAAGCGATCGGGGCAGTGGCCGACGTAACCAACAGTATAATCAAGCTGGTACAGAAATCCAAACCGCTCCGAAGCGACGCGGCAGTGGTCGGGTTGAGCCGGATGCCAGCACCAAAAAGCGAGGCAGTGGTCGGCTTGTTTCCGATCCCAAGCTGTCTGCCTGAAGCATTGTTTGGCATTGATCAATGTTGCTTAATGGATCGATGCGGCTCATTCGAGAGCACTCTGAAGTTGAAAGGGCTGGCTGACTTTCTATTCTGCCCCCAAAACCTTCTGTATTCAGCACGAGGCGTTGAGTAAAGTAGGATGAGGGGACATTCCCTTTTTCGCTGGCTCTCACAACTCTGGCAATGGCCGATCTTCAGCTCCACCTGCACATTGAAGGCAATGCGGAACAGTTCATCACTGTTTCGTCCCAAGAGCTGATCATCGGACGCTTGCCCGAATGTGACCTATGTTTACCGTTCTCCGAAGTCTCACGGAATCATAGTCGCATCTTCCAAAACTCCGAAGGTAATTGGTGTGTGGAAGATTTAGGTAGCACCAATGGCACGATCGTCAACCAGGTCGAAATTCAGGGAGCATATAAGCTCAACCATAGCGATGCGATCCAGATTGGCGATGCCTTTTTGCTGGTTTCCCTCAGTCAGGAAGGGGCGACCCGGCAGAGTAGTAAAAGTACCCGAATTGCCGCGCCTCGGAACAACACGATTCTCCGTAGTGCTGAAGAACTCCAACAGCAATGGCTCCGGGCCGATGATAGTAGTGGCAGTAGTCGATCGCAGCAGCGGGCGATCGCCCGTTTGCAGTACCTGGTAGAAATTTCCAAGGGACTGAGTTCGGCGGAGTCCATTGAAGACATTTTCAACAAAGTCCAGTCGATTCTGTTTAAAGAAATCAAAGAAATTCAGCGTCTGGCCTTGCTGGTCAATGTTCAGGGAGACGGCAACCTGCGGCTAGTGGATGCGGCAACTCGCCAGGCAGTTGGCACGAAGGACACCCAGAGCCATGACTGGATTAGCCAGAGCATCTGTAACCGGGTCTTCAAGGAAAAGATTGCGATTAAAACCCTTGATGCCCAAGCCGATGAACGCTTTGAAGGCGAACAGAGCATCCTTGCCAAGGGGATTCGCGGCGCTCTGGCTGTGCCGCTTTGGGATACGAACAAAGTAGTCGGGGTGCTCTATGCCGATGCCAGCCTGCAACTCCAGGAGGCGGAAGCGGCAGAGAGTGAAGAAGACCTGAGTTTCTTTTCCACGATCGCCAACCTGGTAGCCTACAGCGTCCAGCGTTGGCTCTTGCGACGAGAATTGCAAGGTCAGGAGCGAATTCGTCACCAGCTTGAACGCTATCATTCTCCGGCGGTGGTGCAGCAGCTCATTACGGCGGGGGATTTAGCGGGGGGACGGATTGAACCCAAAGAAGCTGACATCACCGTGATTTTTGCGGATTTAGTCGGCTTTAGCTCGATGTCGGAGCGCATGACGCCCCAACAGATTGCGCAGTTGCTCGATCGCTTTTTTGAAGAAATGCTGCAATTTGTTTTTCAGGCGGGCGGCACATTAGACAAATTCATCGGGG
>JBMYQW010000629.1:0-1962 GCA_049601735.1 Spirulinaceae cyanobacterium
GTAACTGTAGATCGAATTATTGATAACTCAGATAAATTTTTTAGCCTTAGCATATCAATAGATGCACCAGTGTTTGTAGTTTCGAATGGCCCGGAAGTATTTCTATTTTTGGGGAGTAACAGTGAACCTGAGTTATTTAGGCAGTAATTTTTACAATATGCGTTAGTGAGAAAATGAAAAAGGTTTCAGTGGTAAGAGTTTTGGCTTCAGGCAATTCACAAGCGCATTGCGGGCAGGTGTTTCTTTGTTCGTCTTTTTGGCAATTGTCGGGTGCAGGAGTGATACATTCCCTGACTATCAACGTGGTATCGATTTTTTTGAATCGAATCACGAGAAGCTGCAGAGAGTAGCAGACTATATGGCCGTCAATGCCGGAATTGAGGAAATATTTCTGTGCCCCGAGGGGAATTGGGGCATCAAGACTGATGAGAGTGACTGCATGGAGCTGGCCGATCAAGACATTCGACTTTTGATGGAGCAGCTCAATGTTGGTTTTGTTATGAGAACAAATGAAGAATCTATTTTGTTTGATGGGGGGGCTGACGCTAAAGCAGGACGATCATGGGCTGTCAGTTTCGTATACTTTCCAAAAGGAAATGTTGACCGAAGCGAATGCAGCCAAGATGGGCCTCAGGTTCCAATCGGCGTTTGCGACTTCGAGATTGCGAATTCATGGTCGCTGCGCTACGAGTGGTATCCTGAGGATTTATCGGAGTCCGATCTTAATGAGATATAGCACGCCTCCCTTTCGGCGGATTTATTCAAATGAATAGCCGGATCTACGACGCGCTGTTGGGCAGATTCCTGCAAGCGGATCTCTACGTGGAAGACGCAACGACCCTGAATCGATACACCTATGTGCACAATAATCCGTTGGCGTCCATCGATCCCAGCGGATTATTCAGTCTAAAGTTCAAAGATATATTGAAGATTGCCTCGGTTGCGGCTATATCCTTCTTCCTGCCGCAAACCCTTGTTAAGGAGTTGGCGTTCAAAGAGTTGCTCGCCAAAGTCGTAACTGGCGCGATCGTAGGTGGAATTGCAACCGGTTCTGTCGAAGGCGCCTTGGTTGGAGCATTTTCAGCCGGCGTATTTCATGGAATTGGCGCAGGATTCGAAAACTTACCTGCGGATCACCCGCTGAATGGTCGTTTTATGGGCACAAACTTCAATCCGCCGGGGCATGCACTCAAATCGACGGCGCATGGACTGACTGGCGGGGTCGTATCGAAAGTCCAGGGCGGCAAATTCATTCATGGGTTCTCGTCGGCGGGCGTGACGCAGTTTTTTAGCGGCGGCATTGATCATATCGATGGAAACACGGATTGGAGCCCGTATCGAGTAGCAGTGGCATCAGTATTGGGTGGCGCGGTTTCGGAAATCAGCGGAGGGAAATTTGCAAATGGGGCGGTGACGGCGGCCTTCTCAAGGGCATTTAATGATGAGCCAGCAGGCAATGACGATGATAGTAGTTGCAGTCGCGATCCCACCGTTTGTGACTTTTTAGAAGAAACCCGAAGGCCGCAACAGGAAACGGTTGATGAGGCGGCCGAAGCAATGTCGACCATGGGGGATATTGTTGAAGCTGCAGCGCCTATAGGTGTAGCGGGGAAAGTAAGGCTTCTAAAAGAGGTTCTACGGGGAGCGAAACCTGGCAGGGTGACGAAAGGCCGCGCATCACAATTTGAGAAGGCCGGCGGCTTCGACCAAGCTCAAAGAGCCTTCGATGCTCTGAGCCCATCTAACGTTAGAAGTCTTTCTGGAGGAGGGCGAGTCGGGTAATTACCAGACGGACGCACGGTCGTGGTGCGACCGTCAAGCAGCGGGGGTTCGCCAACTCTGGAGATTCAAGCTGTTAAAAGCCGCATCAAGATCCGATATGGAGGGTGACGTGCTCAAACAACGATTTCAAGTGTGGAAACCCTTAGGTGGAGTTCCGAGACGGCTATACCTTGAGGCTAT
>JBMYQW010000630.1:0-1942 GCA_049601735.1 Spirulinaceae cyanobacterium
CCCTACAGCAAAAGAATTCTTCGGTTTTAACGTTCGGATGGGGTATAAGGTGCAAGACCCGCTTAAGAAGATATGTTGTGTCTAGCGTGAAATAAGAGGAGATCGCTGGGATTGGGTTGCCGCCGATTAACGAAACCATGCCGACAAGGCGATACGCCAAACTACAGTTTAAGATTGACGTAATATTAGTCCTTGGCATACGTCCTAGCTATTCATACTCCATTTAATCGCCCTCTTTCCTACAAGCGCCATGTGGAAAAACCTTCTCTCACTTCTCCTCCTCGGTTCCGCCGTTGGACTGCTGACTGAACCCGCGATCGCCACGCCCTTTGGCAACCAACGCATAGACGAGCGCCGCTTTGTCCTCGTCGCCTCTCCCTTTGGTATCCGCGATCGCAGCTACCAACTGCTGATTCTGGAGCAGATTCCCGGCCGTCGTACCTGCTGGCAGGAGTACGGTAGCAGTCCGACTCAAGTGGATCCATTGCTGCTCACCTTTGACTTCACCAATAGCTGTAAGCGCATGACCGATAGCAATGGCTACTCAGTGCGTGTGGGCAGCGAAGACCTGAGTTGGCGCTTTATCCTCAGTTTGGTTGAGCGCAATAACCAGTTGGTTTTGGTGGCAAACTCCGCCCGCGAGCGCAACGTAGAAATGGAAATCGGTCGCACCCAGGGGGTTGTGGATGGCTATCTCAAGATTGAACTCGATCCGGGCTGGTCGTTGACGCGCCGCACCTATAATGGTCGTGCCCTTGACCATTTGTACCTCACGGGTGATCCTCAGGTGGTGACGGTTCCCACCAACACCCGACCGCCGATTGGCTCAACGCCGGGCGCCCTGCCGCCTGTAGACGAGGAAATTATTATTCAGCCTCTGCCGCCTCGGGATTCAGGGAGCCAACCCCCACGACGACCCACCCCCCAGCCGCAGACTACGCCATCAGACGATCTGCCACCGCTACCGCCCCCACCGCCCCAGCGTCGCATTCCCTAGAAGAACCATGAACCTCAGCCCAGCCATCAAATACGGTCTAACGGCGGCTGTGCTGTTTTTCATCACAATGGGGGATCAGATTTTGCCGGAGCCGCTCAAAAGTGCCAGCTACGATACCCGGACGGCGATCGTGGATTTTGTCGATCGCACCGTTTTCAAGCCCCGCCAAGTGAATCTCTATGATGATGAGCGGGTGGATCTCGACAAGCTCCAGGAGCAACATCCGAGTCAATAGTCATGCAGTCTCTCGAACAACAAGACGCCATCACAACAATCGGCTGGCAATTTTGGATCGATCGCGGCGGCACGTTTACCGATATTGTGGCCCAGCGTCCCGATGGTTCACGAGTTATACATAAGCTGCTCTCGGAGAATCCGGAGCAGTATAAAGATGCGCCGATTCAGGGCATTCGGGAGATTTTAGGACTCAGAGCGGGTGAACCGTTGCCCACCGAGCAAATCGCGGCGATCAAGATGGGCACAACAGTGGCGACCAATGCGCTCTTAGAGCATAAGGGCGATCGCGTCGTCTTCGTCACCACCCAAGGCTTTCGAGATGTATTGCGCATTGGCGATCAAAACCGACCGGATATTTTTGCGCGGCAGATTAACAAGCCCCTGATGCTATACGAGCAGGTGATCGAGGCAGTTGAACGCATCGATGCGCAGGGCCAGGTGTTGCAGGGGTTGGATCGGGCGGCGATCGCCCACGCGTTACAAGCCGCCTTTGATTCAGGGATTCATAGTTGTGCGATCGCCCTGATGCATGGCTATCGCTACCCCCACCATGAGCAGGCAATTGCTGCGATCGCCCAGGCGATCGGCTTCACGCAGATTTCCGTCTCCCATCAGGTCAGCCCCTTGATGAAGCTGGTCAGTCGGGGCGATACGACGGTCGTGGATGCCTATCTTTCACCGATTTTACGGCGGTATGTGGAGCGGATT
>JBMYQW010000631.1:0-1938 GCA_049601735.1 Spirulinaceae cyanobacterium
TTTGCCGCTGAACCCGCCGAGCAGGATGAACTCAAGCATGAGTTGCAAAACTACCTGGCTCAGGAGATTTTGCTAGAGACGTTAGTGCCGGAGTTGCAGGGGGAGGGCGATCGCCGCCAGGTGCTCAAACTCAGCTACGAAATTATCCGCTCGAACACGATCAACGAGTACGAAAGTCAGGTGTATCAGAAGCTGTTGGGACTCTTGCAGTTGCCGGAGGAAGAGGTGAAGACGGTAGAAGCAGAGGTCGAAGCGGGGATGAGCAATTTGTCGCTGGATGAGTATTTGCAGCAGTGAAGGTCAGTCTTAATGGTTGAGGCGACTTCTTGAAATAAACCATATCTCCATGAGAATGCGGCAACGGTTCGTTACGCGATCGCTTGAGCAAAGCCCTGTCAGAAAGGCGATACAGCACCTTACGTGGTATAAAATCTTCAAGGGATTTCCTTATACCCAATCCGAACGTTAAACCCGAAGAATTCTCCTACTGTAGGGGCTGGGTTTCCCTGCCCTACGGGATATTTATTTTGGGTGCATACAACTTGGATTGAGTATCATATCAAATCTAGTTTGTATACCCATAGAAAGCGAAGACTGAACTTGTCGAACGTCTGAGCGATCGGGGTTCGACAAGCTCACCCCTCTATACTTTGGTCTTACTTGCCAGATCTAGTATTAGACCTCATTTTAAGCATTACTGCTCCTAGAAGTTGGAGTGATAAAAATACTATGACAGCCAAGATTCCTGAAGCAGATTGGGAGAAATTTCGTGGACTTTGTGAGGTGATACTAGAACGCTTTTGCGACCAGATATTGCAGGAAGTCGCCAAATTGGCTGCGGATGATTCCGCTAGTTCGTACGAGCGATATCTCAAGATTCACGAACTCATTGAGGAGCGGAACCAACAATTAGCTTATCTCTTCGACAATCCACGCCGATCTCAAATGATCGGGCAACTCGGCGGAATGCAGACAATGGGTTTATTAGAGGCTGACGAATTAGCTGAATTTACCAGCGAAACCCGAGACAGAATAGCACTTTTTGTAAAATCCTGAATCTAAACATAAAGGAAAAAGAAGAATAGTACACTAGGCGAAATTCATGAATTCAAAACCGAAAGATCCTATGCATAGCACCTCATATTTACCGAGTGGTATAGCCGCCATTAGCGAAGATAGTTTGCCCCGTAATCCACCAGCCCTCCGTGGCGAGGAACCTTCAGTCCTCCTTAGAAAGGGGGAGGTGGCGTTCTCATATTTTCGAAATTGGCTATAAGTCTAAACAATGACAGCCCCTAGCCCCAACGCGCTTGATCAAAATGTCCAATCACCAGCACCTACGTCAATTGCTGCATCGCATCGATGGCAGCAGCTATAAAGCCTACAAAGACCTCAAAGGGGCCTATCAATTCCCCGACTTTACGCTCCACATTGACTACGTCCAGGGTGATCCCTTTGCTGCGCCCAGTCGGCTGCGGGTGCGCGTCCCCCAAACCGTTGCCCAGTTTCCGCCTGAAGCCTATGGCGCCAGAAGTCGAGCGATCGCCCTCCAAGACTACCTAATCCGTCAATTTGCCCAGGCCGCCGCTGATCTGAGCAGCCATCGGGGCTCCGGCAAGAGTGGGCTAATTGCCGTGACGCGGCTGGGGCAAGAAATTTTGGATCGCTCCGCTGCAACAGTTAACTCGGATTGGATCGAGCTGCGCTTTGTGGTGGGACTCCCCGCGCGGGGGCGGCGCATCCTGGGGCGACAGGCAGCAGGGTTGCTCTGTGACGATGTACCAGAACTGGTGGCGCGATCGCTCCTCTACGCCAATTTGAATGCCGACGCCCTCCGCCGTCACATCGAAACCGCTGAGGATGCCGACGCCCTACGCGACCAACTCGCCACCCAGGACTTGATCGCCTTTGTGGCCAATGGCGCGATCTTGCCCCGGC
>JBMYQW010000632.1:0-1925 GCA_049601735.1 Spirulinaceae cyanobacterium
GTCTAGATTTGCTGCATTCCTCTCCCCAAGGCGATTTGGCGCTGTTTCGGCGACTGGAACTGGCGGCGGCATTGAATCGGTTAAGAAGTTTGCAAGTGAGGGCAAAGTAGTCGAAATTTTATAATCAGCGATGTCTGCGTTGGAGCGATTGGATCAGTTTTTTAGAAATCCGAAAGTTGGTTGCTCGGAGCTTGGCGATCGTTTCGTCTAGGTCAATCCAGCCCTGAGTGACAGCGTTATCTAGAACGCCAATAACACCGATGACTTGCAGGCCGCGTTCCTCGGCAGCCCGTCGCCCTAGTCGCTCATCAATGATCAAAAAATCAGCCCTAAGCATAACAGCAAGCGTAATTGCGGCTTTCTCGCCCTCGCCAAGCTCCGCGAGGGTAACGTCGGTTTCAGTAACCTGTTGCACCGTTACCCAATCGGGTGGGTTGGCAATCCAATGCCGTAAGGCGGGGGGAGCATAGGGGTTTTGCATTTCTGCACAAACAGCATCAGGCAGAATGATTTGCTCAAAGAGACGAGGGAGCAGTTCAAGTTGACCAATTAACAGCAAATAATTAATCGGCGAGGTGTCTGCTACAACAATCATCAGTTTTGCCGCTGGAGCTGCTGAAGTTGCTGGAGGGTTGCCAGATCGCTCTCCAAATCTGTTTCGTCGTAATGTAAATCAGCGTGGTGTTCTTTAAGAAAGGCATCCACGTCCCAGCGGGAGTTGAAACCTAAGATCCGGCCCACTTCAGCATGGGTCAGGGTTTGGGCATTGTAGGCTTCGACCACTAGCAGCTCTAAAATGCGTTGGGGCAGCGTTTCCAGATCGGGCTGGAGTTGAGCGAGATATTCGTCCGGGAGGTCGAGGGTGATTTGCATGGTGGGGTCGGGTGGGGCAGTTTTTTTAAAGTGTAACGATGGGTTGAATTGCCTGGGGTGGCGGTGACGTTTTGAGGGCATAATCATAATCGTTGTGACTCAACCCAACTGTTCAGAGCGCCCGAGAACGCCAATTGGTATGCAGCATTCCGAGACCATTCGCCAATTACAACAGGTGATCGAGACAGCGATCGCCCAAGCCGACACCCGCACCAAAGAAATCATCGCCTTTCAAGCGATTCAACAGGTCGATCGCCAGCCCGAACTCCGCGAGCGGGCGATCGCGGCTTACCAGGCGGGAGAGCTGGCCGCTTGGCAAGACGAAGAAGACAATATTCAAGCGTTTTTGGTGGGGGCGATCGCCGCATGGGCGGCGGAATGAAGGTTAGGAGACGGTAATCGTCAACTGACTCAAATGCCGGAAAATTTGCAAGACCGGATAAAGCGGGTTCTCCCCCGGATCGCGCAGTCGAAACCCTTTAGAAAGCGCGTAGCCCAGCCCGTCTGCCCGTTGCGCCAATTTCACAAATACAAATTCACTTCCGGTGGTGATCAGCCCATAGCGGGGCTGGTCGGTTTCGGGTGAACTGAGCAGATAGGTTAATAATTGGGGCAAACCCGCTTCTGTGGAGAAGGTCGCACGTTTGGCTTCGATCACCATCACCCAGAGCTTTTCCTTAAGGACTAAAGTATCAGCTTTTCCCTGGAATAAAATGCCATCCGCTTCAGCTCGCAATGTAACCGACTGCTCCGATCGCACCTGAAACGGCGCGAGAAAAAAGCCACCAATAAACAACAGTGGGTCAACCACCGCCATGCGCACCACATCTTCAAGCAGTGGTGGATATTCGAGCAGATTGAACAAGCCCGCTCGGGTTTGATCCAACAGCGATTTCTCTGCCAGGGTCAGCTCAGGAAACGGCCCCTGCCATTCTGGGAAAAAGCTCGCATCATCACTGACCCAATGCAGCCTAAACCGTTCGCGTAGTTCGCTCAGGGTGAGGGTTTTCGCGGGTAGGGATTGCACCATGGGCAAAATGAGATGAGATAGC
>JBMYQW010000633.1:0-1902 GCA_049601735.1 Spirulinaceae cyanobacterium
TCCTTGATCCCCTCCATGACGTCGCGCCCCGCGAGCCGGACCATCCGGGCACCGGTCTCGGCCTGGGCCACCAGGCTCCTACGGGCGGCGCCTCGGGCCTTCTCGTTCGCCGCCGCGATCGCCGCCCGTACCTGCTCAAACCCGGTTCCCCCGGCACTATTGCGGGCCGCGACCACCTGCTTGGGGGCGATCGCCGCATAGATATCATTTTCAAACTTGGGATGCAGTGCCTGCCATTCCTCTAAAGTCAAATCCTTGAGCAGCTTACCCGCTGCCAGACTGGTTTTCACGACCTTGCCCACCAGGTTATAGGCCTCGCGGAACGGCACACCCTTGGCCGCTAGGTAGTCCGCCACATCGGTGGCATTGGAGAAGTCTTCATCAACGGCACTGTTGAGGCGCTCTGTTTGGAATTCGAGCCCCTCCGCGAGCAGAATCGTCATCGCCTCCAAGCAACCTTGCACCGTGTTGACGCCATCAAAAATGGCTTCCTTGTCTTCTTGCAGATCCTTGTTGTAGGCCAACGGTAGTCCCTTCATCAGCGTCAGCAGTGCCTGCAGATGCCCAAACACGCGCCCGGTTTTGCCGCGCACTAGCTCGGGAATATCGGGGTTTTTCTTTTGGGGCATGATGCTCGAACCCGTGGAGCAGTTGTCTTTGAGGCGAATGAAGCCGAACTCCTTTGACCCCCACAGGATTAGCTCTTCACTCATGCGACTGAGGTGTACCATGATCAGACTCGCTGCACAGAGGAATTCGATCGCAAAGTCGCGATCGCTCACCGCGTCCAAACTATTGGCGTAGATATCCGCAAAGTCCAGCTCTTTGGCGCTGAGGTGGCGATCGATCGGGAAGGTTGTGCCCGCCAAAGCCCCCGCACCTAAGGGGGAAATATTGGTGCGGGCGTAAATCTCGCCGAGACGCTGCCAATCCCGCTGGGCCATCTGCACATAAGCCATCAGGTGATGGGCAAGGCTCAACGGTTGCGCCCGTTGCAAATGCGTGTAGCCCGGAATCAGCGTTTCCACATGGGTTTCAGCGTGATTCAGCAGCACGGCTTGAAACTGGCGCAGTTGCTCTCGAATGGTTTTAATCTGCGCCCGGAGATAGAGGCGAATATCTGTGCCCACTTGGTCATTGCGCGATCGCGCCGTATGCAGCTTCTTACCCACATCACCGACAAGTTCCGTGAGGCGGCGCTCGACGGCAAAATGCACATCTTCAGCGTCCACGCCGGGTGTAAACGTCCCGTTTTGATATTCTTCCAAGACCTGAGCTAGCCCGTTGCGCAGCGTCTCCGCTTCTGCTTGCGGGATAATCCCTGTCTCGCCGAGCATCTTGGCATGGGCCCGGGAGCCTTGAATGTCGTATTCAATCAGGGCAATATCAAAGCCGATGCTGGCGTTAAAACGGGCGATCGCGGGGTGAAGGGCGGTTTCAAAGCGATCGCTCCAGGTCTTGGGTTGGGTCATGGGGACGCAGCTGCGAGAAAACAACGCTCTATCTTAGCCTGTTTGGGAGCGGCGGGCTGTTTCGATGGCTCTGACTGTGGTAGAAGTCCTCCTATCAGGGGGCTGAGTACAGGACAAAAAATCAATTGGCTGAAACCCCTGTGATTCCATAGGTTAGGTAGAAGGATGCTTTACTCCATCAGGATTCTGCTCGTCAGCGCAGGGGGGCTAATGCTCCGGCTAATTGGTCTACGGTCCGCCATTTTTTCATTTTCGGATTACGGGAAGTCATCACATTTTCAAGCGGGATACCACAATTTTTGTTGTGCCTGTGCATAACAACAAGGTGAAGGCTGTTTATGTGAAGCGGGTTCTGGAATTGTTGAGCTAGGGAGGTTTGCCAAAAAGAATGTACCTCGTAGGGTGCTGTATAGCCTTCGGCATGGCTTCG
>JBMYQW010000634.1:0-1884 GCA_049601735.1 Spirulinaceae cyanobacterium
TGACCGGGGTGGGTCGGGTGTGGGCCGCTATGGAAGCCTTGTGAATAAAGGGTTTTACGCTTAAGTTTACACGGATGGCAAGGACAGCGCCCCCCTCTTCATAACCGACAAGAGCGCCGCGCCTGGTCAATTCGGGGTTCTTGCCAGGAATAGGCAAAGTGGCTCACGGCCTGAAGCTGGGGAAACGATCGCTGCAAGGCGGCCATCTGGGTTTCGAGGGGCGGATGGCGATTGAGCACGCGACCCCATTGGCCCGCGAGCGCCGGAACGATTCGCGTCCGGGGGTTGGCTTGATCCAAGACCCGCTGCACCTCATCGATAATGCATTGCGTCCCGTTACACACGGCGTAGGACATGGGATGCCATTCCAGTTGCGGCGAGAAGCGATCCCAGGGTTGGAGCCGCGAGTCGTAGCCCCGTCCCACGGCTTTATTGCCATCGGGGAAGAAGACTGCACCGGCCGGTATCCCTTGATTGAGGAAGGGCCGTGAGCCCATGTTGAGGAAGTCCAAGACGCCCTGAGCAGCATGGGCAACCGAGAGTTTCCAGAGTTCTGCGCCGTAGGATGTGGAGGCGCGACCCTGCCATTGGGGACTGCCGTCACCGGGATATTGCGATCGCACCGCGCGCACATCCCCGCTCGAAATACTGCCCCTGGAGAGGAACCGCTCAATCAAGGCCCGTCCCTGCTGGTTGCTGGCGCGATCGAGCAGCGCCTGGCGGGCGGCGGGGCTATGAATCCAGAGATCCTTCACGGTGGTGCTGACCGAGGCCGCTCCCGAACTGCGGGGGTAGCGCACATAGTCAAACAACACGCCATCGGGGCGACGCTCCATCACCTCCTGCACGAGGGTGTAATAGTCGCGCTGGGCTTGGGGATTGTACGGGTCAATAAACGCCTGGGAGCCATCGGGAACCACATCAATGCTGGTTTCGCCGCGGCCATTGCGGGCGATCGCTGGCTGGCGATCGGGACGAACGCCGTAGGCATAGCCAAAGTTCATCGTGAACATCCAGGCATACATCTTGAGACCCCGCGCCCGACCCTTTTCTAGGGCTTGGGCAAAAAGATCGGTATTTTCTTGGCCCCGCGTGCGCACGACTGAAATCCACGGTGTGGGGTTGTCATTGACGGGCAAGAGCACCTGGGAGTCATAGAAAACTTCGAGGTAGACCTCGTTATAGCCCTTGTCGACGATATGGTCGAGGACTTGCTCTAAAACACCCGGCGTCACATCGCAAGGATAGAGTCGCAGCCAAATGGCCTGGGTGCGGGGCCAGCCCCGTTGCCGACATTGGGCCAGGGTGTTGCTGTGCTGCTGAATCAGGGTTTGGTATTGCTGCTCGGCGGTGCGATCGCCCTGCACCGCTGCCTGACGCAGCCGATCTTTCTGGCTGGCTTCCTGAGTTGAGAGAATGCAGTAGCGGGAGCTGTGGGCTTGGGTGCTTTGCAGACTCAGGACTTGGAGCAGTAGGTTACTGGTGAGGAAGAGGCTCAGGAGTCCGAGTTGTTTGCAGGCGGGACGCCAGCGCCGAGGCCAAGAAAAGGGGAAGGGCATGAAAATTGGCAGGGGTAGGGTGAGGCGGAAGGCAGGTTTGATGCTCCAGACGAATCCAGTCGGATTCAAGTTGCGGGTGAAGTGAGCAATGCTCCTAATTTTGACATACCCATTTGGCCCCCATCCGGAAATTCGGTGGGGCTTAAGCTGTCGGTCGTCACCATCGCCCTCACCCTAAAAAAACACCTCCAATCGACCCCAAGGGGAATTGAAGGTGTATCGCAGGAGCCCAATCAAGAATCAAGGCCCACTCGATGGTATAAGAAACAAATCCTGGGTTAGTCCAAAAATACCCCGAACCCACCCCGGTCATCGCTACGCGAGA
>JBMYQW010000635.1:0-1874 GCA_049601735.1 Spirulinaceae cyanobacterium
CTAGGCATTAGATGGGGCAAGGATTCCATGGACTTTTGCGTAATGGATAGCTCCCAAGAGGGGATTTTAAATCTCCTCTTGGGAGGAGTACCCGTAGGGGGAGGTGGGTCAGCCCACTGGAACTCCCCCAGGAAATGAATACAGCGTTAAGTGTACGCCAGCGGTGTGAAACCCGCCCCTACTGTGTGATGGGTTAATCAGCCCATTCAAGCGCAGGACGGCAATTATAGTCTCAAATCATATAGCATCGGCAATCGCGCTAGAGCCCAATGCCCCAACCCAGCCCTCACACCCCTCTCAGAAACACCACCTACACTGATCAACATCCAAATCTTCTCTCATCACAGCATCAATGCAACGGTTACGCTCCCTAGGGCAACGGTTGGGGCTCCGCTCCCTGCAAATGCAACTGACCGTCGGTGTGACGGTAGTGGCGGCTTTGGGCTTAGGTGTCGTCGCCGTAGGCTTGGCCGTCTACTTAGAGCAGGTGATTGTGGTCTCCCATAAGCGCCAGGTGGCGAACCTCACCCAGCGGTTTAATGAAACGGTAGAAATCTACAGCGACATGACCACGCCCAACATGGCGCTGGAAAAGGCCGTCAACCATCTCTCCACAGGGGACACCTCGATTTGGGTCGTTCAGGACGGTGAGATCGTGGCCCAGTCCGAGGCCTTGGCCATGGGCGGCAAAAAAGAGGGGCTCCTGATCGCTGCGCGAGAAGAACTCACGCCCTATCCCAGCATCTATGCGGTCGAGAATGGCTATTGGGTCATGTGCGGCACGCCTTTGATCATCAACCGAGCCAACTGGGGCCAGCTCAACATTGCCCATGACATCACCGGTGCGCAAACGATGCTCTATCGCCTGCTCGGGATCTTAGGCGTGGTCAGTGTGGTGGCGTTGGGGCTAATGTGCGCGGCGATCGCTCTCTACATTCGTCAGTCACTCAAACCCCTTACGGCCTTTGGTGAGTTAACGGATCAACTCTCGGCCGAGCAGTTGGGCCAGGATATGATTACCCTCGACGATGCCCCCAGCGAGCTCAAAACCCTAGAAACCGCCTTTAACCGGATGTTGCGCCGCTTCCATGAGTCTTGGGAGCAGCAGCGTCAGTTTGTTGGCCATGTTTCCCATGAACTGCGCACCCCCCTGACGATCGTCTCGGGATATCTGCAAAGTACGCTCCGTCGCGGGCAAAATCTCACGGAACCGCAGCGAGAGGCTCTGACGGTCGCCTCATCCGAAGCCACGCGCACGGTGCAACTGCTCGAAGACTTGCTTGAACTGGCCCGAGCCGATAGCGGTCATTTGCATTTTTGCCAGGAAACGGTGGTGCTCAACGACTTTATTGGGGAAGTGGTGGAGATGGCGCGTCAATATAGCCAGGGCGAAATTAAGGTTGCGACCCCTGATGAGCGAGTCGTGCTGAACATTGACCCCGATCGCCTCAAGCAAGTGCTCCTCAACCTGATTGACAATGCCGTGAAATATGCCGGCAATGCGCAACCGATCCAGATAACGCTCAAGCGGTTGGTAGCACAGGTACAAATCCAGGTGAGCGATCGCGGCCCGGGCATTCCGCTCGCCCAGCAGCAGCGCGTCTTTGAGCGGTTCTATCGCCTCGATGAGAGTCGCAATCGGGCGGGAGGCACAGGCTTAGGACTCTCGATCGTGAAAACCCTCGTTGAAGGGATGGGCGGCTGTATTGCGGTGCGATCGACCCTCGGCGAAGGCAGCACGTTTATTGTTTCCTTGCCGTTGTGATGAAATGGGATCGCTCCCTAGGACAACTCCCTCGCGTTAGTCATCCCCATGTCTGTGGCGGAATCCCCAATGAACAACCCCCTCGCCGCCCGGATGCGGCCCCGCACCC
>JBMYQW010000636.1:0-1849 GCA_049601735.1 Spirulinaceae cyanobacterium
CCACCCCAAGAAGTCAAGAAGATCGATGGGTTTCGGGAAGCATTGCCCTAGAATTAAGACTTCTCGGCAATATAGTTCACCGCTTTGCCCACCGTATCGATCCCTTCGGCCGCATCATCCGGAATCTCAACATCAAACTCTTCTTCCAAGGCCATCACCAGTTCAACAATATCAAGGGAATCAGCTCCCAAATCATCGGCAAAGCTAGCCTCGGGTTTAACGTCCTCGTTCGGAACTTCGAGCTGATCGACAATAACCTTTTGAATTCTCTCAAAAATAGCTTGATCCATTCTGACCTTTCCTTAACTCAAGCCGCTGGGGCTCAAATGTTTAAATTTTTTAGCATTCCTGATCATATCGGATAGCGGGGCGATCGTGAATCGCGTTGGTGAATTTCCTGGTGCGCTGTAGCGACGCCCCTGTTCGCAACATTCCGTTAACAATAGCTGGGTCGCCCGCTCTCGGTAGACCAAGTTGGGTGAAGATGAAGAGGAACTGAAAACCCGTTGTCGCTCTCCCAAATTTGGATCGTGCCCACCTCATCTTCCCTGCGTTATGCCTATTTCCCCGGTTGTGTCGCCCAGGGCGCTTGCCGAGAGTTGTATCAGTCCACAGCGGCGATCGCCGCCCACCTCGAGATAGAGCTGGTTGAACTCAAAAAGGCCGCCTGCTGTGGTTCAGGAACCTACAAAGAAGATTCACAACTGCTCGAAGATACGGTCAATGCCCGCAACCTGGCCCTGGCGGAGGAATTGAATTTGCCGCTGCTGACCCATTGCAGCACCTGCCAGGGCGTGTTGGGTCATGTAGACGAGCGTCTGAAGTCGGCCCAACAGAACCAACCAGACTATTTCGCTCAAGTTAATGGCTTACTCAAGCAAGAGGGCTGCTCACCCTATCAGGGCAGCGGCTCGGTGCAGCATTTGCTCTGGGTGTTGGTGGGAGATTATGGTTTGGAGCGCCTCAAAGCACGAGTGCAGCGATCGCTGGCCGGGCTCAACTGCGCGGCCTTCTATGGCTGTTACCTGCTGCGGGGTCAGAGCCTCTTGCCGTTTGATGATCCGGTCGCCCCCCATTCCTTAGAAGCGGTGTTTGAGACTGTGGGGGCCACACCCATTCAATACGAGGGACGCACCCAATGTTGTGGGTGGCCCCTCTCCAGCTACGCCACTGAACAGTCCTTTCGCATGGCAGGCAAGCATTTGCAGGCGGCGATCGCTGCGGGGGCAGACTGCATCGTCACACCCTGTCCGCTGTGCCACCTCAACCTCGACTCGCGGCAACCGGAAGTGGAACAGGTGATCGATGCATCCCTCAATCTGCCGATCTTGCATCTGCCGCAATTGGTGGGTTTGGCGCTCGGGATTGAGCCTGAGGTGTTGGGGTTAGGGCGTCATGTGGTTGGGACGCGATCGGTGTTGGCGAAGTTGGGACTTGAGGCGCAGTGACCTTACAAGCGCATGGGGCCGCTGTCTTCGCCATATTTGGCGTTTTTCTTGTCGATGACCGCTTCTGCGATCGCCACCGCCCTTTCTGCCAGGTCGTCCGGATCGATGCCGTCTTGCGTGGGGTTGGCGCAGAGCCCCTGCACCGCCGCAATGATCAGTTGCTGCCGAAAGCCAATCTTGTCGAGATGATGTCCTTCCATGGTGGTTTTAATCACACGCAGAATGTGGGTCACTTGAAAGTGTATAGAATCTGCGGTGACAAGATGAGACCAAATCCGACCATTCAACCCGAAGAATGCACCTGAATGTAGGGCTGGGTTTCCCTGCCCTGCGGGGTATTCGCTTCTAATTATCCCAAGGCAGGCGGGACGCCTGCGCTACGGTTAATCTTCGGAAATCCC
>JBMYQW010000637.1:0-1833 GCA_049601735.1 Spirulinaceae cyanobacterium
TCACCACGCTTGTGGGCATTGTGGTGGGCGTCTTTCAATTTTCCGAAAATTGGCTGCTGCGCAAGGGCAGCGAACTCTACATCGAAATTGTCCGCAACACGCCGCTGCTGCTGCAACTCTTTTTCTGGTATTCAGCGGTCTTTTCGCAACTACCCCTCCCAGACGATCGCTTGGGATTTTTGGGGTCGCTTTATTTCAGTAAGCGGGGCATTTTTGTCCCCTGGCCCAGGACAAGTCCCCTGCTTTGGGTGTCTGTAGGGCTCTTAGTTTTGGGGATTTTGGGCGCGGTGTTGCTCTGGCGGTGGCGGGCTTATTTGGTCGTGGAGCAAGGCCAATCGGGCCAGTACCAAACCTGGGGATTATGGGCGATCGCGATCGCCATCATTGTCATTACCGTATTCGGCCTGGGCTGGGTCTTCCCCCAAGAAATTCAACCCGACCCCACCCAACTCGATGCCGAAGACCTGGAACGCTTTACGACGCAATTCACCACCTGTGTCGCAGAAACCTTCGGCGTTGAAAACCTGAGTGAGCCGTTGAGCGAGGCCAACCTCAGCCGTTACAGTCGCTGTCTTTGGACGGGAGAATTTCAATATGGGTTGCGCCTGTCGTTGGAGTTTGCCGCGCTGCTGGTGGGCTTGGTGATCTACACCGCCGCCTTTATTGCTGAGATTGTGCGGGCCGGGATTCAGTCGGTTGCCCAGGGTCAATGGGAAGCGGCACGAGCGTTGGGGCTCCATTCCGACCTAACCATGCGCTTGGTCGTGTTTCCCCAGGCACTGCGGGTGATTATTCCACCGCTCAATAGTCAATACCAAAACCTGGCGAAAAACTCCAGTTTGGGGGCGGCGATCGCCTACGCCGAACTCTACAACGTGGCGAACACCACCTATAACCAGTCCGGTCGTCCCATTGATGTCATGCTGATCATTGCCGCGACGTATCTGGCGATCAATATGGTCATTTCCCTGACGATGAATGCGTTTAACCGGGCTGTTCAGCTCAAGGAGCGGTAAACGGACATCGAGATTCTGAATGGAGTTTCTACAATTGAGTGTAAAGCGCCAAGGAGTTGATGCGTATGGCAGGTACAGCAGTTCCATTATCCGTCGAAACGGAGACACCACTGGTCACGTTTGCCGAGTTTATTGCCACCTATGACGAGACCGCCAGCTCACAATTTGAACTCATTCAGGGAGTCGTTGTTGAAATGATGCCCACGGGCTCCCATGAAGAGATTATTTCTTTTTTAAGAACTCAGCTGGTGTTAGAACTCTGTCGGTTGCAACGGCAGTTTGTCTTGCCCACCACCTACTTTGTAAAATCACCCCTGGCCCATTCGAGCTATCGACCCGATGTATTGCTTTTAGATAAAGCAGCACTCAAAAAAGAGCCGGACTGGCAAAAGTCGGCCGTGATTCGTTACGGTCGCTCAACCCAACTGGCGATCGAAGTGGTCAGCACCAATTGGCGGCATGACTATCTCACTAAGCTCGCCGACTATGAGAGCTTGGCCATTCCTGAATATTGGATTGTAGACTATTTGGGCTTGGGTGGTAGCCGTTATATCGGTCGCCCCAAGCGTCCCACGATTTCGGTCTACCAACTGGTTGATAGTGAATATCAAGTCCAACAATTTCGGGAAGATGAAATGATTCAATCCAGAGCCTTGCCGGAGTTAAAGCTCACTGCCGCCGACGTTTTTGCGGCAGGTGAGACTGACGAGTCTTCTGAGGTTAATTGATACAGAAACAAGCCATCCCTGAAAAATCCACAGATGTTGTTCAAGTACTTCTAAGAAACAAATCCTGAATTAGTCCAAAAGTACCCAGA
>JBMYQW010000638.1:0-1819 GCA_049601735.1 Spirulinaceae cyanobacterium
GGTGGGTCGGGTCTTGGCCGCCACGGATGATTTGTGAATCAAGGGTTTCATGCTTCAGTTCACGCTGATGGGTTTCCCTGCCCTGCAAGGTATTTATTTTGGGTGCAGACAAAACGGATTTCCTACTAGTTCTTATGCGGGAGCGATCGCGGTGAATACCCCCAGTCATTACGTGCTTAACCTAGCGGTGCTTGGCAGCTTCGTCCATCCCCGCACGACAGCGGCGATTACCCTTGGGGCGATCGGGCCCGATCTGCCGATCTTTGTGTTTTACGCCTGGGCCAAGCTGCTCCAGCGATTGCCCGAGTCGGAAATTTGGTCGGAGGCCTATTACCAGCCCTTTTGGCAAAACATCATTGCCCTGACTCATTCTTTTCCAGTAGCAATCGTGGGCCTGGTGATTTGCTGGCGACTGCAATCTCATTGGGGCTTAGTTTTTTTCCTGAGTATGATCGGCCATTCCCTGCTGGATCTACCCGTGCATAACGACGATGCTCATCGCCATTTCTTCCCCTTGAGCAACTATCGATTTTTCAGTCCCCTCTCCTATTGGGATCCGAATCATTACGGCTACTGGGTGGCGGGTGCGGAAATGCTTTTGGTGCTCGGGGCCGTGCCATGGGTTTGGCCGATGCTCCAGACGATCGCTGCACGGGTGATTCTAGTAACCATTCCGGTGATCTATCTGATCGGTTACAGTCGGTTTTATCTGCCGGGGGCGATTGCCCAGCTAACACGTTGGTTGTCTTGATAGAGTGGGAGGTAGGGTGTAGGGGGTCGGGTAAAACTGTATTCGGAAGCGAGATTGTTATTGTCATTGCTTCAGGATGTCTTTCCTCGCGAATCCAAACCTCTAATATCCAGATCCTAAACTGCTTTTGAGCAATTCCTATGCTTGTTCGTTGTTTTTTCTTCAGTACGTTGCTCTGGCCCAGCCTGATCGGGTCAGCTCCAATCAGGCCAGCGATCGCCCAATCCTTACCCGCTCCCGCCTGTGCGGCTCCGGCACTGGCCCGCCTGACGCCCCACACCAGCGCCGCCGGGGAAACCTTGGCGGCGATCGCCGCCCAACATCGCCTCACCTTGGCCACGGTGCAGCATTTTAACCCCCGTCTGCCCCAAGGCACGCTACCAGCAGGAACCACGGTGTTGATTCCGCCCTACAACGGCATTCAAATCACTGTGCCGTTGGGTTCCACCTGGAATGATCTGGCCAAGGACTACCAAGTGCGGGCCGATGTGCTCTTTGAGGTTAACGGCTGCCGCCGAGACCCAGAAGCGGTAGCGTTTATCCCCCGCAGTACCCAACGGCCCACCGTGCTTCCCTCCGCAGCGGGCGATCGCTACGAAGGCTTGACCCATAGTCCCCTGGCGATCGCCCTCACCCGCGGTCTGGCCTATGGCTGGTATGAGCGGGAGGCACAGGCGCAATCCTTCCATAGTGGGTTGGACTTACTCGCCCCCGTTGGCACAACGGTACAAGCGGCGGCGACGGGCACGATCGCTTTTGTCGGCCCCGAGGGAGACTACGGTCAACTGGTGGTGATTAACCATGCGGGGGGGCGTCAGACCCGCTACGCTCATTTGAGTTCAATTACGGTCAATATGGGTCAAGCGGTCGAGGCCGGACAGGCGATCGGCACGGTCGGAACCAGTGGCCGCCCGGACATCAGCCCCAGCCATTTGCACTTTGAGGTGCGCCAGCAAGCGCCTGTGGGTTGGATTGCCCAAGACCCGGCCCTACACCTCCAGGTGGAGGTGCGTTAAACCCCGTCTATTTTCAAACCTGGAGTATTGCTGTAGGGGTAGTGCCCTTCTA
>JBMYQW010000639.1:0-1816 GCA_049601735.1 Spirulinaceae cyanobacterium
TTCGAGAACCCCCATTGGAATGCGGTAACAGAACGTCGCCCGCTGCGCTATTGGCAACTGGTGCATTGGGCCGCCCAGCCCGAACCCTCCCGCGCGGCACTGCAAATTGATGAAGCGGTGCTGCATTATCTGATGGGGGAGCCATACCATGATCCGGTGGTTGCCGCCGTTATCCAGCCGAGTCGATCGCTGACGGGGCAGTCCCCGCTTCAACCCTCGCATCAAACACTGCTCGAGCAGATTGTGGCACTGTTTCAGGCTACCCCAGAGATTGCTCCCGATATCGCCTCACCAGAGATTGCCCCGACCCCTGCCCTCTGCATCCAGCTTTGTGGCACGCTGCGCGAGATTCAATGGGCGATCGCCCAGCAGGTGAGTGCGAAGTTGCAACGACCTAGCTATGTTCTGCCGAGCGACGCCATTCCCAGCGATCGCGCCGATCTGCAAAATCTGCTCCGCCGTTGGCAACGCTGGCTGAAAATACAGCCCTGTTTGCTCTGTGTGGAAATCACGGCGCTGGCGACGCCCACCGGGAGCCCAGCCCCGCTCGTCGCCGCCTTTCTGAGCGAGATTAACGTACCAATTCTAGTCATTACCGATGGGCGGCTCCAGTTTTCGCAGCTCACGATGATGACCTTCGAGGTCTCCGGGCTCCAGTACGGTGAGCAACTCCAGCTCTGGCAGGCGGCTTGGCCCAATCGTTCTGCTGCTTTTGAGGTCGAACTGGCTCGCTTGGCGTCGCAATTTCGCCTCTCTGCCCCCCTGATTCAGACCGCCAGCGCCGCATTGCAGGCGGATGAGAGGGTTCCACCAACAGTCTGGGGCGATCGTCTCTGGGACTTTTGCCGCGCCCAGGCTCGCCCGCAACTCGAAAGCTTGGCTCAACCCATCCGCGTCAAAGCAACGTGGCAGGATTTAATCTTGCCCGAGCGGGAAATGTCCCTGTTGCATCAGATCACAATTCACGTGCGGCAGCAGGCGCAGGTGTATCAAGACTAGGGCTTTGCAGGTAAAAATCAGCGGGGTTTGGGACTGACGGCGCTGTTTGCCGGGGTCAGCGGCACGGGTAAAACCACAGCGGCAGAAATTTTAGCCCATGAGCTGAATCTGGATCTCTTTCGCATTGATCTCAGCGCCGTGATGAGCAAATACATCGGCGAAACCGAGAAGAATTTGCGGAAAATTTTCGATGCGGCCGAAGTCGGCGGCGCGATTTTGCTCTTTGATGAAGCGGATGCTTTGTTCGGTAAGCGCACCCAAGTCAAAGACAGCCACGATCGCCACGCCAACATCGAAGTCAGCTATCTACTCCAACGGATGGAAGCCTACCAAGGACTGGCGATTTTAACCACAAACCTCAAAGACAATCTCGATCAAGCCTTTCTGCGTCGCCTGCGATTTATTGTCAGCTTCCCCTATCCCAAACAACCGGAACGGCGTCGCATTTGGGAGCGGGCTTTTCCAGCCCAAACACCAACAGAAAATTTGGATTTTGAACTGTTGGGTCAGCTCGATGTGACAGGGGGCAATATCAAGGCGATCGCCCTCAATACGGCGTTTATTGCGGCTGAGGCGGGTGAAGCGGTGCAGATGAAGCATATTTTAGCCGCAGCCAAGATGGAATATCTCAAGCTGGGGCGATCGCTCACCAGGGCTGAAACACAATATTGGCAGGTAGATTAAAAATTCAGGGAACTGACAGTAAAATATAATCATACCTAATCCGACCTTTAAACCCGAAGAATTCTCCTACTGTAGGGACTGGGTTTCCCTCACTGGTGTGAACTTAACGCTGTATTCAGCTCCTGGTGGGAGT
>JBMYQW010000640.1:0-1807 GCA_049601735.1 Spirulinaceae cyanobacterium
GGGGAGGGGCGGTCTCGCGTAGCGATGACCGGGGTGGGTCGGGTGTGGGCCGCTACGGGAGCCTTGAGGATAAAGGATTTCACGCTTAAGTTCACATCAGTAGTTTCAAACCCGCCCCTACGGCCTATGAATTATTCAAACCTGTCTCTCCATGACCTTTCTCGACCCCCTCTACGGTTTATTTTTGGTGCTCTTGGTCGTGGGCTATTGGCATCCGGCGATCGGCGGCAACAATGAGAGCCGCCGCCTGGCGCTGCTGCTGCTGGGCAGCTTGAGCTTTTATGCCCTGCTGCAAATTCAATACGTGCCGCTGCTGCTGCTGTTGGTGGTGCTGAATTTTTATCTGGCCCGCTGGATGAGTCAAGGAGCGCGATCGCCCGCCGCCCGTGAGGGCTTCCACCCGCTCTACGGCCAAATGTCGAACGAAGAATGGGAGGAAATGCAGCGGCTCTGGACGGGGCGCACGGGTTCGCTCTTGACCCTCGGTGTGGTGCTTAATGTGCTGTTTTTGGTGGGGTTTAAATATCTGGCGCTGATCACCGATGGTCTGGTGCAATGGCTACCGGGACTCACCCCCACCCATGACTGGCTCTTGGCGCATTTCTTGATTCCCCTGGGGATCTCGTTTTTTACCTTTGAGAGTATTGCCTACCTGGTGGATGTCTATCGCGGCGCGCCCCCGAGCGACAGCTTGCTGGAGTTTGCCGCCTATAAGTTCTTTTTTCCCAAACTGGTTTCCGGCCCGATCACCCGCTTTCATCCCTTCATTAGCCAATTTCGAGAGCAAACCCAGCCGAATGTGGAACAGTTCACCGAGGGGTTATGGCTCTTTACGGCGGGGGCACTCAAGAAGGCCCTCGTCGCCGACCCCTTGGGCATCTTCGTCGATCTCTGTTTTGGCAACAGTGCGCGGGCGGGTAGCGTGGATCTTTGGCTGGCGGTGCTGGCCTATGGCTTGCAGCTTTACTTTGACTTCAGTGGTTATGTGGATATGGCCCGGGGTTCTGCGCTGTTTCTGGGCTTTAAACTGCCCGAGAATTTCAATTTTCCCTATTTCACGACCAGCATCGCCAGTTTTTGGCGGCGCTGGCATATGACCCTCGGTGATTGGCTGCGCAACTACCTGTACTTTCCCCTCGGGGGCTCTCGACAGAGCCTGGGGCGCACCTGCTTTAACCTCTGGTTGATCATGTTCATCGCAGGGATTTGGCATATCGATGCCAATAGCGGGGAAGCCTGGGGCTATCTGGTCTGGGGCATCTTGCACGGACTGGCGCTGATCGCCCATCGTCTCACGGATTATCAGGCGAAACAGAATTTGGACGGGACGAGCAGCGGCTGGGCTTCGCTGCCGGGAACGCTGCTGGCTTGGCTGCTGACCCAGGGCTTTGTCTTTTTGTCTTGGATTTTCTTCCGGCTGCCCAACCTCAGGGAATCCGGCTGGGTGGTGAGCCATTTGTTTGGCGCGCGGGGCGATGCCCAGTTTGCCCAGAAGGTGTATGCAGAGGCGTTGGGCTTGGCGCGGGTTGACCTGGCTTGGCTGATCTTGCTGGTGCTGGTGTTGATGGCGATCGCCTACCTAATCCAGCGCGGCTTGCAGTTGCAGCTGAATTGGCATCTCAAGCTGGTCTTGGTGCCGCTGGGTTTCTTGGCGGTCTGGCTCCTCGCGCCGGAGGGCGGCACACAATATATTTATTTTGATTTTTGATGAGACGGCAAACTCTCTGGTGTCAAGATCCCCCCGGCTACGCCGGCCCCCTTACTAAGGGGGCTTTGAGCGTTTGGATAGTGATTCAAATGTTATCCC
>JBMYQW010000641.1:0-1806 GCA_049601735.1 Spirulinaceae cyanobacterium
GTAACGCACCATCTCAGCTTGGGTTGGTATATTCATTTCCAGAAATCGCCTTAGCTTTTGGATATTCAAAACGATCCTAAAATTCAGCCTTGACAAACCACTAATCTGGGTTTGGAGTGCAACATTTTGTTTTTCGTGCCGACCCTATGCTTGCGAGTATTTGAACGAGCGGAAATCAAGCGAGGGCATTGTGAAGTTAGTGGAATTGTCACAGGCCAACCTTTGCAATGACGTTGTTCGTCTCTGAGCGATCGCCCGCTTTCTCCTCAATCTGACAAACTGGCACAGCGATTGCGAAACCGTCGGCTGCCACCCGGACACAATGAAGCCAACATCAACTTTTTTGAGAGGGTCATGGTTTCAGAAACGTTCCGCCAGCAACTGCGCCAGGAAGCCCAGCAATGGCGCGATGAGGCGCTGATTAGCCCCGATATTTTTGCCCAACTGAGCGATCGTTACCAGTTTGACCAACTGGAGACAGTGGCACGAAACCGCTTTGTGCTGGTGCTTCTAGGGCTCGGCAGCATTTTGCTGGGCTTGGCCGCGATCACCTTTGTCGCCGCCAACTGGCAAGCCTGGCCCCGCTGGGGTCGGGTGATGCTGATGATGAGCCTGTTTGTGGGCATCAACAGTGGTGGGTTTATTCTCTGGCGCGATGGTCGGAATGAAGGGCGATCGCGGCTGGGCCAGGCGCTGCTCTTGCTCGGCGGGCTGCTGATTGGTGCAAACATCGCCCTCTTTTCCCAGATGTTCCACCAGACGGGCAATATCCATGAGCTATTTTTGGTCTGGGGTCTGGCGGTGTTGGTGATGGCCTATAGCTTGCGGCTGACTTCCCTCGGGGTGCTGGCCATGGTGCTGGTGATGCAAGGGGACTTTGTCGCCTTACCCACGGATACGCCCTCCCTGTGGAATAGCGTTCTGGCCTATTTTCCGTTGCTGAGTCTGGCGTTCTTTGGCCCCTTAGCTTATTGGTGTCGCTCCCGCTGGTTGGCAGGGTTGACCCTGGTGTTTGTGGGCGTTGTGTTTGAGGTGGATCTGGTACGGGCGATTCAGATTGCTGCGTGGGATGAAAATGGCTTAGTCCCCTACTTGATGGTGGCGGCAACTTGTGTCATGCCTTTATTGCTCTGGGCCTACCGCGATCGCCGCTGGCCCCATCTGGCCCCCAACCTCGCCGTGGCTTATCTGAGCCTCTGGAGTAGTATTTTTGCCTTTCACTATTGGTGGGAAACCGCCCCTAGCTTTGATGCTGCCACCGTTAACCCGGACTTGGTCGCACCCCTGGCTAATTTCGTTGGCTTCAGCCTGCTCACTCTGGCGCTCTGGTGGCGGCTGGGGCTGCGCCAGGGAACAATCTGGCGGCTCGAACTCACCAGCACCGCTTTTGGTCTGTTGGTGCTGAGTCTGGGGGGGATCTTGCTCTGGCATAGTGGGGCCGGGCCACTGGTGGTGTTGGCTCCCCTGTGGATCAACATGGTGCTGGTCTTGGTGGCGATCGCCCTCCTGCGGGAAGCCCTGGGCAGCGGTCAGCGGCGCGGCTTCTGGTGGGGCACATTGCTGCTGGTCGTACAGATCATGGCCCGGATGCTCGAATACGACACCGGACTCTTGGCCAAGGCATTAGTGCTCTTTCTCTGCGGGTTTGGCATTATTGTCGCCGGGCTCTGGTTCGAGCGATATGTGCGACGGTTGGAGCCTAATTAACGTGAGTTCTGGATAAACGCCATCATCGCAGCCTTCAAAGCATCAGTCCTCTCGTTGTCAAACCCGGTTGTCAGGGGACCAGCCCCCCGACATCTCCCG
>JBMYQW010000642.1:0-1805 GCA_049601735.1 Spirulinaceae cyanobacterium
TGCTCAAAATTCACCCGCGCGCCATCTTGCTCAACAGCGTTGCGCAGGGCTTTTTCTGCTAATTTTTGCTTCTCGGGATCAAGCCCGGTTTCGACAATAAAATTCCCTTCTCGCGCCAACCCTTCGCCGAGCAGAAAGCGTAACTCATCGAAGACATGACTATAGAAATAGGGGGCGATCGTATTGCTGAGGGTGCGCTCGGCGGTGGGGCTCACCTCAATGCGCGATCGCCGCGCCCGGTTGGCCTCTTGCTGGGAGATCATGCCCATCTGAGCCATGCGCTCAATGATGCGGTTGCGCAGGCCAATGGCGGTTTGGTAGTCCTGCACAGGGTTAAAGCTGTTGGGCGCGGGCAAGATCGCCACCAGGGCCGCCGCCTCTTCAATGGTGAGATCCGCCGCCGACTTCTCAAAGTAGAACTGAGCCGCATCCTCAAAGCCATAACTCCCCACGCCCAGATAAACCCGGTTGAGATAGACGCGCAACAACTCATTCTTGCTATAAAACGTTTCGAGCTTGAGGGCGACGATCGCCTCCCGGATCTTACGGCTGGCGCTGTTTTCCCGTCCCACATAGTCCGGGTAGAGGCTCCGGGCCAACTGCTGTGTCACAGTACTGCCGCCCTGGCTAATATCGTTGCTGCGCAGGTTAATGATCACCGCCCGCAGGATGCCGAGGGGGTCAACGCCCAGATGCCAATAGTAGCGGCTGTCTTCCGAGGCAATCACCGCCTGGGGCAGATAGGGGGAAAAGTCACCCAGGCGATCGAGTTCCTGGTGCGATCGGCTCGGCAACTCTCGCAGGGGCGTCACCCCATCCCGCGCATAGACCACAACCGGGCCTTCCACCCCTGGCGGCAGCGGATAGACCGGAATTTTGAACCATTCAATACCAATGCCCAGGGTCACGAGCGCCGTCAGACCGCCCACGCCGTAGAGGCTATATTGAATCGCTCTGACCCATTTGGGTGGCGGGTTGTAAAACTGGAGGCGTACCCCCTTGGCGAGTTCCGGCGGGCCCAGGGTCAGAATATCGCCATGGCGCAGCAGCAGTTTTCGCAGCCGTCGTCGCCCGAGAAAGACGCCATTGGTCGAACCTTCATCCTTGAGCAAAAAGGAGTTCGGGCGCTTAGGGTCGCGGGTTAGGGAGAGATGTTTTTGGCTGACGACCGGATTTGAGACGACAATATCGCTGTTTTGGGAACTGCGCCCGAGCCGATAATAGTCCCCCACCAGCGGATGCACTTGAGCCTCCTCCTCCCCCTCCTGCTGCACCAAGAGTTCGGGAACCCTTGCCGTGGGCTTAATCGCCAAGGCACTGTTGACGCGCTGGACAAATTGCGTGACGACCTGAGTCAGGGGGTTGCTGGTCATGATGGGACAGGCTTAGGATTTGGCGGGCTGGGGTCGGAAGGACAGATACAGCAAGCAGGCAATTCCTATGTTAATGAACACATCTGCCAAGTTGAAGACGGGAAAGTTAATCAGGCGGAAATCGAGAAAATCAATCACATAACCATACAAAAAGCGACAAATGCCGTTGCCCAGTGCTCCAGAGAGAATGAAGCCGAAACCGAATTGTTCGATGAGTAGCCAGCGGGGACTCACCAGCGCATAGATCATCAGCCCCACGCTGACGATGAGGGAGAGCCAGCGCAACCAGGCGACCCCGCCCGCAAAGAGGCTAAAGGCTGCCCCGGTATTGACTACGTAGGTGAAGTGAAACACCTCCGGCAGCAGGGGGATGGTATCGCCTAGGGCCGCAAACGAGGTCTTGACCCAATATTTGGTGATCTGGTCGAGAAC
>JBMYQW010000643.1:0-1789 GCA_049601735.1 Spirulinaceae cyanobacterium
GCCTCTAGCGGTGTCGTACCTTGGGCCAGATTGGCGGCGATCGCCGCCGCCAAGGTGCAGCCCGTGCCGTGGGTATGGGGCGTTACCACCCGTTCTGTGGTCAAGACTTCACAATGCTCCCCATCAAGCCAAACATCCGTGCCCTGCAAGTCATCTGCGAGGCTCCCGCCCTTGACTAAGACCGTTTGCGGGCCGAGCCCCTGAATGACTTGAGCCGCTTGCTGCATTTGCGCCAGCGTATCGATCGTCATCCCAGCCAGAATCTGCGCTTCATAGCGGTTGGGGGTTGTAATCAACGCCTTAGGTAAGAGGCGATCACGTAGGGTGGCGATCGCGGCTTGATCAATCAACACCGCCCCGGTACGAGAGACCATCACCGGATCAATCACTAGGGCGGCGATCGGCTGGGCGTCTAGCACCTCCGCCACCGCTGTCATGATCTCGGCATTGAGGAGCATCCCGGTCTTAGCCGCATCCACACCAATATCGGTCAAAACCGCCTGGAGCTGCGCCTTGACCATGGTGGGGGAAATCGCTTCAACGCCTTCAACGCCCACCGTATTCTGGGCGGTCACGCAGGTCAGGGCGCTCATGCCATGGACACAATGCATGGCAAACGTGCGGAGATCCGCCTGAATCCCCGCACCACCACCGCTATCGGAGCCCGCGATCGTCAGAACCCGCGCTACTTTCATCCGGCTCTACCGCTAACGACGGGGGAACCGTCGCCGCTGCAAAAACTCAGGAATATCTAAACCATTCGCAGCAGGCGCGGGGTCAGAGGCAAGGGGGGGGGATGACGGCGTCATGGCCGGTGCAGGGGGCATTCCAGCGTTCGCAGTCTGTACCGTCGCTTGCGCTTCAGCGGGAGGCGCGGGCTCTGGCTGAGGCGGCTTCGGCAGGGCATCCGCTGGATTCATTACCGGCTGACGCAGACCGGGTGCTTTACCTTGCTTGCTGCGGCTGCTGGCTGGGGCTTTCATGCCCTCGCCATTGAACCCTGTGGCAATGACAGTGATCTTGAGTTCACCTTGCATTTGCTCATCAATCACGGAGCCAAAGATAATGTTGGCATTGGGGTCAACCACTTCGTAGATGGTTTCAGCTGCTGTATTGACTTCGTGGAGCGTGAGGTCGCTGCTGCCCGTGATGTTGAAGACCACGCCCTTAGCCCCTTCAATGGAAGATTCGAGCAGGGGTGAAGAAATCGCCATCTGCGCCGCTTCGCGGGCCCGAGACTTACCCGAACCAATCCCAATGCCCATCAGAGCTGACCCAGCATCGGCCATCACCGCTCGCACATCGGCAAAGTCCACATTCACCAGCCCCGGAATCAGAATAATGTCTGAAACCCCTTGAACCCCTTGACGCAAGATGTCATCGGCCACCATGAAGGCTTGTTGTACCGGAGTTTCCGGAGCGATCACAGAGAGCAGCTTGTTGTTGGGAATCACAATCAGAGTATCCACCCGACTTTGCAGCGCATTGACCCCTTCTTCCGACTGGCTCGTGCGACGCCGCCCTTCAAAAGTAAAGGGACGCGTGACAATGCCCACGGTCAAGCAACCCATCTCTTTGGCGACCTCCGCCACAATGGGAGAGGCCCCCGTGCCAGTGCCACCGCCCATGCCGGAGGTAATAAAAACGAGATCCGTCCCTTCCAGGGCCTGGGAAATTTCATCTCGGGACTCTTCCGCCGCTTTTTGACCAATTGCAGGGTTCCCACCGGCCCCAAGTCCCCGTGTTAGCTTTTGGCCAATCTGCAAGCGATGGGGGGCGCTGGTCATCT
>JBMYQW010000644.1:0-1774 GCA_049601735.1 Spirulinaceae cyanobacterium
ACTGGAGGCATTCCGTCTTCGGAAGTGTACTTAGTCAAAGTGAATACCGCTATAATCGGCAGATTGGGACGACCGCGCCCAAGCCCATTGCCAAAGGAAATTACCAAAACTGGGTTGCGGTGGGCAATGCCCACCCTACATTATTACGCTTATCGAAAAAGTCTCGAATCTTCTTCAATCTAGACGACGATCGCCAGCGGTCGTGGGGTTAAACGTAATCACACTCTGCTCAAACTCAGGGAGGCGATCGGTAAATTCTTCGGCCGTGGTGGAATAGGTCACGAGCCAGAAGCTATCCTCTGCCTCAAAAATATAAACGAGTTGGGTTAGCTCGACTTTGCCCACCGTGACATCGACCACTAAGCGACCCACAGACTGGCCATTGATTGAAGGAGTGGTGCGATCGCCGATCGCATACCCTTGGTCTTCTAGATTCACCTGCATCGTTTCCATAAACACCGACAGGGGTTTACCTGTAACTGCCGCTTGCAGTGAAACATTGACATTAGTGACAAAACCCTCCTCATCACCCTCGCTATCAAAGGCGATCAATGCCACCCGCTGCTCACTTTCGCGCAAGGCCTTGCTCAAGTCTTCATGGTCTTCCCCCGCCGCTTCGAGTTGTTGGGCCACGGCTTCAATATCTTGCTGAGGGTTGCCCCCTTCGTAGCCTTTGGGAAGATACAGCGAGACGTTCTTGCCAGTAATCTGATGAAAATCAGGGTCAATCTCAATGTCCGCACGGGCTTGGCTCGGTGCAAAACGGGCACTCGCCTCGGCTTGGAGGTGTGCCTTGACGGGGGTAACGTTGGGTGTGGAATTGGCGCATCCCACCAGCACGCTGACGCAGCCTGCCGTCAGCAGACCTGCCATGAGCTGGCCCCGTGAGCGGAAAGAAGTAAGAACCGTTTGCATTAACTTAACTGTGTAAGGAGTAAAAGTCTGATTGAAACTCGTCTGCGATCCCTTCTGGTTTTTTGTTGATCCCCATCCCTATCAACACTGTCGCAAGACCCACCTAAGATAGCAGATTGGCTTATGTTTCGGAAAGTTAAGTTAAGAATTTGGTGGCTGCTGCAATTTTGTGGTAGCGAGTCCCACATAGCGGACGCCAGCCGGACTCATCTCAAACCGATAGGGCAAAATCTCGACCCCTTGGCCGATCGCCTGCCGAAACAACTCACCGTATTTGGGATCGGCGCGATCGCCCGGTGCAAAGGTCGGACAGTCGCCGCGATTGATGAAATACAGCATCACCGCTTGAGCCGAGCTGGGGAGTGCCATTAGCTCTTGGAGGTGCTTCTGACCCCGCGTCGTGACTGTATCGGGAAACACAGCACAGCCCTCGATCGCCCAGGTGGTGTTTTTCACCTCCACGTAGATGGGCTGTTCTCCCGCTGCATCGGTGAGCAGAAAGTCAATGCGGCTGCGCCCCTCAGTGCCATATTTCACCTCGCTGGCCACCTGGCTGTAGCGGTTAGCGAGTTCGGGGAAGAGGCGATCGCCCAAGGCCGCCTTCACGATGCGGTTGGGCAAGTTGGTATTCACCCCCACCCAAGTGGGTTCCGGTTCACTCACCTGGATCATCTCCCAGGTGTAGGCCAGTTTGCGCTTGGGGTTATCGCTCTGGGAGACCATCACGGGCTGGCCCAGTTGGATGGATTTGGATGGAAACGGAAGGCTAGACGAGGGGCAATACGACAATTATGCGGCTTTCTGTGCTGAATTGGTACAGGTGGTCAATGTGGATCAGGACCACGGTATTCAATATTGG
>JBMYQW010000645.1:0-1749 GCA_049601735.1 Spirulinaceae cyanobacterium
TCGCCAAAACCAACGCCCCCACGACAACCCAGCGCCCAGACATCAGGGGGCCCCTCAATCCATACAAAAATGATGGGCACAGTCTAATCCAAGCTCCCCACAACCCACCGCCCCATTTCACAAACTGAAACCTGCATCGGGCAAAGATATGAAGAGACAGCGAGTTGGACAGACATTACGCGGTGGCCAAAAACGTCTCCGGCGTCCAATTGCCATGGAGTCCGTAGGGAATGTGCAGCTTCAGATGCACTGTTGCCACCGGGCCAGCCGCAATCTTCGCCGCATCAAAGATTGCCAGATCCGAGGCATGGCGTTCAGCGTTGTAGACCAGCACCATCACCCAGCCCTCCGCTTCGCCTGCACCGCGCGGCACAAACACCGGTTCACTAGCAAAGCCGCGCGGCGCGAAGGAATAAAACTCCTGCTCACCGGTTTGGTTGTCAAACTTGATGAGACCTTGCAACGGGGCATTTTCGCCCACTTGGTCGGCTGCGGCGAGGTAGCAGTAGCGATGGGGACGTCCGGCCCATTGGGGATGCAGCGTGGGGAACTCGACCGCGCGGCGATCGCGCTGCTCCCGCTCCACCGTCTGGGCTTGGGGGTCAATCGTGAAGCGCCAGAGCAGGGAGGGCGCTAGCGTCTCAAACTTGGTTTCCCGAAAATCAGCATCCGGTTCGACCTCGGGGAAAGAATCATAGCAAATGGATTCGAGACCCAGCGTCCCGTCAGGGTTTTCCCAGGCATTGGCATGGTGGAAAACAAAGCCCGCTTGCACCGGAATTGTGCGCATCGGTTCACCGGAGCTTTGATCGCGAGGAATGATCACAATTTTGGTGGGTTCATTTTCCTGGAAGCTGATGCATTGCGCTGCGCCCTTGAAGCCGAAGAGAAACGGAAAGGGATTGAAGGCGATCGGATTTTGAAAAAAGAGATAGTAATGGGGCGTGATCGCAAAGTCATGAATGAAGGCAAACCCAGGAATCGGCTGCACCTGTTGCCGTAATAGCTTGCCCTGGGGATCGAATTCGTAGAGATGGAGCTTGCTAATCGGCCCGGCGTCGAGGGCAAAGTTAACCAAGCAGGGTTGGCCCCCATCAAGTTCAGAATAGGGATCAACGCGGGGATGGGCCGAAAACGCCCCACTGGTTTTGAGAATGCCATCCCAATCATCCAAGCCGATCGTTTCTAAGGTCTCGGGCTGGAGACGGTGAGGCAGGGCAGCTTCCCAGAGCGCCAGGAGGCGATCGCCCCAATAGATCACATTCGTGTTGGCAATATTCTTGAGTTGGAGGTCAAACAGATTCCCCAACCAGCCCCCGGCTTTCTGCGTGCCAAACACGCCCCGATAGCAAATTTTGCCCTCGGCTTGCTCTTTTAAATACCCTTCCGTCCGAATATAACGGTTGCGAAAATGCACTTGGCCCTGATCAAAGGTAAAGGCACAGATCATGCCATCGCCATCAAAGGGATGATGAAACCGCTCACCGTTAATGTCCATCAAACCGGGGCCATTGCGGAATAAGGTTCCCTGAAGCTCGGGAGGGATTGCGCCCGTAATCTCTTCAACCCAGTAATCAATTTCCTGAGGTTGGGATTCATAGCCGTTTTGCCAATCTTGGCGGCTGTAGGATTGAGTTTTTTGAGGGAGGGTTTGCATGGTTAAAGAGGAGCGAGTTGTAAAATTGCGTTCCGTAGCGCGGGCGTCTCGCCCGCCCCGGATCAAGATGGTTCTGGGGCATTATTCTTACC
>JBMYQW010000646.1:0-1747 GCA_049601735.1 Spirulinaceae cyanobacterium
CGCCTGCCCGATAGAGAATCCAGACTAAACCACATCCGTCGGGTCAGCTCCCCCCCTATTCTTCATGCTCAAGCTCGCCATTGCCAACGATACGGAAATTGCCATTGAGTCCCTGCGGCGAGCGATCGCGCCCATCCCCGATTACCAACTGCTCTGGGTCGCCCGTACGGGGATTGAAGCCGTTCAGTTCACTGCTCGGCAACGCCCGGACTTGATCTTGATGGATATGAATATGCCCGACCTCAACGGTGTGGCAGCAACGCAGCAAATCATGCGGCAATCTCCTTGCGCCATCCTGATTGTGACGGCCAGCATCACGCGCAACACAACGCTGGTCTTTGAGGCTATGGGATATGGGGCATTGGATGTGGTGAAAACGCCTGGCCCTGGTGATGTCCAAGCTCTACTCCATAAAATCAAAACCGTTGCCAAGTTGGTTCAACCCACCCAGCCACAAATTACCAATCCACCTCTTGCTCCACGAGTCGCTGCGCTGCAACAACGGCTTCCCCCCTTGATCGTGATCGGGGCGTCCACAGGCGGGCCCCGTGCGCTTTACCAGATTTTGAGTCAACTCCCCTCTAGTTTGAATGCCGCGATCGTGATTGTTCAGCATATTGATGAGCAGTTTGCGGCCGGTTTAGCCCACTGGTTGGGGGGCGGGTCGTTACTCCCCGTGAGACTGGTGCACAACGGCGATCGCCCCACACCGGGTCAAGTCCTGATTGCAAGCACGAATGACCACCTCATCTTGCGCCCGAACCAAAGCCTACGTTACACTCGTGAACCCGCCGATGCGGTTTATCGTCCCTCTGTGGATGTCTTTTTCCAGACTGTGGCCCAGCATTGGCCCCAAGCGGGCACGGCGGTTTTATTGACCGGGATGGGGCGCGATGGGGCCCAGGGAATGAAGCAGTTACGTACCTTTGGTTGGCAGACCATTGCCCAGAACCAAGAGAGTTGTGTGGTGTTTGGAATGCCCAAGGCGGCGATCGAGCAAGGCGGCGCGAGTGAGGTTTTGCCGTTAGAGCAGATTGCCTCCCGAATTAGGCTCACCAACCGATTGCAAAACTCCTCACAAAACAGCCATTAGCTTGATATTTTATGTGTAGATATTCTCAAGAAAATCATCGCTCTATTTAGAGCTGCGTAGAACTCAAAGTATTAATAAACATTCTCAAACTGGGCATATTTAAACAACAAAAGAGTTGAGGGATTGGTCGAGGGAGACTTTTTTGCCCTTTGTAATATTTTTTAATATAAGTACACTCAACCCAGTACTCTTCCTGATTCGGCGATCGTCTCAACATCAGCAGCGGACGAACCAGACCCCATAATCGCTGGGGAATGGTTAGCGTTGGCTCTGCCGTGCGATCGCCACATCTCTCTCGGAAAGGGATTCAGTCCTGACCTTGAACAGAAAATTTCAGATAAGAACTCTCCGTTCCGATTCTCAAAATCACACCGGATTCAATGTGTACATCCAATGTTCTCTATTGACCAAGGGATGAGATCACACGATAGCGTGATTTTTAGCTCATGATTCTCAGCGAGAAGTTTCAGATCGCTCACATCTCTTTATATAAATCTATATATTTTGATTCTTGGCGATCAGAGATTTGCTAACCCACTTCAATCGATCTAGAATGATTGATTAAGTAGATACGCAAAAATCTTCGGTTTTAAGAATTTCCAGGTTTAAGGAGATTTGCCAAAAAGAATGTACCTCGTAGGGTGCTGTATAGCC
>JBMYQW010000647.1:0-1697 GCA_049601735.1 Spirulinaceae cyanobacterium
CCGTAGGGGGAGGTGGGTCGGCCCACTGGAACTCCCACCAGGAAATGAATACAGCGTTAAGTTCACACGGATAAACGCTTGCGCCCTCGTCAGTCTCAATCGAAAAGGGCAAGGTCATTATTAGGCCTTGCCCTTTTTTTGACGATTGCGCTAAATTCATGGATGTAACTTTGAAATTGAATCGTTTAGAGCACAGGAGGTGATGCCGATGGAAGGAAGTAGTAGTATCAAAGGTCTTTTTGTTGGTGGTTGGCTGTGTGCTGAGGCTGTTCGCTAGATTCGTCTAGAGTTCCTCTCAGCAGTCGAGCCATCGACAGCAGCATAAGACCGCTAGACCGCCCCCATCGACACGATCGGTGGGGGCGGATAGTTTTTTAAGATCACTCAAACCACAACCTCAGCGCCATTCGGTCATCGCAAACCCATCTCGCTCGGAGAGCACTGTACTGCTAATCCAGACCTGGACGGCTTCAGTGAGGCTCATCTGCTTGGGCTGACGATAGCCCACCGGGTAGATCAAGGGTTGATTGCGGAAATAGCCCGTTGCCAGGGCAATGAGCGTCTGGAGATTCGCTGGGCGGGCGTCGTCGATCGCCTCATTGATCGTGGGACGTTTAGAGACATAGGGCTTAAGGGCAGCCCGCAGCTCGGCATCCAAGATCTGATTGAGATAGCTCGTGGAGAGTTCCGGTTGCAGACGCAGGTAATGGTTGGGGTAGCGGTTGCCAAGCGTAATCATTTGCTCCGCCGTTTGGGCGACAAGATCCATGGGGGCCGCCATCACTAGATCCAAAATATGCTTGGCCCATTGAGCAGCACCCCAATGGCGCGTGTCTTGGTAGGGATAGGGCTGTTGCCCCTGACCGGTGCCGATGGAGAGCAAACGAATCTCTTTGAGCGGGTAGCCGAGGTTGAGGGCGGCGGCGATCGCACAACTCGCGGGGTTATTGGCCCCAACGCCGCCATCCACCACCGAATGGACTTTACCTTCGAGCTTGAGCGGATAGGAGGGGAAGAACGTTGGCGCAGAGGCAGAGCAAAGGGCAGCTTCCCAGAGGCGGGTTCCGGCGTAGGCATTGTTCTCCCAACTCTTAAAGAGAATCGGTTGGCGGGCGGTGGTGTCGTAGGCTGGAATAAGGAGTTTGGGGGCGCGATCGCTCAACTCTTCTAGTCGTCGCTGACCAAACTGCTCTCTGAGCACCTGCCGCAGCCCCTGGTGGCTAAACTTCGGCGCAGACAACCCATGTTGCAGTACCAAGCCCCATCGCTGCGGCGAAAAATAACTCTTGATTCCGGTGTACGGGAAAATCCGTCGCCCCTCGCGTAAGTAGAGCTGCACCAGTTGCTCCCCGCTTTTGCCCACCGCCAGACCCCCGGCCAAAATGGAGCCCGTGGACGTGCCAGCGATCAGATCAAAATACTCGTAGAGCCGCTTGCCCGTTTGTGCTTGCAGCACCGCTTCAACGTGGCTCAGAAGTTGGGCGCTCAAGATGCCCCGGATGCCACCGCCGTCCAAACTCAGAATGTTAAAGGTCATATATAAATCCAGACCAGATTGTAAAGAGCGTTATTTTTGGGAGAGGGTGGCGGTAGCGCCGATGGTTGCCCTAGACCCTGTAGGGGAGGGTTTGAAACCACTGGTGTGAACTTAAGGCTGTATTCATTTCCTGGTGGGAGTTCCAGTGGGCCGACCCACC
>JBMYQW010000648.1:0-1695 GCA_049601735.1 Spirulinaceae cyanobacterium
TTTTTCAGGGGTTCCTGGTGCTTTTTGTATCGTAATTTTAGGGGCGATCGCAACTTTCTCCAGCAAGTTCACCCCCTCGCGCTGGGGCGATCAGCGGTAAGCTAGGAGCTGTTATCATTTAAACTTCAAACTCTGACTATGACAGTTATACAGCTCCTTTTCCTGTTGTTTGGGTCGGGCGCTCCATCCCTTGTCCCCTAAAGATTCTGAGGTTAATTGATGACACGCCCTAAGCCCACGAGAATTTGAGAGCAGTCCCCACCGTTCGAGGCGCGATGCCCGTCACCCTACAACTCCAACAACTTGATGTACCACCAGGTCAACGCCTCCGCATACAGGATCTGGATTGGTCAGCCTTTGAACGGATTTTGTGCGAGTTGGGAGAACATCGCTCCACCCGAATTGCCTATAGCCAGACTGTCTTAGAGATCCGGATGCCCCTTCCCCAGCATGAACGCGCCAAATCAATCTTGGGAGATATCGTCAAAATCATCCTGGAAGAATTAGGGATTGATTGTGAATGTTTTGGTTCAACGACGTTTAAGAATCCCACGCTGGGCTACGGTATTGAACCGGATGACTGCTTTTATATTCAAAATCACCAACGCATGGTCGGCAAAGAGCGGATTGATCTGGCGATTGATCCGCCCCCGGACTTAGCGATCGAAGTGGATGTCACCTCCAAAACCCAAATGGGTGCTTATCTGAGTCTGGGGGTTCCTGAACTTTGGATTTGTGAACAAGAGCAGTTGCGGATTTATGTCTTGCAAGCATCCCAATATCATCTGGCTTCAGCGAGTCCGAGTCTGCCCAATCTTCCCATTGTGGAATTGGCCGCTACTGTCTTCGCGCGGAGTAAGACTGTGGGTCGCAGCCCGGCGTTGCAGGAACTGCGTCAACAGATCCGGCAGTCCCGCTAGGAGTAACGCGCTTTTACAATGCTGGACTCTCCCTATCTCACCCTCGGCACAGTATTTGCTTACCTGGCCCTGCTAACGGGCATTGCGGAGGGTCTGAGCAAACTGCCCCAAACCGGCCCAGAAATTACCCGCAAGGTGGTGCATATTGGCGCGGGTAATGTCATGCTCTTGGCCTGGGGCTTTTCGGTTCCTCGCTGGCTGATTCTGGTGGCATCAGTGCTGGCGGCGCTGATCGCCCTAACCTCTTATGTGCTGCCGATCTTACCCAGCCTCAATAGCGTCGGTCGCCAAAGCGGTGGCACGTTCTTTTATGCGGTGAGTATTGGGGCGGTGGCGGCGGTCTTTATGCCACCGCATTTTGTCTATGGGGTGATCGGGATTTTGGTCATGGCCTGGGGGGATGGTTTGGCTGCGGTCTGCGGGCAGCGGTGGGGACGACACCACTATCAAGTTTGGGGCAGTACCAAAAGTTGGGAGGGCTCGGCGGCGATGGCGATCGCTAGCACCCTCGTGACGGGTTTGCTCTTAACGGTTGTGTTTGGCGTTTCCCTGGCTGTGTGGGGGATTGCGATCGTGGTGGGCCTCATTGCCACCCTGCTCGAAGCCCTCTCCCAATGGGGGATTGATAATCTCACCGTGCCTTTGGGGTCTGCCGGGTTGAGTTTTCTCTTGGCGCAATGGTTCTTAGGGTCGTGATAGCGGTGGTTAGGGCGTTTTACGAAAGCCGAAGCCCTCAATTGGTGGGCAATGCCCACCATCAGCGTAAACTTAGGCG
>JBMYQW010000649.1:0-1695 GCA_049601735.1 Spirulinaceae cyanobacterium
TCGGCGAAGCTGCGCATTGCCGAGCGTAAAGCGTCAGAATTAGACTAAAGAATATCTTTGGGGTAGCCAAAGCCCCGAACCCACCCCGGTCGGCGCTGCGCTTGACCGCCCCTCCCCAGAGGGGACGTTGAGCTAAAAATCTCCTCTGGGGAGGAGTATTTTTTTCTGAGACCATGAGCATCGCCACAATCCGTCCCGCCAAAATTAGCCACGTCCTCCCCGATTCGATCGCCGCCGAATTGGGCTTTGAGGTGGGGGATGCGATCGTGGCGATCAATGGCACAAAACCCCGCGATCTGATTGATTATCAATATCTCTGTGCCGATGAAATCCTAGAGCTGGAAGTGGTGGATGCGGTGGGGCAACACCACGAAGTCGAGCTAGAAAAAGACTACGACGCTGACCTGGGCTTAGAGTTTGAAACCGCCCTCTTTGATGGCTTGATCCAATGCAATAACCATTGCCCCTTTTGCTTCATTGACCAACAGCCACCGGGTAAGCGCGAGAGCTTGTATTTCAAAGACGATGACTATCGCCTCAGCTTTCTTTACGGCAGTTATCTCACCCTGACCAATCTGCCGCCTAGCGAATGGCAACGGATTGAGCAACTGCGCCTTTCGCCGCTCTACGTTTCGGTTCATGCGACCGAGCCGGACGTGCGGGCGCAGCTGCTCAAGAACCATCGCGCCGGTCAGATCCTCGAACAATTCCGCTGGTTTCAGGAGCGACGGTTGCAGCTCCATGCCCAAGTGGTGGTTTGCCCTGGGATCAACGATGGTGTGCATTTAGAACGAACCCTGCGGGATTTAGCAGAGTTTCATGATGGAGAGATGCCGACAATTCTCTCGGCGGCGATCGTGCCTGTGGGTCTGACCCGATTTCGCCCTGAGGCGGATCAACTTATGCCCGTTAGCCCAGTTAAAGCCAGGGAGGTGATTACTCAGGTGCAGGCGCTCCAGGCCGAGTTTCAAGCACAACTCGGCGGCACATTTGCTTGGCTGGCGGATGAATGGTTTCTAATCGCCCAGCAAGACTTGCCAACCGAGTCTCATTATGCAGATTATCCCCAATTGGGCAATGGGGTGGGTTCAATTCGCCAGTTTATCAGTGAGTTTGAGACGTTGGCGGCTGAGATTTTGCCCGATCGCATCCCTGGGCCTCGCACCTGGACTTGGGTGGTGGGCAATGCGGTGGCGCAGGCCTTTGAGCCGTTGGTGGCACGATTCAACCAGGTGGCGGGCTTAACGGTAAAACTCTGCCCGCTCCGCAGTGACTATTGGGGTCAGGCGATCACGGTGACGGGCTTGCTGACGGGCCAGGATCTGCTGGCCGGGTTGGGCGATCGCAACTTGGGTGATGGTGTGCTATTGCCGACCGTGATGCTCAAGCACGGCGAAAGCTGCTTTCTGGATGATCGGACGGTGGCTGAGGTGGCGGCGGAATTGGGAACTGAAATTCATCCGGTGGCGGGAATTGAGGAGCTTTTGGAGCGGGCGATCGGTAAAGAAAGACTGTTAAATACAGAGCGTCTGAGTCTGCCAAAGGCGGACAGAAAAGCGGAAGAAACTTTTTCCAAGAAGCGAAGTGGGTCGACCCACCTCCCCCCTCCGGGGTACTCCTCCCAAGAGGAGACTTTTTAGCAGAGCATCCCCTCTCGGGAGGGGCGGTCTCGCGTAGCGATGACCGGGGTGGGTT
>JBMYQW010000650.1:0-1690 GCA_049601735.1 Spirulinaceae cyanobacterium
TTGCCCGCCACCCAAAAAGCTCATTTCTGGAATGCTTTTTTCCTTGGAGTGCTCTTAGTTGTATGAATGGGGTTGCATGAATCAGCGACCTCGGTTAGCTGCATAAGCTATCTGCATAAATACGCATCCACCTAGGGGCTCCTTAAGCATTTTTTCCAATTTGAGCCGCGATCTAGGGCGAACCTTTCACAAGTTTTTCACAACGCCTCGCTATATTTACGGACAAGAGGCAGGTCACGACCCCCCTAACCTCGCCCAAAAGCCTAAACGAACCCGGAGTTGGTGCAATGTTGAACTACTTAAACCTCAATCACCCCCCCCAAGTCAGTGAAACGCTCTACGAAATCTACGGCAAGATTCATACGGTCACGGAGTTGACCATTAGAGAGCATCAACTGCTGGGCATTCTCCGGCAAGACCCCTTCTTGAATGAAGAGCATCGAGACATGATTACCCGGATTTTCTACAAGCTCAACCGGAATCAGCGCCAACGTCGGCAGCCCCAAGCACAAGCCCAGACTATATCCCTCTCATAACGAGGAACGGCTTAAGCGTATTCCCAGCAAAAAACTGTTCCAGAAATGTGCTTGATCGCTGGCGGGTAAGATGCAGATTCGACAAGCTCACTGACCACCCGCGCTATATTTTGATCGTCTCAAACATCTGTAGCGCAGTTGTCCCGATGCCTTAGAACGATTATTTTCAAGGCGTACTCTATGAATCTGTTTCGGCTGGCTGCACTGATGCTGGCTCAGATGCCGCTTGCCCCGCAGGCAGGGGAGGAACATCCGGGAGAGAATGATCCGGGAGGTCAAGGGGAGACTCATCGGTCTCGGTGTTGTATTGGGCGATGATTTCTGAGAGTTCATCGACCTCGAAATATTGGTGAAACTTGGGCGTGACTTCTAGCAGGAACGATCGCCCTTCCGTTTGTCGGCGTTTGCGCACAAAGCCCAGCTCGACCAGTTCAGGAACGTGTTGGTAAGCAGTGCTGCCTCGCAAGTCAATGAGTTCTGTCTGCACCAGGGGGGACTTGAGGGCAATCACCGCTAGGGTGCGCAAGGCCCCGAGTTTTAGCTCGGCCGGTACGAGGTTTTGCAAGAGGTCTTGAAACTGAGCCTTGAGTTGCAAGCTGTAGCCACCAGACGTCTCGACGACTTCTAGAGCTCCGTCACGATGGAGGTAGTCATCCATGAGTTCGAGCAGGGCCGCTTGGGCCTGTTTGCGTCTGCAACCCGCGAGTTCTGCGATCGCCCCCACGGGCAGGGCTTGACCCTTGAGGTAGAGAATCGCTTCAACCTTAGCGGTCAGGTGGGGGTCAGCGGGAGAGGATGGCATAGGTGGATAGACAGCTTGTCGGCAGCGGGGATACAGTCATCCAGGCTAGCAAGATGAAGGGGGATCAATCCAACTGATGACCCGTCAGCTTCACGAAAATGTCTTCGAGGTTACTCTGGCGGCTCATCATGCCCGTGCGATCGCGGGCCGCTTCGAGATGGGCATTGGCGGCCGCCAGCGTCGGGAAAAAATGGGACTCCAGGCGATCGCCCTGGGACGCCAGCACCACCGCCTCGCCATGCCGCGCCTTAAACTCAGCGAGCGTCCCCAACTCAATCAGCGAACCGCCATCCATAATGCCGATGCGATCGCACAAGTACTCCACCTCTTCCATATAGTGCGTTGTCAGCAG
>JBMYQW010000651.1:0-1657 GCA_049601735.1 Spirulinaceae cyanobacterium
TTGCCCGCCACCCAAAAAGCTCATTTCTGGAACGCTTTTTTCCTTGGAGTGCTCTGAGTGACCTAACACGAGAAAACTCAGACTAGCATAGAGAAGTGGTGCTGTTCTCTCAACGCGATGTCCCGACTGATCCCCCAAGCTGACTTCGACCAAACCCTCCTCGACATTGCCGCTATCCAAGGCGAGCTGCATTACAAACAGGCCCAAGACGCCCTGCGTAACCTTGTGGGTCAACTCGACCTCACCCCCGCCGAACAGCAAGGGCTCGAAACCGAACTGAACCAACTCAGCCGCACCCTCGACAAACTCGATCGCTCCCTCATCCAAATCGCCGCCTTTGGCATGGTCGGCCGCGGTAAATCTTCTGTGCTCAACGCCCTGCTCGGCGAAACCGTCTTTGAAGTCGGCCCCCTCCATGGCGTCACCCGCACCATTTCCGACGCCGACTGGTCGATTACCACCGAAACCCAAACCATCGCCGACGAAGCCATCCAACGGGCAACGATCGCCGGACTGCAAGAGGCCCAAATCCAACTCGTCGATACCCCCGGCATTGATGAAGTCAACGGCGAAGCGCGGGAGGAACTGGCTAAACAAGTTGCCCAACAGTCTGACCTGCTGCTCTTTGTGATTGCCGGTGACATCACTCAGGTGGAATACACCGCCCTCGAACAACTGCGTGACCAGGGCAAACCGATGATTCTGGTCTTCAACAAAATTGACCAATATCCCGAAGCCGATCGCCAGGCCATCTACGCCAAACTCTGCAACGATCGCGTCCGTGAGCTGATTTCCCCCAACGAGATTGTCTGTGTCGCCGCCGCGCCCCTGCTCACCGTTGCAGTGCGGGATGCCCAGGGCAAGACCCGCCGCCAACGCCAGCGGGGGGAGCCCGAGATTCTCGAACTCAAGCTGAAAATCCTGGAAATTCTCCACCGGGAGGGCAAATCCCTGATCGCCCTCAACACGATGCTTTATGCCGACACGCTCAACAGCCAACTGCTAGAGCACAAGCTGGAAATTCGTGCCCAACTCTCCGACCAAATGATCTGGCGGGCGGTGATGACCAAGGCGGCGGCGATCGCCCTCAACCCCGTCACCGTGCTGGATCTGCTCACCGGAGCCGTAATTGATGTGGCGCTGATCCTCTCCCTCTCCCGGCTCTACGGTTTGACCCTGACTCAGCAGGGCGCGATCACCTTGCTGCGCCAAATTGCCTTGGGGATGGGGGGCATTACGCTCGGGGATGTGCTCACCAGTCTGGGCTTAAGTAGCCTCAAAAGCGCCCTAGGAGCTGCTGCGCCGTTGACGGGCGGGGCCAGTCTCACGCCTTATATTCCGGTAGCGATCGCCCAGGCCAGCGTCGCGGGGGTAACGACCTATGCGATCGCCCAAGTCACCCGCACCTATCTGCTTAACGGTGCGGACTGGGGGCCCGAAGGTCCAAAAACCGTGATCCGCAAGATCCTAGATTCTTTAGATGAACAGTCGATTTTGCACCGAATTCGCGCCGAGTTGACCGAGCGGTTGTATGCCAAGGGGCTGTAGGCGATCGCCTAATTCAACCCAGACCAAGCGTAGTGCCGTGACACGCCTTATTTTGTGCATTAGCAAACCCTGTAGGGGCAATCCCCCCGTGGTTGCCCCAGACCTTGCC
>JBMYQW010000652.1:0-1657 GCA_049601735.1 Spirulinaceae cyanobacterium
CGGGTTTGCGGCGTGTTTACGGAGGTAGAGGCTTTGGCTTTGGGCGAGGCGGTTCATGAGGGCTGGCAAATCCTGGATTCACCGGGATTGGACACAACCAGGATCGCAGAAAAGACCGAGAAAAGGCAAACAAATGAGCTGGAGATCTGGGTTCCGGATGTCATATTGTACTGAATTCGCTTTGTCTGCACCCAGAACCAAATACCCCGCAGGGCAGGAAAACCCACTGGTGTGAACTTAAGCATGAAACTCTTTGTACATCGGAGTTTCATACGTAAGCCAGGTTAAATCTTACTTCTTGCGGTTCTTGAGCAGCGCCCCTGCACCGAGGGCCAAACCAGCACCAATCATCGAGAAGGGCTCAGGCGTTGCAGTATCAGGGTTGCTAGGGGTTCCTGGAGGGGGGCTGGGGCAACAAACTCACCCGACATCCCTACGACGTCGTTGGTGCATTCTGCCATCGCGTGAGCCATCCAGCGAAGGTCGCTCTTGGGATGTTTGCAAAACTCAATAAATTGGCAATCCCACGATCGCTCCAAACCGTTACAGAGGGCAATGCCCACGCCACACAATCCTCAATTATTTGTGTTTGTGCTATCGATCGCCCACCTCAGCCATGGCTTGTGCTCCGAAAACCGCCTCCGGATGGGCATAATGCTTAAACTCCAGCAAGTTGTAAAACGGATCTTCGAGAAAGAACGTGGAATGTTCCGTGATTTCTCCTTGGAAGCGGGTGCGGGCTGGTTCGCGGAAAGTGAGTTGATGGTCTTGCGCTTGAGTGAGGCAGGCCTGCCAATTCCTGTGATCATCAAAAATTAGACCGAAATGGCGGGGATAAATCCCTTTTTGAGGGGTTAGGGGTGTGGGGGTCATGTGGGCCACGACCTGATGACCGCCAAAATTGAGGATCATTGCCTGGGCCGATTCTCGACCCACTTGGCAGCCGAGCGCCTCGACATAGAAGGCTTTGGCTTTAGCGATGTCGTTGATGGGAATAGCGAGATGAAAGGTTCCGGTAAACGTGCTCATGAGTTGATGGGTTAGTCCGACTCTGAAATCCTTGTCTGGTGGGCTTTGCCCACCCTACGCGATGCTAACTCAATCTCGGGAGTTTGATCGCACCGCTGCCGCAATCGCCCCATCAATCGTACTCGCCAGCCGTACCGGATCAACGCCCAGCATCGTTTGGGTGGCCGTAAGCTGTTGCGCCGCCGCCGCATGGGCCCATGCTGCCGCTGCCAGGGTCGTTGCCGCTTGGCTCGGCTCGGTCTGGGCCAACCAGCCTCCCGCGAGCCCCGTGAGTACATCGCCGCTGCCGCCCCGCGCTAGGGCCGGGGTGCCATTAGCGATCGCCCAGACCTGACCATCCGGTTGAGCAATCAACGTTCTCGCGCCCTTGAGCAGCAGGATCGCTTGGCGTTGAGCTGCTCCCTGAAGCACCGCAGTCCAGCGATCGCCCAACTCCAACTCCGGAAACAAGCGGCGAAATTCACCGGGGTGAGGCGTCAGCAACGTCGGTGAGTTGCGAGGTGGGAGCGAATCATCGTTAGCCAGCAGATTCAATGCATCCGCATCGAGCAGGAGGGGCGCGGATGTTCGCCAAGTCTGCTGGAGCAACGCAGGAGTTTGAGTGGTGAGCCCTGGCCCACAAGCGATC
>JBMYQW010000653.1:0-1653 GCA_049601735.1 Spirulinaceae cyanobacterium
GAGTTCCACATGGAGCTGCTTGTTTTCCCGCTGGAGGCGATCGATCTTTTCTTTGATTGGGATCATCCGGTCTTCGAATTTTCGACGATAGATTTCCGGCATCTCTTGCAGGGCGTGCTCGATGGTTTGGATGCGATCGGTCAACTCCTGATTCGCTTGGCGCAGGTTGTAAATGTCCTGGTCGCGGCTGTTGATCTGCTCCTGGTAGAACGTGACCTGCTCTTCCACCTCTTGGAGCTGCTCCCGGAGCATCCGACTTTCGGCCCGCTGGCGATCGGAAATTTCGGGCTGGGGCATAAATTGATTGTTGCCCTTGACGAGGCGAAACAGTTCTTGCGAGAGCTGTTGCACGAGCTGATCGCGCAGTTGCAACTCGTCCTGGAGACGCTTAATTTCGCTTTGGGTGGGGGTGCTCTCAGTCATCCGTTTTAAAATCTAAGGGCTACGTTTAACAGGCTATGGCAGGGACAACAAACGGAAAAAACTTCGTCGGGAGTTTTTTCCGAATTACCGCTCATTGTAGTGGTTCTCCCCAAAATCGCCCAAACTCTTTTCCATAACTGCCCATGCGCACGATCGCCAACCTTCTCCTCGCCGCCCTGCTCACTGCTTGGCTGGTATTTGCCGCGACGCTCTCGATTCAAAATATCACCCCGATCAGCCTCAAGTTCTTCACCTTCCGCTCAGTCGAGATTCCCTTTGGCGTGCTGCTGACGTTTGCGGTGGGCGTGGGTTTGGGCTTGGGGGCGTTAGCGCCGTTGTTCGTGGGACAGACGGGGGGAAGAAGTGGGCGCGATCGCTCGGGCTAGGGCCGGTCATTAGGACTGTTGCGATCGCACCCAACGTCGTAAGGTTCGGATCATTGCATTATCGTCTTGTTCTCGCTCAACAAGATCGAGCCATTGTTGAACAAGTTCCGCCGTTACGAGGGGAAATGTGGGTGAGTGATCGCATTCTTCATATCCAGACGTTCCATCTGCGGTCACGAGTTGATAAAACTGAAGAGCTGTTTCTGTGGCTCGCCACACTTCGGCGACACCCAGGTCTTGATAGATTTGGAAGCGGCGGTTGGAGGAGCTATGGATATCAACTTCAACAATCAAATCAGGCGGTGGATCGATCGCTAAATCAATGGTTTTGCCACGAACTTGAGCGGCGTTTTGAATATAAAACCCCGCGTCGGGTTCTGCGCCTTTTTGCAGGTCTTCTCGGTTGAGGGTTACGGAACCGACACCCCGAATGGGCAGTTCAAATTCTTCGGTGAGGGCGGCAATAATGCGTTCGAGCAGATGCTTGATAATCTCGTGAATATCGGAGGGCATGATGATTTCTAAGATGCCGCGATCGTAGGCAAGGCGAGTGGAGCGATTATCGCCTAAGTCTGTGAGTAGTGCTTGATAGGTTGACCAACTCACCTGGGGCAACACCATATGTTGAGTGGGTTGCTGGGGGAGCGTTTGAGGGAGGGTGGGCGATCGGGTCATAATGCCTCGATAATTGCATATCTCGTTGCATAAATCACTTGGGCTGAAGTGAATTTTGTATTCATCAATTATGCTTCCATTTGTCATGAGCATCCTGAAATTGAGTTTCATCCGGCAATAAATGAATAGCTTGAATATAGGCTTGGTCAATTTCAGTTCTAGGAGCCTG
>JBMYQW010000654.1:0-1651 GCA_049601735.1 Spirulinaceae cyanobacterium
TGGCTGAATTTGTGGGCCAAGACGACATTCTCGGCCCCGGACGGCTGCTGCGCCGCGCCATTTTGGCCGATCAACTCTCTTCCCTGATTTTTTTCGGCCCCCCTGGAACCGGCAAAACCACCCTCGCCGAAATTATTGCCAACACCACCCAAGCGCAATTCATTGCCATTAATGCTGTATTAGGGGGCGTAAAAGACATCCGAGCGGCCATTGCAAAAGCACAAAAAAGCCGTACCGTGCTGTTTATTGATGAAGTCCATCGCTTCAACAAAGCGCAACAGGATGCCCTGCTGCCTTGGGTGGAAAAAGGCACGGTGATTCTGATCGGCGCAACGACCGAAAACCCCTATTTTGAAGTGAACCCGGCTTTGGTGAGCCGATCGCGCCTCTTTCGCTTGCAGTCCCTCACGGCGGATAATCTGCGGCAAATTGTCGCCCAAGCCTTGCGCGATCGCGAACGGGGTTACGGCGATCGCACGATCCACCTGGCTCCCGACGCCCTAGACCATTGGGTGAAGGTCGCCAACGGCGATGCCCGCGCCATTTTGAATGCCCTCGAACTCGCGGTCGAAACCACACCTCCGAATGCCGAAGGGGCGATCGCCCTCACCCTCCCCATTGCCGAAGAGTCGATTCAGCAACGGGCCATTCTCTACGACAAAGACGGCGATGCCCACTTCGACACGATCAGCGCCTTTATCAAGAGTGTCCGGGGATCTGATCCTGATGCAGCACTCTATTGGCTAGCGCGGATGCTCTACGCGGGTGAATCGCCCCGGTTCATTTTGCGGCGGCTGGTGATTCTGGCCAGTGAGGATATTGGTCTGGCTGATCCAGGGGCGATCGCGGTGGTCAACGCCTGCGGGGCCGCCTTCGATCGGATCGGAATGCCAGAAGGACGCTACCCGCTCACCCAGGCGACGTTGTACCTCGCCACCGCACCGAAATCCAACAGTGCGATGGGTTTGTTCGACGCAATCAAGGCAGTGGAGCAAGAACAAGCGACGGTGCCGCTCCACTTGCGAGATGCTAACAGAGACAAGGCCTTCGGTGATGGCGCAGGCTACAAATATCCCCACACCTACCAAGACCATTGGGTAGCGCAGCAATATCTGCCGAATCGCTTGCAGGGGCAAGTGTTTTATCAGCCGTCCGACCAGGGGTATGAGGGGCAACGTCAGGCGGAAATCTGGCAGCGGCGGGAGTTGCAAGGGGCAATGGACATTCCGGAAACGCCTGTGATGCCCCTCAGTGCGAGTCCTGAACAGCGGGGGCGCGATCGCTGGTTAGAAAGAACATTTGGTACAACCTCTGAGCAGTTGAAAAATGTGCGATCGCGCCTTTTTCAAACGGCAAACCTACACCGTCATCATCTGGTGCTGGATCTCAATGGCGGTAAAGGCTTACTGACGAGTGAAGCCTTGCGTCACGTGCCGGAAGGCGGGGTCTATGTCCGGACGAATGGGGCGGATTTCGCCAGTTTGTCAGCGCAGTTTGCGGGTCTTCCTCCCCTTGAAAAACCTCAGGTTTTCACTACAGAACTCAAGGGTTTAGCCACCTATATTCAGCAGAACTTTCCCGGTGCCCACCTGCCCATGGCAACTGCTTTGAAAGAAGAAGACCAGTTCCGGGCTCTGCAGAGCCTTTACGT
>JBMYQW010000655.1:0-1639 GCA_049601735.1 Spirulinaceae cyanobacterium
TTGGATACGTTCTTGGGGGCAATTCAAGAACATACATCAGCAATTTGCGATTGCGCTCTGCGCAATGCCAAAAGCAACCGCTAAAACTGGCGGCTACACAAGTTCTAAATAGTTGAACACGAATGAAGGTCGGGCTGGCAGTCATTGCCAACCCGACCCCATTATTTAAGAGCAGCACCACTACAACCGAGAGGATCGAGCGAGGACTACTGAGCCAAACGATTGGGATCCATTGCCCAGTTCGCCGCAGGTACAGCAGTTTGAGGCACAGGAGTGCGCGGCGCAGCGCCCATGCCCATCGGGGTGCTGGTGGAGAGGTCTTGCACCATTACATTAGGAGCTTGGGTGCTGACCTGAACACAACTGGGGGTGAAGAGGAAGATACTCTCACCAATGCGCTCTTGATGACCATCAATGGCATAGGTTCCACCCGCAACGAAGTCCACCGCACGCTGGGCTTCATCGGGGTCAATAATGGTCAGATTCAAAACGACGGACTTGCGCTCGCGCAGGGCCTGAATGACTTGGGGCATTTCTTCGAAAGAACGGGGTTCGATCACGACCACTTCCGAAATACCATTGGCTGATCCGGGCATTCCAATCACATTACTCCTCGCTGCTGCTGTTGATGTTGTTGAGAGATTGGCCGCAGTTTCGGCGGCTGTGGGAGGACGTTCACGCGTCCGACGGGCACGTTGACGCTCAGGCTCTACCGCCTCAGGTGGATTTTCCTGCTGGTAGAGGGTCTGATAATCATTACCCTCCATGTCTTCTTCATAATACTCATATTCCTCAGGGTCATTAAAACCCAAGGCATCTTTAACTCGGTTGAAAATGGTATTCATCCACCGTACCTCTTGTTGATCTGCTGCTGCACTCAAGCCTCAATGGCTCAAAACTGGAATCCCTTTAAGACCCAGCCCCTACAATAGTAATATTGAACTTGACATTTCAAGTCGTCAATATCATAGCGTTGATTCGGTTGGGAATCTAGAGTGGGGAAATCCTGATTCTACGTCAGGGTTGGGCGATCGCCAAAAATAATTCGCCCCAGTCGCACCATCGTCGCCCCCGCTTCAATAGCCAACGGGTAGTCATTGGACATTCCCATGGAAAGCGCCTGAAACTGCAAACGCTGCCAAGGCTCCTGTTGCCATTGATTGGCATAATCTCTGAGGTCTTGAAAGGCGTTTCGGGCTTCGTCCGGCGTGAGACCCTGGGGCAAGATTGTCATCAAACCTTGAACCTTGAGGTGGCGATAGGTGTCGAGGGTCGCCAAATCTGCCGCCAGTTCTTCGGGGGTCCAACCCTGCTTACTGGGGTCGGGGAGGAGCTTGACCTGAAGACAGACCTGGGGCGTTTTACCCAGTTCCGCCGCGAGGCGATCGAGGCGTTCGGCGAGCTTGAGGCGATCGCAGGTGTGAATCCAGTCAAAGTGAGCGATCGCCTTTTTGGCCTTGTTGCTTTGCAAGCGGCCAATAAAATGCCAACAAATATCGGTTAAATCTGCGAGTTCTTCTTGTTTGGCGATCGCTTCCTGTACCCGGCTCTCGCCAAAGTCCCGCACCCCGGTTGCGTAGGCCTGACGAACGGCCGTCGCGGGGAAGGTTTTACTCACCGCCACCAAGCGCACATCTGA
>JBMYQW010000656.1:0-1600 GCA_049601735.1 Spirulinaceae cyanobacterium
GCAACCACGGGGGGATTGCCCCTACAGCATCCGAAAACTACACTTTTCAACTTGGATGAGGTGTAACAATATGATTTGGCCGTGCTGGTGCAGTTGATGGTTGAGCAAGATTTGCAACTGCTGCAGGCAGCTTAGGCTGACACGTTGTAATGAAAGAGCATCACGTAGGGTGGGCATCGCCCACCAGTTGAGGATTTCAGCGATCGTAAAATGTCCTAACCACTGATATCGCTGCTATAGCAATACAAATTTTTGAATTCTGAATTTCTAAAGAGTTTGAAAGGGATTCTGCACCATCTGTTTCCCCAGACTCGCAGCGGTGCGATCGAGTTCAGCCACTTCGCCCGAGTTCAAGCGCCAGCCCGTTGCCCGTACGTTATCTTGGGCTTGGGCAAGGGTTTTCGCACCAGGGATGGGGATCGCGCCCTTACAGATGCACCAGTTGAGAGCGACTTGGGCCATTGTTTTGTAGCGTTCGCGGGCGATCGCTTCCAGCACATCCAGCAGCGGCTGAATCCGAGGCAGCATTTCCTTTGCGCCCCAACGCCGAATCCCGCCGGGCGGCAGGTTGTTGGTGCTGTACTTGCCTGTGAGCAACCCCAGGGCCAGAGGGCTATAGGCAATGAGTTGGATGCCCAGTTCATCGCAGGTTTCCTTCACACCCAGTTCCGTCACCGGAGCCGTCGAGAGAAGAGAATATTGCACTTGCAGGGAGGCGATCGGCACACCCCGCTTGGCAAAGCGTTGGTGTACCCAGCGCAGGCGCTGCGACCCGTAGTTCGAGAGGCCAACGCCTTTGACTTTGTTCTGGAGATACAAGTCCGCCAGGCCATCCAGGAGCGGCCCCTCTTGCCAGGGCAGATAGTTGGCAGTCGGCCAATGCATCTGCACCAGGTCGATCGGCCGCCCGAAGCGAGTTGCTGAGGCTTCGGCAGCGCCTACCATTGCCCCTGAACCCCAACGCCAGGGATAGGGCGCGAGCTTGGTAGCCAAACAGATGCGATCGGCGTTTGCCCCAGCATAGGCAGCAGAAAATTGCCCCAGAAGCATCTCGCTGCGACCATTGAGCTTGCCTGTGCCGTAGGAGTCACCCGTGTCAAAGAGGGTAATGCCTGCCGCCACACAAATATCAAACACCTGTTGCAATTCCCCATCCATTTCTGGGCTGTAGCCCCAGAGGAGGCGATTGCCCCAGGCCCAAGTGCCACAGCCCATCTCGGGCCAGGCGATCGCAGTTGGGATATTGTGGGTCATCGTCATCGGTTCGTTAGGAATCTATCGGCGTAACTGCTCAATTTCTAGCACCGCCAGCCCGGTCTTCTGACGAATGGTTTCGACATCCAACACATCTAGAAGTTGCCGGGCGATTTCGATCGCCTTTTCTTTTTTACCCTCTTCGCGTCCTTCTTCGCGTCCCATTCTTTCTGCCTTGATCAGCGCATTACGATGATCCCAGACAAACATCTCTCGTTTCTCTTGGTCTTCGAGCTCTTCAGGTGAGAAATTACTGCGATTCACCACATCGAAGGCTTGGTTTAATGCGTCTACCTGGCTCAAGGTCTCTGGCACTGCTTCTAATTGACGGGCATATTTCATAAAG
>JBMYQW010000657.1:0-1591 GCA_049601735.1 Spirulinaceae cyanobacterium
ATTTTGTAGGGGTAGTGCCCTTCTACCCCGGCAAGGTCTGGGGCAACCACGGGGGAATGCCCCTACAGGGTCTGCTAATGCACAAAATAAGGCGTTTCACGGCACTAGGGATTGTTATCCAGGTGCTGTATGGATTGGAGCCCCTAAAAGATCACAGAATTCTAGAGGAGATCTAACCCAGAGCCGTTTCGATCGTTGAACGCAATTCGGCGTCATCCGGCGTCACTTGGGGTTCAAAGCGTTTGATGACCGAACCATCGCGGCCGACGACAAACTTACCGAAGTTCCAGGCAATGTCATCGCCCCCACCAATGAGGAACTGATAAAGGGGGCTGCGGTCTGAACCGTTGACATCTTGCTTCTCGAGCAGCGGGAAGTTGACTTCATATTTGCTTTGAGTGAACTCCTTAATTTCTTCAGGAGAGCCGGGTTCTTGTTTGCCGAATTGGTTGCAGGGGACGCCGATGATCACCAGACCGCGATCGCCGAATTCGTCCTGTAATTTCACCAAGCCCTCGTATTGAGGCGTCAGACCACAGGCGCTAGCAACGTTGACAAACAGAACCACTTTGTTGTCGATGACCTCGGGGGCGAGGGGTTGACCGTCGAGGGTGGTCAGGGTGGAAGGTAAAGGCATAGTCTTGATTGTTTTGTTTCGATTCCGTTACAAAACTAATTATCCCCCAGGTTTGGAATTCTGTAGCCCCCAACTCTGTTGGGACCGGTTGACAACCACTGATATGGACGCTCCAGCGATCGCCATTTGACCCTAGCTCGCCCCACAGCAGCGATCGATGCCCAGACTATCCAGAATCAAGTCACTCACCGCATTGGCGATCGCAAACTCCCCAAAAAAGCTCTGGGTAAAATCAAACGCCTGCATTTCTGTGACGATCGCAATCACCAACGAGCCTAAGTCATTCTCCCCCTCTAGGCGCTGGCGCAGATAAATCTGGGCCGCCCGTTCCGCAATCTCTCGGTTCACGGCCTCAGGAATAAACTCGTCATCCAGCCAACGGTGCAGCGATGCTTGCAACCAGTCTTTCTCCTGGTAGGCATCTTGGGCAGGGGGCAGCACAATGGGGGCGATCGGTTCAGGCATGGGCAATGGGAGTCAAAGGGGCGCGTCTCCAGCCTAGAAGTTTTCCTGCCAGAGGGTGCTATGATCACTCTCAAATGTAACGCTTTTTAAAGAAATCTCAAGTTGTGAGTCTTAAGTTGTGAGTTCCAGCCCCGCCGAAACCGCTACCCCTAAATCCCTGCGCGTGGGGCTCTGGGCAACGTTTAGCAGCACTTTTATCACTATTCTGCTGGCGGAGATGGGCGACAAGACCCAGCTTGCGACATTATTGATCACCGCCGAGTCCCATCAGCCCTGGATTGTCTTTCTCGGGGCAGCTTCGGCGTTGGTGGCCACCAGCTTCATTGGGGTCGCCTTAGGCTGGTGGCTCTCCAAGCGCGTCTCGGCCGAGGTGATGAATCTGGCCGCAGCCAGTTTGCTCCTGATGGTCGCGGTCTTGCTGCTCTGGGACATGGTGCAGATTTAATCGCGCAAATTTAATCACACAGAGTTAGGGGAGAAAACAGGCAT
>JBMYQW010000658.1:0-1580 GCA_049601735.1 Spirulinaceae cyanobacterium
TTGGCTGAATTTCCCTTAGCGCGGGCATCTTGCCCGCCACGGTTTTTGCATGAGCTTGATCGGTCTAGACTCAAAATTCTGCCTTCTGCCTTCTGCCTTCACTATTCATCCTTCTGCCTGCAAATGACTCTGCCCACCTTCTTGCTGCTCGGTGCGCCCAAAGCGGGGACAACTGCGCTCTATCATGTCCTCAGACAACACCCTCAAGTGTTTATGAGTGCCCTCAAGGAGCCCCATTTTTTTGCCTTTGCTAATCCGCAAGCCGCGAGGTTTAACGGGCCACGGGACGATCGCGGTGAACTGACCACTCGTTCAGTAACGGATTTAACAGCCTACGAAGCCCTGTTTAACGATGCCCCCTTAGAGATGGCACGCGGTGAAGCCTCCACCATGTATCTCTACTATCCCAATGTGCCGGAACGGATCGCCCAATATTGCCCGGACGCGAAACTGGTGGCGATTCTGCGCAACCCGATCGAGCGGGGGTTTTCCCATTTTTTGCATTTGCGGCGGGAGGGGCGAGAATGGCTCACGGATTTTGCCCAAGCCTTGGCGGTGGAACCGGAGCGCCGAGCCAAGAGCTGGTCGCCGGCCTGGCATTATGGGGCGGTGGGGCAATATGCCGAGCAACTCCCCCGCTATTGGCAGCAGTTCCCTAAAGAGCAGCTCAAGATCTGTCTCTATGAAGATTGGCTGCAAGACCCGACGGCATTTCTAGAGGATCTTGCGGAGTTTATTGGGGTTGACCCGGATTTTGTGCCGGAGTTGAGCGATCGCCACAACACGACCCACCAAGTGCAAAAAAACGTGGGCGTTCATGACTTTCTGACGCAAGAGAACCCGATTAAGTCAGTCCTACGACGCCTCATTCCAGCCCGGATTCGCCAGCCCCTGGCCGCCAAAGCCTACCGCGCCAACGTCACTGCACCACCCCAACTCACCCCAGAACTCCGAGCGCAGGTGTTGCCCCAGTTTCGGGAGGGGATTTTGCGAACGCAGGATCTGATTAAACGCGATCTCTCGGCTTGGTTGGTGTAGGCCGCGTCATCACCTCAAAAAAGCAACACGCCCCGCTGTTGCCAGAACATCCAGAGAGCACTGCCGCCGATAAACGTAATGACCAAGCGTCGGAACTGTTGCTCATTCATTTTTTCCAGAACCATGCGACCCAGCCAGTTGCCCGGTAAGGCCGCTAAACCGATCACAATGCCGTAGCTCAGGTAAGGCAGCGTCAAGACCCCAAAGGCGCTGTAAGCCACGAGTTTCACCAGATGAATGCCCAAGACATTAAAAGACTTAGTCGCCAGCAACTGTTCTTTGGTGAGACCATACCCCAGGTAAAGCGGTTGCAATACCGGGCCGGTGGAGCCAATCAAGCCGGAGCAGAAGGCATCGCCAAACCCCACAGGCAAAAAATACCAGGCACGGACTTTAAAGGCCGAGGCTTGCGATCGCCGCCCCCCGAGCAAACCCAACACCGAAAGCAAGAGAAACCCCGCCAGCAAGAGACTGAGCCATTCAATCCGGGTACGGCTGACCACAAACGCCCCCAGGACTGCGCCGATCGCCGCACTGGGTAG
>JBMYQW010000659.1:0-1574 GCA_049601735.1 Spirulinaceae cyanobacterium
GGAGTCCCCGTAGGGGGAGGTGGGTCAGCCCACTGGAACTCCCACCAGGAGCTGAATCTTACGTTAAGTTCACACGGAGGGCTTACTTCTGCACCCGGAGCCGATCGCCTACCCGCATCGTTCCTGTTGCTGGTCCAATCGCCACCAAACCATCACGGTGGAGGATCGAAACAGAGCTGCGGCGATCGCGCCCGCCGAACGTCTGCCCGCGTCGCACCTGGCCGGGCTCAATCCCCACCAATAATACGATCGCATTCCCCTCTTTCATCTCCACCACGACCGCATCTGCTGCCGCCTGGGGTTCCCCCACGAAGAACATCGGCTGCTGGGCATAGTCGCTTTCTGCTTCAACCAGTGGATTTTGCTCGTACGCTTCCGGAATCATGCGGTTAACAAAGTCGATCGCCGCCGCTGGGGTTGTGCTGTCTGTTTGCCAGAGATGCTGCGTCAGCCGGAACGTAAACGCCCCGGCCGTAAAGCCATCGAGCCCTTCATCCATCGCGTATTGATGCCGCTGAGTACTGGCTAAAACCACCCCATTGGCAATGCCCTCGGTGTAGCGATCGACAAAGGCTTGCTGCGACCAGCCAAAGCGCGAGAGCCACTGTTGCTGATAGTCTTTTTCAATCTGGGCAATTTCAACCGTATCGCCCCCCGCCCGCGCTCGGGTTCTCAACTCATGGCTGCGGGTAGCAGACCCCGAGAAGCAACTGTCGAGAACCGCCGTGAAGTTTTCGGTTTGAATCGCCGACATCAACAGGAACAGCGTATGCCCCATGATGTCTTTCACCTCGCCAGCGGTCTGGGGGGCTTCCCCGCTCAGACCAAAATCCCAATAGTTCTCAGGCAACGTGGCATCCTGGGGCACAAACGTGCCATTCAAGCCAGCGCCCCATTCATCAACATAGATGGGGTCAGGGTCGAGCACTTGAGAGCCATGACCGGAAAAGTGATACACCACCACATCGCCCGGTTTGGCTTGCTTGATCAAATGCTCTTCAAAAGCATCCAGCATTCCCTGACGACTCGCTGCTTCATCCGTCAGCATAACTATGTCTTTGGGGTTGAAGCCAAAGCGATGAATCAGCAATTGCCGCTGCAAAATTACGTCATTTACACAGCCGAACAAGGGGGAATCGGCATAGTCGTTGATACCCACCAGCAGCGCCAGCTTCCGGGGTGTGGACTGCGCCAGCACTTTGCCGTAGCGATCGGCGGCCTGCCATTGGCTGATGCCAGCGGTGGTGAGGGCTGCGCCAGCAGCTTGTAGAAAGTGGCGACGGGAGAAGTTTGCCATGGGTGGGAAAGGGAAAAATGAACGTGGCGGATGAGGTAAATATCGGCCCAAGCCAATCGATTTTGGGCGTGTTTACAAAAAACGTTGACAGCGATCGGGGCAGGAGGGGCTCATACCCCTGGCCATTATTTTAGGTTGCCCTCGATCGCTTGCGCAGATCGCAACAAGGGTAAGTAGCAACCCTCTAATACCGAATCACCAAACTAGAGCTACAGATCCTGGGTAGGGGCAGGTTTGAAACCACTGGTGTGAACTTAACGCTGTATTCAGCTCCTGG
>JBMYQW010000660.1:0-1570 GCA_049601735.1 Spirulinaceae cyanobacterium
CTCAGCGTTGGCAACTTCAAGCTGATATCGCTGATTTTGAGTCAAGCGATAGAGTTCTAAGCTGCCTGTTTCAGGGTCGAAAATGCCGTAGCTGGGCACTTGCAAAATCTGTTCGTAGCAGAAGAGTTTACCGGGTGGATAACTGGCTTTATAAGAATATTCCCCCCCTTCCGTCTCGGATAAAAACTCCAAAACTACTGCCGGAGCCTCGCCCTGAAGCTTGGGGGTATAGCTGCGCACCACTTCGGAACGGGGCACGGTAATTTGAGGAATGTAGGCCCAATCGGGGGCTTTGACCACAAATTGCCCATTAAAGGTGGCACAGATGCCATAGTTGGTGGGTGTCAGGGCGGTTTCTGGCAAGCGATCGGCCAGTTGTAAACTTTCCGTCAAGGCGGCCGCTAAGGCGGGTTGGTTAATGTTATCCACAGGGTCATCGGGCAACGGAAAATCAGCGGGCAATTTCTCCCAGGTGATCAAGGGTTGGGCGGTTGCGGTGCTCATGATGATTCATGCAGAGGTACTTCAGACCAACTCCAGTGTAGAGCCAGGAAAGGTCTGCGCGACTCAGGCGATCGCCCCTAGTGCAATGTCAATGCAAAAAACTAGGATGATCGTAGGGTGCTGTTAGCGGAGCGTAACGCACCATCGGGTTGAATTCTGAAACATTCAAGGCGATCCGAACATTTAGTCTTAACCATGCACTAGCGTGTTCAATCCAGTTGAATCCTGAAAAGTAACGCTACATCTGAATAAAACAGCTTGTAACAGCCCTGCGTCAGCCCCAAATAGAAATGCTATGATACGGGCTCTCAAACCAGTAGGCCTGTGGTGTCTCAAAAGACCTGTGGTGTCTCAAACTCAACATGGGCGGTTGTCATGGCGATCATTGCACTCAAGGCTTGGTATCTAGAGCAGTATGAACCGATTCGGGAAATCATCAAACGACCGCATGATCTGCGCCTGAGCCGCAATAGCTTACTCAAAACGGGTTTACGGGCTGACTTTTTGAATGCGATCGACGAGATTCAATCTAGCACCTGGTTTGAGCGGTATCTGGCGGGCGAAACCATCGAGTTCTACATCGAGGGCAGCGGTGGCTACGCGATCGCCAACATCGACCTGCTCTCCCAGGAAATCTATTTCACTAAGCAGGATGTGCCTGCGCTGCTCGACCCGGTGATTTTCTGGAGCCCCCAGCAGAACTATGAACCGGCTCGGGAGGCGATCGCCACCGTCCTAGAGCAAACCCTGCCCCAGATCAACCAGCGATCGCGCACCCCGCTCACGCTCGAAGTGGCCCAACGCTCCCCCCAGGAGCCCCTGCGCCTCGGTCGCCACAAGCTGCGCCAAATTGAGAAATCCCTGCTCTTTATTGCGGATATCACGGCGATCGGCAGTCAAGACCAAACCAGTCTCCTCAGCCCCTTGGTGAGTGTAGAACTCGGCTATGCGATCCATGCCAAACGTTCGGGGCAAATCTTGCTACTGAACATGGAGCGCGACCTCGGCCCTGCCCCCTACGACCTGCCGGGGTATCAATACCTCACCTTTGCCGACGCCGCCAGCT
>JBMYQW010000661.1:0-1569 GCA_049601735.1 Spirulinaceae cyanobacterium
ACCGTAGCGCAGGCGTCCCGCCTGCCTTGGGATAATTATTTTCAAGGAGTCCCCTAATCGTCATAAATCCGGGCTTCCGGGGCATTAGGAAACTCCTCACAGTACAACTCGAAGTTGGACTTAGGCTTCTCGACAAAATCGCTCTTGTTGAGAATATCGGCAATGGAAATAATCCCGAGTAGCTTGCCTTCCACGACTGGCGCACGACGAATTTTGGCATTGGCGAACAGCCGCGCCACGTATTCAACCCCCAACTCCGGGCTCACCGTAATACATGGCTTGGTCATGATCTCGTAGACCTGCATGGTTTTAGGGTCATGGCCGTGAGCCGCCACTTTATAAATAATATCGGTCTCCGTAACCATGCCGTAGGGGTCGCCGGGGTAGCGGGGTTCGACGATCAGCGATCGCAGCCCCTTGGCCTTCATCCGCTTGACTGCTTCTGCCACCGTATCCGATCCCTGGATCATGACCACTTCGGTGGTCATGATTTCTGATGCTTTCATCATGACAATTCTGCTCCTATAGCAATGTGAGAGTGAACTCTGAACCTATCCCTTCGCCCGCTTATGGGAAGCCGCCGCTTGCAATTCCTCCACCGCATCCCAAGCGGCTGCGCATTCAGGAGCGGTATCGCCTTTCTCGGCGCAGATGGCGCGAGCTTCCTCCCGAGCTACCTCGATGCGATCTTCCAAAAACAAGGGCCGGGGCTGCTCAATAAAGTCGCCCTTATGCATCAGATCGCTCACCGAAATGACGCCCAAAAGCTTGTCCTTCACCACAGGCGCACGGCGGATTCGGGTGTTGGCAAACAACCGTGCCACATATTCAATGCCCAAGTCGGGCAACACGACCACACAGGGCTTGGTCATGATTTCAAATACACGCATCGTCTTGGGGTCATGACCATGGGCTGCCACCTTGTACACAACATCCGTTTCGCTCACAATACCGTAGGGGTCGCTCTCGTGACGGGGTTCGACGATGAGCGCCCGTAGGCTCTTGTCTTTCATCAGTTTGACGGCTTCGGCTACAGTTGCCGAACCGCGAATGGCGACAACCGCAGTGGTCATGATGTCTTTGGCTTTTAACATGGCAAGAAATTCAAGCGATATTTTTTGAGCGTCTCTCTAGATAATAGAGCGCAGCCGCCCCCCACGTCAGGGCTGTTAAGGATGATTCAATGTTGCGGAAGGGGGATGGGGACGGGGTATCTTGTCGTGGCGATCGTTCCATTCACCGTTCCTCACCTACGAACGAACCCTGGATTTATAAAGTTCGACGCTATAGATATAAAGTGAAGACGAAACGCTATAGCGTTTTTCATAAGCATGAGGTGCGTTCATCCCCTTAAATCCCCCTTGGAAAGGGAAAAGTGGTGTTCTTGTACTTTCGCAAAAGGCTATAAAGAGTCTCTAAAGCAACCGTAAGGTTCGGTGGGCTGCTCATATAATTTTTATGGAGTGGGGAATGCCCAGTCGACAAAAGCACAATGTTAAACGTAGTGCCGTGACACAACTAAGGAGATTTGCCAAAAAGAATGTACCTCGTAGGGTGCTGTTAGGCGAT
>JBMYQW010000662.1:0-1565 GCA_049601735.1 Spirulinaceae cyanobacterium
AGATGGCAATCTCCATCTCAGCGGGAGGTGTCGGGGGGCTGGCCCCCTGACAACCGGGTTTGACATTGAGAGTTCAGTGCTTTGAGGAATGCGATCGCTTCGCTTATCCAGAACTCACGTCAGGTTAGTAAAAATGGGTAGAGCCCTGACGTTCTGGCACAGTGGACAATGCCCACTGAAACTCATTAATGCTGTCGGTTGGATTGAATGAAGGGAAGCCCAAAGCGATCGCTCAAAGCATTTTCGATATTGGGTTTCCTGCTTAAATTCAACCTACAGTGTTTAGCGTTTATCCTCAGACTTAGGATCTAGCAGATGCAGGTGGGAATATAGGGATTCGGCGGATAATATTGCCAGAATTCGCCACTGCCGTCGTAGGTTGCCCATTCGTACAGCTCACTGCGGGAGAGAACGTTGGGGTCTTCAAGGCTCGGGCGGGCTGGATAGGAGATGAGCAGGGTGAACTTTTCAGTCTCCTCGTCGTAGTTGACGACCAAACCCCGGTAGCTATCCACTTGAATGCCAAACCAGAAATAATCGGCAAAGATTTTGCCGTTCACCTCTTGGGCAAAGACGAGCGGCTGCTTGCCGAGATGTTTTTCATAAAACTCCGGTAGACTCAAGCCCTGAACCTTCGTCCGCCCTGCGAGCAGATCGCTGAGTTTCTGGCTGCTCTCTTGCACCATAATGGCACAGGCGCCATCGGCAAGATAGTAGTTTTGCAAATCCCAACGAGCCACATCTTTGACGGTTGTAATAAAGAGTTGGCGTAACTCTTCAATCCGAGGCGGGATGTTGGCAGGGGCGCCAGGAACCTGCGTCAAATCACTGGGGCTCAACCAAGACCAAGACACCAATTGTGACCATTGTTGGACGCCAAGGCGACGCTGCTCTAGGGTGAAGGTTTCATCCAGTTGACGCTCTGCGAAAAGATCTTCCGCAGTTAGAAATGCGCGCAGGGGATTAAACGGGGCCGGATTAAATGAACTCATGACAATTTACTCCTATTTGTCAGGTTTTAAAGATACGACTCAAATCTAACACCGCGATCGCTGATCGACAAGATGGTTCTCTGCACAGACGATCAAACTTTATTTGTTTACTTCCAGCTACGGGGCAAACCGGAGAAGAATTACCTATATTTTAGGCTTATTTATTCTTCTGGAGAAGATTAATAAAGCAATTTCTTTCCTTAATCAGAGCTTAATCGAACTCGCTCTGAAGCGATCGCCCTCAGCGAAGCAGTTGCTGGCTATGCAACGGTTTCCGACAGGGCAGGGGCGATTCGATTACGGGTTAGATCAGCTAAAGTTATTCTCTTCTTTACGAGTTAGGCCCATGACAATCCCCTCGCGTTGCGATCGCCAACGAGATCAAGAACCACTCTACACAGATGATCAGAGCAGGCTGATTTTGTAACAGGAAACGTGACTCGGTACAGTCCAAAAATAGGCTCTAGTTTGAGGCTTGTTTTTGAATTAAACCAAGACCAACTTGATACTGTAGTGCCGTGACACGCCTTATTTTGTGCATTAGCAAACCCTAGTAGGGGCAATCCCCCCGTG
>JBMYQW010000663.1:0-1513 GCA_049601735.1 Spirulinaceae cyanobacterium
CAGTATTACTCATTCGAGACTTGGATGGTCGAGAACAGGGTAGAAAGCGACTAGCCTCATTACATAGCGCACGGCAGAATCATCAGGAGATTGATCCGAATTCAACTATTGTTATTGGCACAGCGGTTCCTGAACGCGAAGCCTGGGTGCTCAATGGGTTTGTGTCTCAAACGCCTGAAGAGGAACAGCGACTCGCTGAATGCCAACAGCAGTTGAATTTTGATCCCTGCCGAGAAGCCCATCGTTTGCGGGGGGACAAAAAAAATCCTGAGCAGCGCGATCGCGCTGCCAAATTCGTGTTAGAAACGCTGACTGATGGTAGTACTGAGCGGCAAGAGCAATGCTGGACTGAAACAGATTTAGAACTGTTGCGCAATCGTGGCAAAGACACCGGACTCGCTGACTACTTAAACGAGATCAAAAGGTATCTGCGTCCCATCGTAATACCAGAGGAGCAATGAGAAATGCCAATCCCACCCATCATTCCGCCTCCCGTTCTAGCCAAAGCGTCACCGGGCCATCATTCTCAATCTGGACTTGCATATGTGCGCCAAACTGTCCCGTCGCCACTTTCAGACTGCTGGCCCGGAGTTTCGCCACAAACCGCTCATAGATTTCTGCCGCCAGTGCAGGTGCAGCCGAGCCCGTAAAGGAGGGGCGACGACCCTTGCGACAGTCGCCGTAGAGCGTGAACTGACTCACGACCAGAATTTCGCCCTGAATCTCCTGCACCGAACAGTCCCACCTACCATCGCCATTGCCCTCACCTTGCTCGGGATGCGGAAAGAGTCGCAAGTCCAAGCATTTTCGTGCCAGCCAGTCTAGCTCGGCATCGGTATCCGTAGGGGAAACGGCCACTAGCAGCAATAACCCTCGCCCAATGCAACCCACCACTTCTCCCGCAATCGTCACCTGTGATGCGCTCACCCGCTGTAATAGAACCCGCATCGAAACCCCTTCAACTCGTCGTTTAAAAAGTGTAATGCTGGGTGGCGGTCAAGCAACGGGCTAACTTTGGCCGCATCCATAGCTTGGTTGAAGCAATATCGGTGGTTAGGGCATTTTACGATCGCTGAAATCCTCGATTGGTGGGCAATGCCCACCCAGCCCTTTCAACACGATCAAAAGATTTATACTGGAACGACGTAGCAGCAAGGGTTTCAGACATTTGCATTACGAGAAAAATGTAGCTGTGCCATGGCACTACGGCTAAAAATTCCCCAAACTACTTCGCTGCCATCCAGTTTGCGCCCGTATGCAGCTCCACCGTGAGGGGTACGGAAAGCTGCACCGCCTCCTCCATCGTGCTGCGAATTTGCGCCGTTAACGACTCCACCTCTTCCGGTGGCGCTTCAAAGATGAGTTCATCGTGGACTTGCAACAGCAATTGGGCTTGATAATCCGTCAAGATCGCCCCTAACTTAACCATCGCCACCTTGATGATATCGGCGCTAGAGCCCTGGATCGGCGCATTTGCTGCCGCGCGGAGGAGTTGAGAATCGCCTTGGGAGAG
>JBMYQW010000664.1:0-1511 GCA_049601735.1 Spirulinaceae cyanobacterium
CCACTCGAACGCCTACCAGGAATTGAATACAGCCTTAAGTTCACACGGATGACAAGCGTTGCGCCCCTACGGAATAATTCTCAAAACCCAGCAGCCTTTAGGGGCGGATTGCATCCGTCCAGACCCACTCGTGAATAATGCAGACTGAAATCCCCCGTCTCTTTAACCCCAAATCCGCAACCGAACTGGGTCTCGCCCCCATTGCTGCTGCCGCAAATATTGCCAAACTTGCATAAACCAACCGCGTGCTTCTGAGGTTGAAGAGCCGCGATAGCGACAGAGCAGACCCTCGCCTTGGGTCGTCGTAATGCCTGTTTCTCCCATTGTCGGGCGCGGTAGCTCGCGGATCGCGGCAACCTGACTGGGCGTGATCGGCTCGCCCAACCACACCAATGTGCCCCCGATCGCCGTGCCACCTAAACCGTGGGGACTCTCAATCACGCTTTTATTTCCTGGCAACCATTGGCGATCGCTCCATTGCAGAGATCCCTCTTGCCACACCTCAAGCTGCGATCGCCAGTCTCCAGCATCAAACCGTTCCCCTCGGGCCGTGCGCCCAAAGCGGGTAATCTCCCAACCCGTGAACGTCGCCCCTGCGGCTAACTCCACCCGCATCTGGCCCTGGTATCGCGCCCCCCGAAAGGCAATCGACTCCTGGGGGAACCATTCCAAACGGGCCTGGGGGGCGAGGGTCGCCGTCACTTGCTGCTGGGCCAGGGGGCCATCGCTACGGTAGAGCTTACTCGCCGCCGCTGTGGTCAACAGCACCTGAGCCTGGGGCTGTAAATCGAGCTGAATCTGGAGGCGATCGCCGCCGACAATGCCCCCCGCCGTATGCAGCATTACGGTATGACAGACCGCCGGGCCTTCCGGATAAAAGGGACGCTGCACCTTGAGAGGGGAGCGGTGATGCGATCGTTGCAAGCGGGTTTGTCCCTGGGCATGGTCATATCGCAGGGCGAGTTCTCCTTGCCAGCCTTCAGATGAGGGCACGGACGGAATCAGTTGGGGGGGCTGGAGGTCGTTTGTTACAATTGCAGGCATCTTTTGCACAATTGCTTAATGTTATCGGCGCTATCAGAGCTTATCCCCTTCCGCATTGCGATCGACACGGTCTTCCTCGCCGGGACAGCCCTCTGGGCCTTGGCGCTCTACCTGAGTTTAGCGGCTTTCCGAGACTGGGTTGAATTGCAGCTCTATCGTTGGTTTGGCTTTGCCGAACGGTTTATGTACTTCACTGAAGAAGAGTACGAAAAAACGCGTGAGGTACGAGAAGCGCAGAACGCCTTCTATGCCGCCACGCTGGGCATTCTCCCCTTCTTGGTGCTGGGCGGACTCTGTAACTGGGGCATGATCTGGAGTTTGGGGCGCAGCTGGGCTGTGAGCGTTGGTATTCTTGCCTGTGTTACCAGTGGCATTTATGAACTAGGGCGACGGCTAGGGGAGCAGGAGGAGGGCTAAGGCGATTTCTGGAAATGAATATACCCACCCAAGCTGAGATGGTGCGTTAC
>JBMYQW010000665.1:0-1506 GCA_049601735.1 Spirulinaceae cyanobacterium
CAGATGATTTCGCAAGAAGGTGTAGAGTTCTTCCTCAGAGCGAAAGAGGCTAGGGATCATCCAGATGAGGGGAATATAAAATAGGTAGCTTCTAATGCCGAGTAAACCGACAATAGGAGAGCCGAGATAGGGATTAAACGCCTGAAAAATACACCAACCGGATGCGATCAAAATGGCGATCGTTACCAGATTATTGCGAATGGGGAAGCGATCGCCGGGAGGAGGATAGAAAAAATAGCGCAGATAGGCCCCGAACAGAACAAAGTCTTTGAAGAAGTAAATAAATTCACTGGCTTGGGGCAGCAGCCATTTCCGCACCGCCCCATCAAACACCAGAATGAAAAAAACAGCTTTAACCGCTCGCCGCCAATCTTGAAACGACCAATACAAGGCCACCGCAATAATGGCCCCAGCCAGTAAAAGTGTCATTGACGAGTCTCCTTGGGGGGAGGGGAATGCTGAAGACACCCGCAAAAGGTGTCCAGATACAATGCTGCCACAGTTTGTTGGTGATGACGGGCCAGATGGGCGGCGATCGCCGCCCGATCTGGCTGCCAGCCAGCGTCCAACATTTGTGCTAAACAAGCCGTGAGTTCTGTCACCTGGCCATTGGCAAACGTCAACCCGCCCGGGCCGATCGCCGCTGGCAACCCGCCCTGATTCGAGCCCACGACCCAGCAACCGCAGCCTAGTCCTTCTAGAGCTACGATGCCAAAGGGCTCGCGCCAGCGGGAGGGAATGACCAAAATCCGATGCTGACGGAGACGCTCGGCGACCTCGATCGGCGTCAGCTCTCCCACGAAGGTGACTTGAGCGGCGAGATGCAATTGGTGGATTTGCACTTCTAGGCTAGCTCGTTCCGGGCCGCCGCCAATCAGGGTCAGGTCAGGGGTTAAACCGTGGCGATCGCGCAGTTGTGCCAAGGCGGCAATGAGCAGATCCACGCCTTTGTCTGAGACCAAACGCCCGACAAAGACCAGGGTGCGATCGCGCTCTTGGGTCGGGCCGGGATAAAACAGCGTCTCGGCATAAGGGTTTTCGATCACGCGGGCGGGCATAGGTAAATGAGCGGCGATCGCCTCGCTCACCGCAATATTCAGCCCCAGACGTGTGACCTGGAGCTTGAGCCAGTCTTGCCACCGCAGCCGCCCTCCCGGATGGCGATACCAGGTGTGATGAATCATCACTAAGGGTTTGCGGATCACTAGCCAGGGCCAAAGCCCCTTGAGGCTAATGCAACTTTGCACGTAGAGGTCACATTGTTGCAGCAGTCGATAGAGCTGAGGCAGGCTGGGAAAGCGAATTAGCTCGAAGTCTGAGGTCGAGGCCGGTTTCCAACCGGCCCCGACGGTGTTGGTGATTGGGAGTACCTCTAAATCGGCTGTGTCTAATTTGGCTGTGTCTAAAGTGGCTCGGGAATCGGCCGGGGTGGTCGCTGGCGTTTGACAGACAACCGTAACCCGATGGCCCTGCTGCGCCCAAGCCTCGGCCAATAGCTGCGTCACA
>JBMYQW010000666.1:0-1505 GCA_049601735.1 Spirulinaceae cyanobacterium
ATTGGCGATCGCTGGTCGGCCGACTCGCACCGGATCAAAGACTTTCTCGCCCGCAATCAAATTCCCTACCGCTGGCTGGATGTCGAGCGCGACCCTGATGGGACTAAACTCCTCAACTCCGCTGGGCTCGCAGCGCCGGAACTGCCCGCCGTGCTATTTGCCGATGGCGAGCACCAACTCCAGCCCACGAACTTGCAAATTGCCGAAAAGTTGGGCTTGCAAACCCAGGCCAATAATCCCTTCTACGACCTGGTCATTGTCGGCGGCGGCCCCGGCGGCTTGGCGGCAGCGGTCTACGGTGCATCGGAAGGGTTAAGGACGGTGATGATCGAGCGGGAAGCCCCAGGCGGCCAGGCGGGAACCAGCTCCCGAATTGAAAATTATTTGGGCTTTCCCGTGGGCCTCAGCGGCGGCGACTTAGCACGGCGGGCCGTGACCCAAGCCAAACGCTTTGGCGTGGAAATTCTCACGCCCCAGGAGGCGGTGGGCATCCGTGAGGAAAATAACTACCGGATTGTCACCTTGAGCGATGGCAGTGAACTGACCGCCCATGCGGTGATTCTGGCGCTGGGCGTGGCGTGGCGACGGCTTAAGGTTCCGGGGATTGAGCCCTTGACGGGAGCAGGGGTTTACTACGGTGCGGCCCAAACGGAAGCGATCGCCTGCGCAGGCGAAACGGTCTTTGTGGTTGGCGGCGCGAACTCCGCTGGCCAGGCGGCGATGTATTTCTCGCGCTTTGCCCAGCAGGTGGTGATGCTGGTGCGGGGGGATTCGCTCACCAAAAGTATGTCGCAGTATTTGATTGATCAGATTGCGGCCACGGACAACATTGAGGTCTGGACGCACAGCACGGTGGTTGAAGCTAAAGGCGAGAAGCAGCTAGAAGCATTAGCGATTGCCAATTCCCAAACCGGAGAAACGCAAACCCTCCCCGCTAAATCCCTGTTTATCTTCATCGGTGCTGTGCCCCATACCGAATGGCTTGGAGCGCAGATTCGGCGGGATGAGCGGGGCTTTGTGCTGACGGGGAGTGATCTTGCACCAGCGGGCGATCGCTGCCCTGGTTGGCCCCTAGAGCGCGACCCTTATTTGCTGGAAACCAATCTGCCGGGGGTGTTTGCGGTGGGGGATGTGCGCCATGGTTCGGTCAAGCGGGTAGCCTCTGGAGTGGGTGAAGGCAGTATTTGCGTCCAATTTATCCATCGTTATCTGAGTAATTTGTAGGTAGGGAACTAACGGTCACTCATTGAGAAAATCCCGTAGCGCGGGCATCTTGCCCGCCTCAGTTTGCCAGTTAAACCACACCAGAATCACAGTTTGCAACTTTTGCTTCGCACTGGAAGAATAATGCTCTGCCTCGACCAACTTCTCACGCTCGAACCCTTCCAGCAGTTACCCCCAGAACGGCTCGACTGGGTCTGCGATCGCGCCCAATCCCTGACCGTACCCGCAGGAACCTTACTCCTTGAAGAAGGCGGCGTACCACAGGGGTTCTTCATGCTGCT
>JBMYQW010000667.1:0-1470 GCA_049601735.1 Spirulinaceae cyanobacterium
GAGACGCAGCCCCTACGTTTGATCCAAATGCGTTAATTTTTCTCTCAAGAACATAAAACGACCCTACCGTAAGCAAACAAGACTGTACTAACCGTATCGGGAAATGAGCTCACTCAACGGGTTCACTCAACGGGTTCACTCAACGGGTTTATCGGGGCTTGACGCGGATTCTCTGCCAAAGACGCTGCCAAACCGTCCGCCCGTACAGGCGATCGAGTTCTTGCTCCACCTTAGCCCGATTGCCATAGAGATTGGCCAAAATCGCTTGCCCCGATTGGGACACCTCCAGATAGCGAATACCATGTTTGAGGTAGAGCGATACGCCCTGCCAGTAAAACCGGGGATAACCCGCGCGGAGCTGCTCAGGGCTGGTGTAGCCCATCACGCCATTAGCGCCCGTCTCGGCAAATTCCTGAAACAGGCTGGGCAGTTTGAGCAAGTAGGTCGGGTCGGCCAGTTGGCCGATTAAATCTGCGGCTCGGGCCAAACCTGGCAAGTCATGGGTTTGCTGAGAAATAGCATCTTTGGGAACCGGGAAGCGCGTGCGTTCGATCGCCCCTTGAATCATCGCCACATCCAGCAAGGGGTAGGCCGGCGCGAGAATTTCAGTGACAAACTGCTGGCCGCGATCGACGTGATAGGGCGTCAGGCTGGCCCCTGTTGCGGTGTCCGGGAGGGTGATCTCGACACCCTCAACCCCCGTGGCAAAGCGGTGCTCGGTGGGTGCATCGGTGGGGCAGATGTCTTTGAGATAGCCAATATCATGGCAGAGCAGCGCCACAATAAAGTTGAACCAATCTTCGGGGGCGATCGCCTCCCCACAGAGAAACTTGCCCTGGAGAATTTCTTTGCCCACCAACACCACCTGAATCGTGTGTTCGAGGTTGTGGTAAGGCGCGTCACAGCGGGCGATCGCACCCAAGGTCTGCTCGGCGATCGGGGCAATTAACGACCCATAGTCGGGGGACTGCTGGGAATAGCGGTATTGGTATTCGCTCTCTAGGTGCCGAATGCAATGGTGAATGAGCGCGGTTTGCTCAGGGGCTGGGTTAACGCTTCGCTCTACCATGGTTCGCGCTGCGATTGTTGAGTTAGCCATATGACCGATCGCAAATTAGCGATCGTGGGATGATTTACAAAAAATGGGCATGATCTACAAGCAGCCCGATGATACCGACACCCTGCATTCTTCAATTTCATCACACCTAAATTAAGGTGGCGTTAAGATTGAAGCGTATTCAGACCGTTGCGAATTTCTGATAACAAATTTGTTTCGTCTGACACTAAAAATCAAAGACCTCGCAGGGCAGGGAAACCCAGCCCCTACAGCAGAAGAATGCTTCGGGGTTCACGTTCGGATTTGTTGTTATTGCAATCTACCCATTTTATGATTGCTCTTCGGGTTATTTTGGCGACTTTATTTTTTGCTGCTAAAGAATAAAAAAACGAGACAATCCGGGCTGGATTGTC
>JBMYQW010000668.1:0-1458 GCA_049601735.1 Spirulinaceae cyanobacterium
TCACTACAGTTGTTTTGCACTACACAGATTGTAGCGTGGAAATCTGGAGGCAGTTCAGCTCTCGCTACCCCCCATAAACTCTCTTTAAATCGGACACGGGAATCGATCGCTATGACGATGGCGATCGCGCTAATCCAATCATCCCGGATGGAGAAACTTTCAACCCGAATCTACAGCAGCGCGATCGCCGCTCTTGGTAGAGTGGTGCGATCTTCAACGTAGGGGGTTCTCCCCTCCAACCCAAAACGCGATCGGCTCTTAAAATTGCTACTATGTGCCTAGCGTCTATCTTGTCCGATCAGACCATCCCCTATTGAACTGCTCCCCTGGTTTTAGAATCGCCAGAGGGAGACTTAAGGATTCCCATGGCACTCTTCTCCTTCCTGCAAACGCGGCTTCAGAAGCAAACCCATCCCACCATGGCGACTGATTCCCACATCCCCAATGCATTGGAGGTGAATGCTGCTCCTCCGTGGTATCGACATCCCCTATTTGCCGGGTCGTTGGTCGTGGGCACGATGTTTGGGGTTTCTCTGTGGAGCTATTTGGTCAACCCCGCTTGGCTCGGGGAGAGTGATAGTAGCAATGCCTTGATTGAACGGATTCTTCAGGTGAACCCCGGTCTCTCGCGGGATGACTTAGAGCAGGATATCCAGCTGGACAATCTCTCGTTCTGGTTTGGCCGCTCCGATCAGGAATATACGGGGGTTCCCGGTGTGGGCCAGCCCAACGAGGAAGGCGGAGAAGGGAGCCCGCTGGCGCAATTCATGAAAGGCCGGGACGCTGACGAAAATACGACAGCGGCAAACCCGGAGGAGAGCAGCAACGCAGCACCTCAGGACGATGAAACCGCTGCTCTGGCAACAGCCGCAACCCCCGCCCAAAACGGTCGCTCGGCGCTAGATATTGCCCTGCATGGTACGGATGCGAGCGAGACCCAAACCTTGACGCCACTTGAACGAGCCTTGCAAACGTCTCAAGCCCAAGAGAATGCCAGCGGCACAGCTACGAATACCGCAACGCCAACCCAGGGTGGAACGGGTTTGAACAGTCAGCCTTCGGTTTACGAGAACAATACTGGGCTACCGAATGGGACGGCTGCTGGCTCGGGTTCAGGCGATCGCACCAATCGGAATGGGACTGGAGCAGTCAACGTGCCGACGATTGAGCCATTTACGCCGCGATCGCGCCGCCCCTCTCCCCTACCCGCGTTTGACCGCGACGCCTACAACAACACCGCCACCCCCCCGACCAACACCGCCAACCCAAATGCTAATTTCAACAATGGCAACGGCCGGCGGCAGCCCAGCACAAACTTCAACAATGGCAACGGGACTTACAACCGTGTGGGCAATGGTGAGATCGATAGCTTTGCCAACCCACTGGGTTCGTCGAATTAGGCAATTTCTGGAAATGAATATACCAACCCAAGCTAAGATGGTGCGTTACGGCTATCGC
>JBMYQW010000669.1:0-1446 GCA_049601735.1 Spirulinaceae cyanobacterium
GTGCTGAATAGGATTGAGGGACTTCTTCTTAATGAATAGCTCTTCAACGAGAGCCCCTAGCTCCAGTCTTGGGGTTCTTCGCCGTCCTTGCTGCGGCGGTAGATCTGACCCGTGGCGTGAATTTCGCGGGTGAGGGCGAAGAGTTGTTCTTCATCAAGTTGCCAGCTCACCAGGAGCTGGTCGAGTTCGGCTTGTAAGGTTCTCGCACCGGGGAAGTTGCGGTAACGGATGCGTAGGCGGGCCAGCTCCACGAGGTTATAGTCACTGCGACCTTCGCTGTTGAGCTGGCTGAGGATGCGCCGATCGCGCATTTCTTGGGGGTGGCGTTGTTCAGAGGTTTGACTCATCTTGGGGCGGTTCAGGGGTAAAGAAAGGAGTAGATTGCCATTGCCAAATTTTAATCTCGCCATTGTCTGCGCCGCTGGCCAGCCATTGGCCGTCGGGGCTAAAGTGCAGCGCCGTTAGCCAATGGGTATGCAGGGTCCAGTTACCGAGGGGTTCACCCGTTTGCCAGTCCCAGAGGTAGAGCTGGTTTTGGGTGCTGGTGAGCAGGAGCGGCTCGTGGGGGTGGAAGGCGATCGCGCCCACCGTGCCTTCGGGGTTGTCCAGGGTGTGGCGTTTGGTCCCTGTCTCGGCATCCCAGAGGTGAATCGCGTTATCTTGACCCACGCTAACGAAAATCGAACCCTCGGGACTAAAGGCAAGCAATTTGACGCTGCCGTCATGGGCAGGCCAGGCCGGTTGAGATCGCCCCGTAGCAATATCCCACTGCTGGAGCACCCCTTGGGTCGTGCCACTGATTAAGGTTTGACCATCAGGGTGGAGGGCGAGTTGGGTGACGGGCAAGAAGCGCGTGAGAGTGTAGAGCGATCGCTGGCTTTGCAAGTCCCAAAGACGAATGCCGTCGAGGCCGCCGCTGATCAGGATGCGATCGTCGGGGGAAAGGGCCAGGGCGAGTAGATTGTAAAAATCGGCAGCAAAGGTATGGGCAAATTCGCCATCGGGCAAGGTCCAAAGATGAATTTGGCGATCGACGCCCGTGGTGATCAGCCACTGCCCATCCCGGCTCAAGACGAGGGATTCAATGCCTGTACCCTGAGCGCGATCGTCTCGATATTGCTCCCCGGTCTGCCAGTTCCAAAGCATGATCTGTCCGTCGTTTTTGCCGCCACCGCTGATGAGTAGGTGGGGGAGTTGAGGATAAAACCGCAGGGCAGTGACCCTGGTCTGGTGTTGTTCTTCTAGGGTTTGGTGTAGCCGCAATGGGGCCGGCCAGAGGGTGGGCGGGGGCGGCGCTTGGGCGATGAGCGGGGCGATCGGCGTGGTGAGGGAGAGGAACAGCGGCGTCATAGCGTCAGACAATGATTGGGAGGGAGCGTGAGCCAAGGCAGGGCAGGGAAACCCAGCCCCAACATGGGCATTTCATTTTTTCTCAATCCCTGGTCT
>JBMYQW010000670.1:0-1432 GCA_049601735.1 Spirulinaceae cyanobacterium
TAGGGTGGGCAATGCCCACCAGTTGAGGATTTCAGCGATTGTAAAATCTCCTAACCATCAGTATCGCTGCTATGCCATCGAAATCATCAGGTAGACTTCTCCCACTGAACATCTGGGGAAGTCTGTCAATATTCCTGTGCAAAATGTCGGTGATCCTAAACTGATCCCAAAACTGATCCGGTCTACATCCGAAGTTGCTCCCAGACAGACTGATATACAAGGCAACCGCCCTGGGTACTTTAAGGTTACAGCCCAGTTCGGTTCGTCTTCATCGGTAAAAAGTCATGTCTTATTCAGTGTTTCGTCGGATTCTTGCTCCCGCGTCCCTCCTGTTCATCGATGCTTCCGTTACGGATGTCTCGACGCTGCTTCAGGATCTGCCTACTCAGATTCAGCCCTGGGTTCTGCCCTGTGAAGCCTCTGGGCTCCAGACCATCACCCAGCAACTCAAGGCCCATACCCAAGCCACCGGACAGCTCATTGAGGCGGTGCATTTGGTCTGCCACGGTGGGCCGGGCAGCTTGCGTTTAGGTCAAACTCACCTCAGCCGCGAGACGCTGCCGCAATATGCAACGCTGCTGGCCCAGTGGCGCAGTTATCTGAGCCCGGATGCAGAAATTTTGCTCTACAGTTGCCAGACGGCGGCAACGGCAGCGGGGCGATCGTTGCTCGATTGCTTAACGGCGCTAACCGGGGCTAAGGTGGCGGCGTCGAGCACCCGAGTCGGGAATGCGCCGCTGGGGGGAAATTGGGATCTGGATGTGCGGACTGCGCCGATGAATGGTGCGGTGGCGTTTTCGGCTGCGGTTCAGGCACAGTATGGGGGGGTGTTTAACATTGTCCGGCTCGAAGCCATTGAAAACGCCTCTGAAGCGGGTTCGCTCGGCACTTATCGCCTGGAGCGAGATAATGCTCAAGGTGAGCTGGTTGTGGATCTTCAGTTGAGCCCGGAGAGTACGGCGAGCCTGGAAGATTACACATTGAGCGGATCTGAGCTGACTGAACTCAGCGGTGGGTTTGCTTACGTCCGGTTTGCAGATGGGCAGACCAGCACGGAGATCAACGTTACTGCGGTTGATGATGATCTGCCTGAACGAATAGAAAACCTGATACTTTCCATTCGGGATGGTAGTACTTATACGTTCGCTGAAGATTCTCGCACCGCAGCAGTGGCAATTTTTGACAATGAGACGGTTGTTACAACTACCTCCTATGGTGTCCCTGGCTCCCTCTCCCACGCCATAGAAAACGCCAATAATAATCCTGGCCTCGATACAATCACATTCAATATTCCTGATGAAGAGCTACGTTTTTCTCCCGGTATCGAGAGTCAGAATCTCCCCAAAATCACTGATCCTGTCATTATTGATGGCTATAGCCAGCCGGGCGCAAGTCCCAATACATTGGAAGTTGGCAATGATGCTGAGATTCT
>JBMYQW010000671.1:0-1405 GCA_049601735.1 Spirulinaceae cyanobacterium
GTGGTTGCCCCAGACCTTGCCGGGGTAGAAGGGCACTACCCCTACAAAATTCATTAGCAAGATTCTATTGCACCTTTTTAGCTGTGCCACGGCACTACGAATATCCTCTAAATTTTGAACTCAATGATTACTCCCGCTCACAAAAGCGGTAAAAGAGATATTCATCCTTAAAAGAATGCTCATGATGCACATGGGCGAGCCAATGGTATTGGTGCAGGCGCTGGCCAATGGCGATCGCATTTTCCCGCGATACATTGAAATGACGGCTCAACCAGGTCACAGCTTCACTGCCCACAAAACATTGACGATAGGTGCGCAGGTGATAGCGGCGATCTTGAATCGAGACGCCACCCTCTCCTGCCTGCATTGCCTGCACCAATTGCGCGAGGTTTACCACCGTTGGGTCAAGGGGACGTGGGCAAAACCAATATCCTTCTGGACTGTCCTCAAAGAACTTCGTATCACTGACGGGGCGAAGTAGCTGATGATCCAGAAGTTGTTGACCGATTTGCACCGCACCGAGGCGAGAGACTTGGAGGTGTTGGCTCAACCAATCCACGGCGGCACTGCCCTTGAACCATTGGCAAGGGGAACTGCTAGAGGAAGATTCCGTTTCCCAGGGCAGGGTCTTGGGTTGTCGCATGACCGTCACGAGCTGCTCCAGATCCACCTCCAACGGATCATCAACTTTGCGCAGCGCCGGATCAACATACCAGAAGGTCAATTGCGCCTGATCTTGCACCAGCAACGCAGCGGGTTCATGCCCTGCGCTCTGATACGCTTGGGCATCCCGTACCGCATCGGCTTTATCCTGCAAACGGTAGGTTTGTCCCTGGGCATAAACTTGCTGTTGGAACTGGATGCCTGGAATGTGCAAAGTGGGATTAGTTGTCGGGTTGTGGAGTAGACAGAACTCAACCTGTTGGGCATTCAGAATAAACACGCGATTGGTGATTCTCCTCGATCGCTCAATTGTGGGCTGCTCGTTTCTTATTGTAGGCTACGCAGATCGAGCCGTCATGCCATAAAGCGTATCCATGCGCTGTAATTCCAACTCGCTCTAAACCCTTCAATCGCATCGAGACCATTGGCTAAGAAATTCATGAACACCTGGTTGAGCTGACCCGGATAACAGTCAATTAAGGGCAGATCGGCATAGTTGCGAACCAATTCTATGGCGGGGCGATCGTGCCGCGTCTTGGGGCAATTATTATAGACGAGCTTGCGTTGCAGGCGATTGATAAAAGCGTCAGGCTCATCATGTGTTTTGGGGAGGTCGATGGTCAGAATCGTCCAAATTGCCTGAATCTTCTACGGTTGAGGCCCACCTAGTTGTCTTTGGCTGAAAACACTGTTCTAAGAGTACTCCTTGAAAATAATTATCCCAAGGCAGGCGGGACGCCTG
>JBMYQW010000672.1:0-1335 GCA_049601735.1 Spirulinaceae cyanobacterium
GGATCAAGCTCAACCCCGTCGCCAAAACCGCCAAGCTCCCGGGCAGTCTTGTGGTGAACTCAGAAATACCCAAGGCTTGGTAAGCGGTAGCGATCGCCCAAAAATGCAGGGGTGGTTTCTGATGCACCGCTGACCAAGTGAAATTCGGTAGCAGCCAATCGCCTGTCCTGACCATGCGCAGGGCAAACCCGGCATAGGCAGCTTCATCTTGATCCCAGAGGGCGATCGCCCCGTTGCGCCAGAAGAGCAAAACACCGCTCCAAAGCAGGAGGAGCGGCGTGATTAGGCGGTGGAGGCGCTGGAGCGTTTCAGGTTTCCGCTTCAAGTCTCCGAAGGGCGCGAAGCATTCAGCATCGGGGCCAGATAGGCCACGAGCAAACCAATGCTAAAACCCATCACATTCCGGAAGACGGGCAACCAGTCAGAGGTGCGTGTCACCACCGGGCCAATGCCAAAGGCAATGAAGAGAATGCCCCAGAGCGGTGAAAAAATGAGCGCCCATTGCCAAGCAATCACCTGGCCTTCCTTGCGGGGCACTGCCGCCAGCCCACAGATGATGCCGCCGAGAATGGAGGTGATCAGCGTCAAAATCCATTGCTCGCGGGGCAGGCCGGGCACGACATCACAGCCGCCGTCACTGAGGCATTGCTTGACCGTACTCATGGCGGTGGCGATCGAATTGTTCGCGCCGTTTTCCCGGACGTAGTACATATTGCCGAAGCGGGTTTGCAGCTCAATCCAGAAGGTACGGGGCAGCAGATCGTAGACTTTATCGCCCACGCTGAAGGCGAGGAGGTTACCCCCTCGGGAATCGGCCACCAGCAAGATGCTCTGATCATCGAGACCCCAGTAGGGAATCACGGCCCGACCCGGCGTCTGGTCATACTGAGTGAGCACTCGCAGCTTCCAACCCGTCTCCTGCTCAAAGTTAAGGAAATCTTGAACTAGCGTACTTTCCTGAATTTTGGGCAAGAAGTTGGCGAGATCAACGATCGGTGTATCCTGCTCTGGGAGTAGCTCAGGATTGTCAAAGGCTTGGGCTGGCTGGGCGATGAACCCCGTGGCAAAGACTAGCAATGCGGTGATGACGGGGAGTAAAAGGCGCTGGGCGAAACGGTGAGGCATTGGGCTATAGGAAGATTTATGAGGATTTTGTGTTAACTAATTATAAAAAAAACCTCAGAAGTTTACAATTGTTCATTTTTTCTTAATTTTGAAATACCACTGTTAGCCCACTCTAGTGCCGTGACACAGCTCAAAATAGTACATTAGCCTGGTGTCGTGGCACAGCTAAAAAGGTGCAATAGAATCTTGCCAATGAATTTTGTAGGGGTA
>JBMYQW010000673.1:0-1301 GCA_049601735.1 Spirulinaceae cyanobacterium
TGCATTGTGATCAGGGGGATGCAAAATGCTATCTGAAGAACGCGATCGCCATTGGATGCAGCATTGCCTAGCCCTGGCACGACGGGCGATCGGACGTACCGCACCCAATCCCATGGTCGGGGCAGTGGTGATTAAAGATGGACAGCTCATCGGCGAAGGCTGGCATCCCGGCGCGGGCCAGCCCCATGCCGAGGTCTTTGCCCTGCAAGCCGCCGGAGCCGCCGCCCAGGGCGCAACGGTTTACGTCAGCCTGGAGCCCTGCAACCATTACGGCCGCACCCCGCCCTGTACCGAAGCATTGATCAATGCTGGGGTCAGCACCGTAGTTGTGGGCATGGTTGATCCCGATCCCCGCGTTTCCGGAACGGGGATTCAACGGCTACGCGACGCCGGAATTGAAGTCCGTGTGGGCATTGAGCAAGACGCCTGCGCCCAGCTCAATGAAGCCTTCATCTGGCGCGTCACCCAAGGGCAGCCCCTGAGCATCCTGAAATATGCCATGACCCTGGATGGCAAGATCGCCACCACGACCGGCCATAGTGCCTGGGTCTCGGGCCCTGCTGCGCGGAAATGGGTGCATCAGCGTCGGGCCGAGTCCGATGCGGTGATTGTCGGCGGCAACACCGTGCGGCAAGACAACCCGAATTTAACCAGCCACGGCATGAGTGACCATAACCCGTTGCGGGTGGTGATGACGCGATCGCTCGACCTGCCCCCAAACGCGAACCTCTGGGATGTTACCGTCGCGCCCACCCGCATCTATACATTGCCGGACGCCAACCCTGAATTGCAGCAACGACTGGGCGATCGCGGTGTAGCCGTTATCCCTTTGCCGGATCTCAATCCGACGACTGTTTTAAAGGATCTCTACCACCAAGGCTTGTCCCAAGTCTTCTGGGAATGTGGCGGCACATTGGCAGCGGCAGCACTCAAGGCAGGCGTGATCCAAAAAGTGATGGCCTTTGTGGCACCGAAAATTATTGGCGGGGCGACAGCGCCTTCGCCCGTGGGAGACTTGGGATTGACGGAGATGGGAAGGGCGATCGTTCTGGAGCGCCTCACCATCCAAACTGTTGAGCCTGATTTGTTGGTTGAGGGCTATATTGCTAAGGGAGAAATCGATTAACAACATTTGGTACGATAAAACAGAACATCGGCCAGTGGCATTTGAGTGTGGCAAAATCGAATGAATTTCATCCAAAAACATTCTCAGTAGTAGATTAAAGATGCTTCTTGAAAGATGTTGAACCCCGTCTATTTTCAAACCTGGAGTATTGCTGTAGGGGTAGTGCCCTTCTACC
>JBMYQW010000674.1:0-1249 GCA_049601735.1 Spirulinaceae cyanobacterium
TATATCGGATTAATTGGAAACCCTTTCATGATTAAGCTCCTGTAAGAAAAAGAAAACCCTCACCGATGGGGTTATATCGGATTAATTGGAAACTGCCCCAAAAATAATTTTCTAAAAGGGGTTGTCAGTTTAAACCCTCACCGATGGGGTTATATCGGATTAATTGGAAACAATGAAGATGGCGGGAAATGTGCGATCGTCTTGAACCCTCACCGATGGGGTTATATCGGATTAATTGGAAACGTTGCAACAATATTCATGAAAAATACATCTTGAGACCCTCACCGATGGGGTTATATCGGATTAATTGGAAACGCAGAAACGGACACGGTGTATGCCTGTACTAAGCCCCTCACCGATGGGGTTATATCGGATTAATTGGAAACAATTTTTCGTTTGGACATTTTTCGAAAAATGCCTCCCTCACCGATGGGGTTATATCGGATTAATTGGAAACGTAGCTGCCAAGAGATAGATCCAGAATTCGATGACCCTCACCGATGGGGTTATATCGGATTAATTGGAAACAGATCAACCGCCAGGACTAGGAGGTGAAGATTCACCCTCACCGATGGGGTTATATCGGATTAATTGGAAACGGGCTATCAAAATTCGTAGCAGTTGAACCGCCATTCCCTCACCGATGGGGTTATATCGGATTAATTGGAAACCTAATTTCGCCCTAAAATCCTGCATTTTCTGCATGACCCTCACCAATGGGGTTATATCGGATTAATTGGAAACATCCATGCCGCGATCGCCCTGACAATCCAACTCCTCAACTAACCCTCACCGATGGGGTTATATCGGATTAATTGGAAACGCTTTTAAAGGATGTAGGGCTCTGCCCGTGCGAAGCAGGCAGAAGGATGTAGGGCTTTGCCCGTGCGAAGCAGGATGAATAAGGTTTGGTCGGTTGGCGACATAAACCTGTTTTGAATTCGGAACTCTGCTTTCATCCTTTTCAGTGTAAATCCAGACATCCATTCCTCTGCCTTCGAAAACTTCTGCCTTCTGCCTTCGATATTCTGCCTTTAAAGCCCCCTCGTGAATAATGCACCCCTAAAAGAGACATTGTGTACGCATGACAACATTTCCTCGTAATCCATCACCATAGCCATAAGGGGCATTGTGACCGATCGGCAGGTGGCCCAAAGGAGCAGTAGCAGAGTTAAAAGTAGGTTGCTGAAACGCTAATTCTTGATAGGTAATCGTAGTTTGTTCCCATTGGCTAGCATTACCAAACCAA
>JBMYQW010000675.1:0-1215 GCA_049601735.1 Spirulinaceae cyanobacterium
GGTGGATTAGCCCACTGGAACTCCCACCAGGAGCTGAGTACAGCGTTAAGTTCGCACCAGTGAGGGAAACCCAGCCCCTACAGTAGGAAAATTCTTCGGTTTTTCAGGTCGGATTGGTATAACTACTTGAAATTGCCGCCTTTTTTGCCCATTAACCTATTCCGTATTCTCCATCCCGATCCATGACCTACGACAATTCATTGGCTGATACGCCTAAAGATACGATTCAAGAAGCGGTACTCCGTGCTAAAGATGTTTCGGTCTTTTATGGCTCGACCCTCGCCGTGCGCGATGTCAATATTAATATCCCCTACAACCAAGTGGTGGCCTTCATTGGCCCCTCCGGTTGCGGCAAGAGCACGATGCTCCGCTGCTTTAACCGCATGAACGATCTGGTTGCCAGTGCTCGCGTTGAGGGGCAGATCACCTTCCATGGGGAAAACCTCTACGCGCCGACCGTTGACCCGGTTGCCACCCGTCGTCGGATTGGTATGGTGTTCCAACGCCCGAACCCGTTCCCCAAGTCCATCTATGAAAATATTGCCTTTGGCGCACGGATCAATGGCTACCGCGGAGATATGGATGAGCTGGTAGAAGATTCTCTGCGCAAGGCGGCACTTTGGGATGAAGTGAAAGATAAGCTCAAGGATAGTGGCTTGGCTCTCTCCGGCGGTCAGCAGCAGCGTCTGTGTATTGCTCGGGCGATCGCCATTTCCCCCGAAGTCATCCTCATGGATGAACCCTGCTCCGCCCTCGATCCGATTTCGACCCTCAAGGTGGAAGAGCTGATTCAGGAACTCAAGCAGCAATTCACGATCGTGATCGTGACCCACAATATGCAGCAGGCGTCACGGGTCTCCGATCGCACCGCCTTTTACAATGCCGAAGCAACCGAAGGCGGCGGCAAAGTGGGCTATTTGGTGGAATACGATCGCACCGAAATCATTTTCCAGAACCCCTCTGAAGAGAAGACCCAAGAATACGTTAGTGGTCGCTTTGGTTAAGGGAATCTGGAACCCGTTTGAGATGACATAAGCACACATCTTGAAAGGAATGGCGATCGCCTATGTGGGGGCGATCGCTTTTTATTGACAAAAATCCCTTAATGTAGGAGCGGGTTTGAAACCATCAGCGTAAACTTAAGGGTGAAATACTTGAGCCACAAGGCTTCCGTGGCGGCCCACACCCGACCCACCCCGGTCATCGCTACGCGAG
>JBMYQW010000676.1:0-1155 GCA_049601735.1 Spirulinaceae cyanobacterium
GTTCCGTGTAGATATGTAACACTTCCGTTTTAAGGGCTATCCCGGTGGGGCGATCGCTTCTATTAAGCAGTTGCAATGATTTAGATAAAAGATTAACGATTCGGTCGCGAGGACGATCTCCTGAGCCTGTAACGATTCTTAATGCCGTTGCCCCACAAATCAGACTACGCTAACAAACTAAGTGAATTAACAAAGTCTTAAAAACTCTACATCATAAGCAGGATATTTAGAAATGACGGTCAATTTAGCTACAATGCTGCGCGAGGGCACGAAGAAGTCCCACACCATGGCGGAGAACATGGGCTTCATCAAGTGTTTTCTCCGGGGCGTGGTGGAAAAGAATTCTTACCGTAAACTCACCGCCAACTTTTACTACGTCTATGGCGCAATGGAGGCGGAGCTAGAGCGCCTCAAGGATCATCCGGTGCTCTCCAAGGTGTATTTCCCGGAACTCAACCGTAAGGCCAGCCTGGAGCAGGATCTTGCCTTTTACTATGGCCCCCAATGGCGCAATGAGATTCAGATCTCGCCCGTGGGGCAGGAATATGTCGATCGCATCCATCAGATGGCCCAGGAGCACCCTGAGTTGCTCGTGGCGCACCTCTATACCCGCTACCTCGGCGATCTCTCCGGCGGGCAAATCCTTAAGAAGATTGCCCAAACCGCGATGAACCTCGACGAGGGCGGCACGGCGTTCTACGAGTTTCCGGAGATTCCTGACGAAAAAGCCTTTAAGGACAACTACCGCCAGGCGATGGATTCCCTGCCGATCGACCAGGCCACGGCCGAGGCAATCGTCGATGAAGCCAATGACTCCTTTGCGCTCAATATGCGGATGTTTGGTGAACTCGAAGGCAACCTGATCAAGGCGATCGGCACGATGCTCTTTAACTCCCTCACCCGCCGTCGCAGCGGGGGCAGCACGGAAGGGAATTTGGCCACGGGTTGAGCGATCGCTCCATTGACCGCTTACCCCTCTAAGCAATCGGGAGCAATGGCTGGGTTTTTCTCTGGTGGTTGCTCCCTTTAATATTGCTGTGAGCGTTGCCAGGTGCAAGTTTCTTCAGCAAAGTTATACGAAATCCGCTCGATAAACCCGAAGAATCCCTGTAGGGGCAGGTTTGAAACCTGCCCCTACCGCCGTATATTTTGTTT
>JBMYQW010000677.1:0-1131 GCA_049601735.1 Spirulinaceae cyanobacterium
TCCCGCCAGAAAAACTCGCCCTCTACAACACCGTCATGGGCTATGAGTCCAATCGCCAGCGCAGCGGCGTTAGCAATACGATGCGATCGCGCATTGTCCGCATTGGTGCAAAGCACCTGAGCCAAGCCGAACTGGAACAGAAGCTGACGGACGCTGGGTTTAAGGGTTTAAAACCCAAGGAAGTACAGTTTTATTACGGAGATAAATAGCTCCAACTTATCGTCATGGGCAACTGGCCACAGCGTTAATCCAGCAGGGTGTCGCGCTGGGGCGGGGCACATTTTCCCAAGCAGAATTGCAGCCCTTTATCCAAGCTGCCCAGACTTGTTTCCAAGAGATTGAGCAGGTGATTGCTACCGTTGGCCCGGAAGCCGCCGCAAAACAGTTTCCCCCGGCGTATCAGTTCAATGCCCATTCCACTTCAGTTCACCTGGATGCCTTGGATGGGTTTCTGGATCAGAGCATCAAGGCGGTGGCGCTATGGCAGCAATTGCTGCAAACGGTGGTGGGGTTAGCAGAAGTCTGCCGAGCAGAGGGGGGATTTACCACTGCGTTGCGATCGCAACTACGCCTCCGCAAACAATATGCCCCGGGTCGGGGTCATCCGGTACACCAGCCGAACCAATGGCATCAGGATGGCGGTTTGGGGGTGCAATTTCCCCCTCAGCCAGACGCCTTTCCCTATTGTAGAACGCCCCTCACGCCCTTGCTAACCGGGTGGTTACCCCTGAGCGATTGTGGTCGAACCGCACCGGGTCTGGAATTCATTCCCTTGCCCCAAGCGCAGCTTTTGCATTACCAGACCCTGAATTCAAAGGCGTTACGGGCGCAATTTCCCGATGTTGCGTTTTGGTCTCCCCACCTCTCCCAGGGTGATCTACTGCTCTTCGATCGCGGTACGTTACATCGCACCGCCGTAAAGCCTGAAATGGAGCGCGATCGCCTCAGTTTGGAATGGCGTTTGGTGAATCCCGCACAATTACCAGCATCGCTCCAAGATGAGATGCTACTACCGCTGTTTTGAGTCGTTTTGCGACCATAGATTCGAGAGCATATCAAGTCCAGCTGGCCCAGATTATAGCGGTATTCACTTGGATTAAGCACACGGTTGAAGGCGGAATGCTTTTGATA
>JBMYQW010000678.1:0-1087 GCA_049601735.1 Spirulinaceae cyanobacterium
ACCCGACCCACCCCGGTCATCGCTACGCGAGACCGCCCCTCCCAAGAGGGGATTTCCTCGTCGCCTCTTGGGAAGAGTCAGGGTTTCAAGAGCTTTTGTAGGGTGGGCATTGCCCACCACAAGCCAGTTTTGGCGAGCATCCTGTTGCCTCGGCCCATGCCGCTTCAGGAATCGCCTATGGTTTATTTTGCTGCCAGCGAGCGATCGCCTGTTGGGCGCGGTCATAGCTGGGGGTTCCTTCGGGCACAAGCTGGGCCGTCGTGATCGCCTGTTGGTACTCTTCGCGGGCGGCGCGGGAGTTGGCAATTAGATAAATTTGCTCGCTCCAGACCTTAATGAGTTCCTGAGCTTGGCTGTAGCCCGGTTGCCCAGACGCGATTTGGCGCACCGTGTTGATGGCTTGGTTATAAGAAGAGGCTTGGGGATGACGAATCTGCCGCCGAGCGGTACGGATCAGCTCCACATTCCGTTGCTGGGTCTGCCATTGGCCGATCTGCTGCTGGGCGTTTTGGTAGACCGTGGCCTGCGCCGTGGGGATGAGCTGGGCCGCTGCGATCGCCCCCTTAAAGTCCCCCTGATTAGCCCGCCCACGGGCAATATCTAAAATCACCTCACTCCAACGGGCAATATCCGCCTGGGCTTCGTCGTATAGGGGCGCTCGGGGGGGGATTTTGGTCGCCTCGGCGATCGCTCGACTAAAGCCCGAAGCCTGGTTGGTTTGAATATAGGTGCGAGCCTGGGCTAGAATCGCTTGGCTCTCCGCCAGGGTTGTGGGGCCAACCACCGGATCGCGTTCCGTTGTCGGGGCGGGGGGGGACGGTTCAGCTTCACCCGCATCAGCGGTGGGGGCGTCAGCGATCGCATCACTGTTGTCAGCATCGGTCTCAGCATTATCCGTCGCCGGAGGAACGTCCACAACCGGATTATTTTGCCGACCCCGAAACAGATTGAGCAATCCCAGCAGCGCCAAAATCAGCAGCGTCAGACTGCCCCAGAGTTGCCAACTCTTTTGCTTGGGTGTCAAGTTGCCCGTGGTGCGGCGCTGCGGTGCGGGCGGTGGCACAGTGGGTGGTTTTAAGGGGGGCGG
>JBMYQW010000679.1:0-1074 GCA_049601735.1 Spirulinaceae cyanobacterium
TTGGGAGGGGCGGTCAAGCGTAGCGCCGACCGGGGTGGGTCGGGTGTGGGCCGCCCCAGAAGCCTTGTGAATAAAGGGTTTCATATTAAGTTCACACGGATGGTTTGAAACCTGCCCTTACCGCCGTATATTTTGTTTTCAGGGTGTGCAAGTCGGATCGGGTAAAAGCTGTTCGATACCCGATCCGGAGTTGTCTGCACCCAACATAAATACCCCGTAGGGCAGGGAAACCCAGCCCCTACAGAAGGATGGGGTTTCTTGCCTCATCCTTACCGTGCTCTACCTGTTTGTCTGTTATGCGCTCTCGATTTTGGCTTAGTTGCGTCATCGCAGGTCTAACCTTGGCCAGCAGTTGCAAGTCCCCCACCACCTGGATTCCCTTCACCACCCAACCTTCTGGGCCGCCTCGTCCCGAACCGCTGCCCCAAGACCCGGTCATCCAGACCTATCTCAACCAGAACCCCGCCCGCGGCGCAGACTATACCGACCCTTATCGGCAAATTGAGCGCCCCGGCGATGATTTCGAAGCGTTGATGGTCAATGCGATCAACCAAGCCCAGACCTCAATTGATGTAGCGGTGCAAGAGTTGCGTTTGCCTCGGGTTGCGCAGGCGCTCATTGCCCAACATCGGGCGGGCATTCGCGTCCGGGTGATCATTGAAAACACCTATAACCAGCCCTGGAGTGACCGGGAGCCCAGTTCGCAGGGCGGCAACCCGGCGGCTGAGTTCCGGTTACTCGCTGACCAAAACCGGGACGGGCAACTGAGCCCAGAAGAAATTCAACAGGCGGATACGATCATCATGTTGCGGAATGCCCGAGTGCCGCTGATTGACGATACCGCCGATGGCAGTAAGGGTTCGGGGCTGATGCACCATAAATTCATGATCATCGATGGGCTGACCACCGTCACGGGCTCGGCCAACTGGACCTTGAGCGGTGTGCATGGCGATATGGATGAACCCGCCAGCCGGGGGAATGCCAATAACCTGCTGGTGATCCAGCATCCAGCTTTGGCCCAAGCCTTTAGCCAGGAATTCAACCTGATGTGGGGGGATGGCCCGGGGGGGCGCT
>JBMYQW010000680.1:0-944 GCA_049601735.1 Spirulinaceae cyanobacterium
TCACCCTTCTGGATGCCAATTTGCTCACCCTTCTGGATGCCAATTTGCTCACCCTTCTGGATGCCAATTTGCTCACCCTCACGACGTCCCCGCTCCAAATGCTCCTGAACCAAATCTTGATAAAAAACCGACTCCCGCATCGCCCGACTCCTCATAACGCGTTTAATCACATCCAGCTTCAATTTTAGCCCCGCAAACAGCGCCGTTGCCATCTCCAAATTTCCCTGCATCCCCACATCTGTCGTTACCTCACTGATCCGCTCTTTCATTTCTTCGAGCAACCCCGCCGCATCCTGATTCGCTGCTTTAGATAAAATCGCCAACGGCAACAATCCTGGTGCATTCCAAAACACCGCTTTAGGCTGCTCCCACAATCGAATCACTCTAAACCGATGGGTCATGCCGCCTGAGCGAAACATCGCCTCCTCGACCAACGGCGAACCTGTCTGACGCAAATACACCACCACTTGCACAATCCGCTTGCTCGTAAACTTCTTCCGTATTCGCAGATAGTAATTCGCCATGCGTTCCGGGATCTCGGCATCGACCCCCGTTTGAAACTCCACGTGTAAGACCACATCCTCACCCTGAAGCAGTAGCGAATCGGCCCGAATCGGTTCCGTGATGAGTTCGGTGGGTTCGAGCTTGGTGAGGGGCGTGACTTTGCCCAGAAGCCAGGTGGCGAAGTCATCGGGATAAGTTTCGATGAGATATTTGCAAAAGTTGTCGTACACGCAAACATAGTTTATCTGTACGAGTTTACATTAGCACAAGATTAACCATGACCCTCGACAGCGGCGAAGCTAAAAAGGCGATCGCACCACCTGACAAGCGCCGCACTCAGGGCTTACCACGGACTCCCCACCATCGTAAATCCGCTCCAATAAAGGGATAGATGACATCGTTGACTCATCCACGATGTTCGGTTTCCAATTTTGAAACCG
>JBMYQW010000681.1:0-909 GCA_049601735.1 Spirulinaceae cyanobacterium
GGGGCGGTCTCGCGTAGCGATGACCGGGGTGGGTTCGGGGTATTTTTGGACTAACTCAGGATTTGTTTCTCAGAAGTACGTATCATGAAAACCCTATTTGTCGCTTGGCAAGACCCCAAAAGCCATGATGGGTTCTCAATCGGACGACTTCAATTCGATGGAGATTATTTCAACTCAATAAACCCTCGAATCCGATCCACGGCGGCCAAGAGCTGGGGCGGTTCATGAACGAGCGCGAAGCGAACATAGCCCGCACCTGCTGCGCCAAACCCCGAGCCCGGAGAGAGGGCTACCCCGGTTTGGGCCACCAGTTGGCGACAAAAAGCCACATCATCGCCATTCCAGCCCTGGGGAACCTCTGCCCAAAGATACATCGTGGCGGCGGGCGTGGGCACGGGCCAGCCGATCGCGGCCAAAGCCTGCACCATTACATCCCGGCGTTCCTCAAAGGCGGTGACAGTGGGTTGAATGAGGCTGGGCCCCGCTTCTAGGGCTGCGATCGCCCCCCGTAAGATGCCCCGATATTGGTTGAAGTCAATCACCGCTTTGACCTGACGCAGGGCTTTAATGAGCTGGGCATTGCCGATCGCGTAGCCAATCCGAAAACCGCCCATATTAAACGACTTTGAGAAGGTGAAAAATTCAATGCTACAGGTTTTATCCCGATCCGCCTGCAAGATCGAGGGGGGCTGTGGTGTGCCTGTAAACACCAGATCCGCATAGGGAAAGTCATGGGCCAGCACCAGACCATGACGCTGGCAAAACGCCACCGCAGCTTGAAAAAACGCCAGGGGAGCGATCGTCGTGGTGGGATTATGCGGATAGCTCAAAACCATGAGCCGGGCCTGAGCCAGCACAGTTTCGGGAATCTCCGACCAATCGGGCAAAAAGTTGTTAGCCGCACGCAAG
>JBMYQW010000682.1:0-873 GCA_049601735.1 Spirulinaceae cyanobacterium
TTATCTCTCCCTATGCTTTGCGGATTCAGTATCAATCCATTCGGGACGTTCTCTAGATTAGGACGAGACCTTAGCCGACGAATTCCTTAACGGGTTCCGAGACGCCCGGTGCATCCTGACCCTTGACGTAAGCCAGCATCGTGTCAGCATCGGAGACTTCAAAGGGATCTTCCCCGTAGTTGTCGGCATAACCGGGCTCGACAAACATCTTCTCGATCTTGCCGTCATTGACGAACATGGAATAGCGCCAAGACCGCATCCCGAAGCCCAGGTTGCTCTTCTCGACCAGCATTCCCATCTTGCGGGTGAATTCACCATTGCCATCGGGCAACAGGAAGATCTTGTCGGTATCTAGACCCTGCTGCTTACCCCATTGGAACATGACAAACGCATCGTTGACCGAGAGGCAAATGATTTGATCCACACCCTGAGCCTTAAACTCCTCCGCGAGTTCTTCGTAGCGGGGGAGATGGTTGGAAGAGCAGGTGGGGGTGAAAGCACCGGGGAGCGAGAAAAGCACGACCTTCTTGCCGCCGAAGATTTCCTGGGTGGTCAGATCTTTCCAGGTGTAGGGGTTGGGGCCGCCCACAGACTCATCACGAACGCGGGTTTTGAATACAACGTCAGGTACTGTTTCAGGTGTAGGCATAGTTCCTCTTCTGAGTAATTGTCAAACTTATCAGGATTGTTGCATCGGGCAACAATCCAAGAATAATTCTTATCTAGGAAAAAGTAAAGGGTGTAATTCCCAGTCGCTCCCCCCTCGTCGTTCTCTCTCTAGAGATCAATCCCCTGGGTACGGAGGCGATCGCGCAAAGCTTCCAGTTCCGCCTCAGCCTGCTCGGCCCGCTGCCGCTCCTGCTCAAGCGCCAC
>JBMYQW010000683.1:0-867 GCA_049601735.1 Spirulinaceae cyanobacterium
TTCGTCATGGGTTCTAAGCCTCCCGCAATACATAGCCCACACCCCGCACCGTTTGAATCAGGCGCTTGCCACCTTGGTCTTCTAGCTTGAGGCGTAAGTAGCGAATATAAACCTCAATCACATTGGACTCGCCGATAAAATCATACCCCCAAACGTTTTGCAGAATTTGTTCGCGGGTAACGACCTGCTGCGGATGTTGCATGAGGTATTTGAGCAGTTCAAATTCTTTCATGGTGAGGTCAAAGCCATGGCTGCCACGCAGGGCACGGCGGGTGTTGAGTTCGAGGCAAAGATCGCCAAATTGGAGTTGGGCCTCAGGATACGTGGGGGCTTGCACATAGAAGTTGACCTGTTCGATGAAGCGATCGCTGCGGTAGGGCAGGAGCAAATAGTCATCTGCTCCGGCTTCGAGGCAGGTGATGCGATCGCTGAGGGATTCTCGCTCTAAAAGCAACAAAATGGGAGTGCGATCGCCCCGCGCCCGTACCTCTTGACAGAACTGAACGCCCGCCGCTGCTAAATGAACCCCATCAATGATCAGTAAGGCCATTGGTTGCTTCTCTAGGTTCTGTAGGGCTTGGTGGGGCGTTGCAACTCCCACCACCTGATGGCCCAAACCTTGCAAATCCTGCTGAATTTGCTGCAAGAGTCCCTTTTCGGGCGTGACAACAAGTATAGAAGGTGGTTGACTCATGCCAATTGCTCCAGGCTAATCCGGCATCCTACGGGAATTATGGCTGATCCAACGGAGTTTTGGCAGGATGTCTCAATTCAACCCCGTCTATTTTGAAACTCGGAGTCGGGAGGGTTTGAAACCATCCGTGTGAACTTAAGCGTGAAATCCTTTATTCCCAAGGCTTCCGTGGC
>JBMYQW010000684.1:0-863 GCA_049601735.1 Spirulinaceae cyanobacterium
TTTAGTTAAGCTTTTAAATACTGATTTATTGTTTCCAAGTTTATTGTGATAAGCATCTATTGCCTCCATGACTGGCTCAACAATGCCTTTGATGATAGTACGTCCGTGTTTGGTTTTAGAACCCAGTCCTTTACCTAACAACTCTTCCATACCTTTGTTGTAACGGTGTATCCCTGACTGTACCATTCGGTACTCTAACTCTATTTGTTTATCCAAAGTTGCCATCGTTTACCTCTGTTTACGCCACAATTCTGTGGGTTTGGTGGCTTAACCCCGATCTTATTACGGTAGCGGAGTTAAGGATTAATCGGGATATGTAAGTTATCCGTCTATATATGTTTATCTTGTTACGGTGGCGTGATAAGGTTTCAAGGGCTTTTCAGTCCTCTGCTCTACCAACTGAGCTACCTAGGCACATAGGTTTTGAGCCGTTTTTAAAATCTATCTCACGCCACTTAAGCCACATTACGCCACAACGCGCCACAGGCTATGCTTCGAGTAAATTAGACCCGCCAACCAAAGTTGATGTGTCCCATTTAGCATACTTAAGAGTGGTTGCAATATTTTTATGACCCATGTAACGCATGATGTTAGCAGTGTCCCAACCCTTCTCAGTAAGTCGTGTTGCCGTAGTATGTCTCCATGTATGCCAACACTTATTAGTTAAACCTAAGTTCTCACGCACCTTGTCCCAAGCCAAACGATGCTTGTACAATGGATCAGTGAAAGTCTTACGTTTGCGTAGTACCTCCTCTACTCTTTTTGTTATAGGCATAAGTAAAGGCTCGCCATTCTTCCTGTCTGGTATGTAAGTACCATACATTTGAGAGCCGTCAGGTCTAGTCTGCTGTAGCTTGATAAGA
>JBMYQW010000685.1:0-851 GCA_049601735.1 Spirulinaceae cyanobacterium
TAAGGGATAAACGTCGCAGCAAAGAGAAATTCCGAGGGGCATGGTCACGACGAAGCCGAGAGCGGTCTTCCCCAAAAACCACATCCAAAGACCAATGCAGCGGATTCTCAATGCCCCAATGCCCCCGAACCTTCAGCGCAAACGCCTGAGCTGAGAGTGTTGCCGAACTGAGGAAATAGCGAGTCTCCAAAGTGGTTTTATTCCAAAGACGACGCTCTGCCCGTACCACTACCAAAGAAGCTAAATTTGCCCAAGCCTCACATTGTTCAGGGGAAAAGACTTCATCAGCCGGGATGCACCACACCTGACGCTGCTCAATCCGATGATGTCCCGCCTCACAGGACTCGTATTGACTCACCTTGTCACTCACTGCTCCAGCCTCATAATCTGCGAACCAGGCCTCGGCTTGCTGATGCAGATTCCCCTGATTCCCCTTGAGTGCCAACAGATAGTCTGCGCCTTTGTCTCTCAAATGCTTGGCGATGGTGGTTTGGGTTCCCATTGCATCGATACTCACCATTGCGCCCTTGACATCAAGTTGTTCAATGAGAACGGGAATAGCAGTGATTTCATTCGATTTTGATGAAACCGCGCATTGACCGAGGACTAGCCGCTGCTCTGATGCCCAGGCACTCACTAGCTGCAAGGCTTTAACCCCTTCTTCTCGGTCGTATGACCCTCGTGAGGTTTTCCCGTCTATTGCGATGAGCTGCTCTACGAGACTCTCAGCTAAATGACTCACCCAACTCTGAAATCCTGTCTCCATTGCTTCTGGGTCTAGGTTGCTGATGACTCGGGCGAATGTGTCTGCTGAGGGGACGCCGTTGGGTAATTCCAGAAAGGTTTTGAGC
>JBMYQW010000686.1:0-753 GCA_049601735.1 Spirulinaceae cyanobacterium
AACAAAGGATCAGGTGGCTATGGAGTAAGCTACGATGGTTATATTGATGGGTTACAAAACGGCAGCCAAGACCTCTTTGGGTACACCCTAACTTCTCCACAACAATTATTCTTTCTACCCATGTTTACTGACCACATGGCAAGGAAAGCGGACGAATCTTCTTTTACCACGGTACAAGCATTCTCGTACGCACAAAACAACGATGTAAAGCTAGCTGATTCTACCGCTAACACTCTTATAGACGAGTTAGATATAGCTGATGACAGTCTGTTGGCGGTGCCCTATAGACAACAAGAGCCAGAGCCAGAGCCAGAGCCAGAGCCAACGCCTACGCCTACGCCAACGCCTACGCCTACGCCAACGCCAGCGCCAACGCCAACGCCTACGCCTACGCCTACGCCAACGCCTACGCCAACGCCAGAGCCTACGCTTCCTCCTGTTGATTCTGACAACGACGGATATGCTGATGAAATAGATGCATTTCCTAATGACCCTTTCGAGTACCTTGACACTGACGGCGATGGTTACGGAGATAATACCGATGTTTTTCCTAATGTAGCATCTGAGTGGTTAGATACAGACAGCGATGGTACGGGCGACAACGCTGATGTTTTTCCAAATGACGATAGGTATCAAAATACTGTACAAAAAGAAAGTGCAGAAAGACTTGATATGGCAACTCAGTTTGTCATGGAAAATAGTCGTCTGGTCTATGGCGCTTATGCTATACAAGGAATGAGTAAGCTCATAGAG
>JBMYQW010000687.1:0-746 GCA_049601735.1 Spirulinaceae cyanobacterium
ATAAGGAGATGAAAATCACCTTTAATGAATATTGTGCTTTTCATCCTACTACCTGGGAAGGGTGATTCCTTGGGAGTGTGGCGGAATCGGTAGACGCACCAGACTTAAAATCTGTTGACTATTAAGGTCGTGGGGGTTCAAGTCCCCCCACTCCTATTGCCCTTATAGCTCAGTGGTAGAGCAACGCTTTTGTAAAGCGTAGGCCGTTGGTTCAAATCCGACTGGGGGCTTTGGTGACTGATCATCACCATCGGGAGTGACTGAATAACCCTGTTGGAATTAGGCGGGGTAATGTAAATGGTTAGAGGTGGTACTCGCCTTCCCTAAAGGAAGTGAACCCGCACCAAGGGAACCATTGTTGTTATGTACTAATTTTCGCTTTAGCGATTCCCATAACTTGAGGGTATGAAGTATTCCCTCCTCCCACTCGGGGAATTAGCTCAGCTGGTAGAGCGCCTGCTTTGCAAGCAGGATGTCAACGGTTCGAGTCCGTTATTCTCCACTTGACACAGATCTGTGTCATAATTAAACTATCATTGATTGTTGCTTAGTCAGCGGTCATTATTTGGAGAATTCCATTATGAAAAAAGTTCCTTTTGCTGAACTCACAACCCAGAAACTTCGCATTACTCGTGAAGATGATCCTTTGGCAAACTTTCCTTTGCTGAAGATGCGTGGAGATTTTAACATGGTTAACATCTCTTCCCTCGTTGCTACTATTAACGCAGCACGAGGATGTGCCAAGG
>JBMYQW010000688.1:0-629 GCA_049601735.1 Spirulinaceae cyanobacterium
TAGCTAAGACGCTGGTATCGATCGCCCCCACATCCAGCTCCACCTCATCCCCGAGATCGCCAAAGGGTGAGGCGCTGGGCGTGAAGATGGGTTCGAGAATAAACGTGTTGCGGCAGCGCGGGGTGGTGGGTTTGCGGCCAGATTTGCGGTTGAACATGGGTGCGGTAGAAACAGCAAGATGAGGGAGATGGGCGCAAGACAACCGCGCCTAATACCTCTTCTAGGGCTGGCGGCAATTTTTATGCAGATCTGGGAAATTTTTTTTGCGTCCCGATTTCGCCCGTCATCCTTGTAGGGGCGCAACGCTTGCCATCCGTGTGAACTTAAGCGTGAAACCCAAGCCCTGAGAGCATTTCAGTGAGCTATCACCTGTGGCGGGCGAGACGCCCGCGCTACGGGAACCTAATGAGAAAACCCGTAGCGCAGGCTTCCAGCCTGCCAGCGGTTAATCAGTGAGAGCCTGAAGCCTAGATATAACAGGGCTTTTGTTGTTAAGTTCACACTAGTGGGATGTAATCCGCCCCGACAGATGATGTGAATCGGAAATATGCGTAGGGGCGCAACGTTTGCGCCCCCGATAGATGGGATAACCCCTATTGCAACACCGCCTCAACATCAGTTGGTCGATA
>JBMYQW010000689.1:0-595 GCA_049601735.1 Spirulinaceae cyanobacterium
ACAAGGATTCCATAACTGGACCTTGAATCCTTTCCACATGATGGGAGTGGCAGGTATCCTGGGTGGTGCCTTGCTTTCTGCCATTCATGGTGTTACAGTAGAGAACACTCTGTATCAAGATGGTGAACAAGCAAATACTTTCAAAGCATTTGACTCTACCCAAGAGGAAGAAACCTACTCAATGGTTACTGCAAACCGTTTCTGGTCTCAGATCTTTGGTATTGCGTTTAGTAATAAGAGGTGGTTGCATTTCTTTATGCTGTTTGTTCCTGTTATGGGTCTTTGGACAAGTTCCATCGGTATTATTGGTCTTGCTCTCAACCTTCGCGCTTATGACTTTGTATCCCAAGAGATCAGAGCATCAGAAGACCCTGAGTTCGAGACGTTCTACACCAAGAACATTCTCTTGAATGAAGGTCTCCGTGCCTGGATGGCACCAGTAGATCAACCACATGAGCAATTTGTCTTCCCAGAAGAAGTTCTTCCAAGAGGCAACGCACTGTGAATCATTATCTTGCTTTCATATGGGGTGTCTGTTTCTCTCTCATTGCGGGAGGAGCCTTTGCTCTGATGTGGTCTAATATTCGTGACATCA
>JBMYQW010000690.1:0-595 GCA_049601735.1 Spirulinaceae cyanobacterium
TGGTGCAGCTCCGGTGTGGCACGAAGATGTGCGCTACTTCAAGATTTCCAACGAAGCTGGTGAGCATATCGCTAACTTCTATCTTGATCCCTACAGTCGTCCTGCCGAAAAACGCGGTGGTGCATGGATGAATGATTGCGTTGGTCGCGCCAAGATTATGCTCGAAGATAAGGTTGATACCCGTCTGCCTGTTGCTTATCTAATCTGTAACCAAACGCCTCCTGTGGATGGCAAGCCTAGCTTGATGACTTTCGGCGAAGTGGAAACCCTCTTCCATGAGTTTGGGCACGGTTTACAACACATGTTGACCCATGTGGACTTTCCCGGTGCGGCTGGCATTAATAATGTCGAATGGGATGCAGTTGAGTTGCCTAGTCAGTTTATGGAGAACTGGTGTTACCACCGTGAAACCCTCTTCGGCATGGCGAAACATTATGAAACAGGCGAAACTTTGCCTGAACATTATTACCAAAAACTCCTTGCGGCGCGCACTTACATGAGTGGTTCTGGGATGTTGCGTCAGTTGCACTTCAGTTTGCTCGATATTGAGCTGCACGCAAAGTATGACCCCGCTAGCGATGAGAGTCCAGAAGAT
>JBMYQW010000691.1:0-574 GCA_049601735.1 Spirulinaceae cyanobacterium
CCACCCTGCAAGCTCTCGCAGTTGGGCAAGAGTCTGCGGAATTTGGAGTTGGCGACCCCGAAGCTCAAGCAGGCGATCGTGGCGGCCTGTGCCCATACGGTGCTCGAAGATCAGCAGGTGACGCTCCGGGAGGCGGAGCTGTTGCGGGCGGTAGTGATTGCCCTCGATTGCCCAATTCCGCCGTTTTTGGATGCGGCGACGGTGGGGCGATCGGGGTAACTGTAAGTAATTACGTAGGGTGGGCAATGCCCACCACAAGCGAGTTTTGGCGATTGCGCATTCCTGGTTTATGTTCTTAAATCCCCCCGACGCCATCCCGTTTGCAACCAGTACAAAATATCTCGCTACAATAGAGCCAAATTCCGTCTGCCCGCGCCATGCTCACCACCCCGCGTCCCCTCACGATCACCTGGGACAAGCTCCCGGATGACTACATCCTGCCCGATGACCCCGTGGACAATCGCACTCAACCGGCCTTGGCCGAAGCCCTCAGCAATGCCCTACGCAGTAATGACTATACGGGCGATTGCAGCATTACGGCCACCAACTATGCGATCTGCGCCACGGTCAATGG
>JBMYQW010000692.1:0-567 GCA_049601735.1 Spirulinaceae cyanobacterium
GCGTGGGCGATTCACCCGTCGTGCCACAGACTAAAACCGCATCGGAACCCTGGCTTACCAAATGTTCGGCCAACTCAGCGGCTACCCCATAGTTAACCTGTCCCTGATCGGTAAACGGCGTAATCATCGCCGTGATAACCCGACCCAAATTTACTTTACCCAAATCACTCACTCGCTTCGCTCAATCCAGTTCAATCTCTAAATCTCAATTTTGTCCGTCAAGATGGACGCCCATCTTGGCGCGATTGCGCTGGAGCGCAATGCCAAAGGCAATCGTCCTAGCGCGTTGCCGCCACTGGGGCCTTTGCAGGTTTCAACCAGTCTTTCGCCAGCAGCAACTCGGCAATCTGAATCGCATTGAGGGCCGCCCCCTTACGAATCTGATCGCCACAGAGCCAGAGTTCCAAGCTGTTGGCATGGGAGAGATCTTGGCGGATGCGCCCCACCAGCACCTCATCTTGACCGGAGGCCTCGATCGGCATGGGGAAGTAGTTCCGCTGCCAATCTTCCACCAGTCGGACGCCTGGCGCTTGGGCAATACGCTCACGGGCCGCCGCGATCGACCAG
>JBMYQW010000693.1:0-555 GCA_049601735.1 Spirulinaceae cyanobacterium
AATTATTATTGAAGAGTTTATTGATTTTGAAGTTGAAATCACCTTGATGACTATTCGTCAGTGGGCAGGGGAAACGCTCTTTTGTCCGGCGATCGCCCACCGACAAGAGCGGGGTGATTATCAAGAATCATGGCAACCTGTAGGATTAACTGATTCACAGATTAAGCAAGCCCAAGATATTGCCCGCACAGTAACAGATGCCCTCGGCGGTGCGGGAATTTTCGGGGTGGAATTTTTCGTGACTAAAGATGAGGTGATTTTCTCAGAGTTATCGCCCCGCCCCCACGATACGGGCATGGTGACGATGATTTCCCAAAACCTCAACGAGTTTGAATTACATCTCCGCGCAATTTTGGGACTCCCCATTCCGACGATTGAACAGTTAGGAGCCGCTGCAAGTGCTGTAATTTTAGCCGATCAGCATAGTGACCAAATTTCATTTGAAGGCATCGCCGCAGCCCTAGCTGAACCACAAACAGATCTCCGTCTTTTTGGAAAACCGGATTCGCGTCCCTACCGCCGTATGGGCGTGGCATTAGCAAAAGGGAAAGATAC
>JBMYQW010000694.1:0-551 GCA_049601735.1 Spirulinaceae cyanobacterium
CACGGGTCATCCTCGGACAGGTAGCGGCCGCCGACAAAGCTACACCTATGCTGCAGCAAGCCGGATGCGGAATACCTACATTGCGCCGGGTGACTACAAGCTGGATGATTTGTTTGCCTCGATCGATCGCGGGATTTACTGCAAGAAGATGGGCGGCGGCAGCGTTGGTGCAACTGGCGAATTTAACTTTGGTGTTTCAGAGGCTTACCTCATCGAAAACGGAAAGGTAACCAAGCCATTGAAAGGCGCAACTTTGATTGGCGAAGCGACGGAGATCATGAATAAGATTTCGATGTGCTCCGAAGATTTAGCGCTGGCGGCTGGCTTCTGCGGTTCCATTAGCGGCAGCATCTATGTCACTGTTGGACAGCCCCACATCAAAGTCGACTCCATCACGGTGGGTGGACGGTAAATCTTTTCAGAAAAAATAAGGTTGCTTCTAGCCAAATAGTCAAACATCTGCAACGAAAGCCTTTAACGTGCTTCAGATGTCCTTGGGCGCTAGTTGCAACCGATTCCTTTGAGTCAATTTCCCTTTTCTTTCAACTTCA
>JBMYQW010000695.1:0-546 GCA_049601735.1 Spirulinaceae cyanobacterium
CCGCCAACTCTACTGAGGATATCTTGCAACAAGTCGAGAGCTACAGCTTAGAGATGGAAGAACCTCTCGAAGCAGATACCGAAGCACAATTCACAGGAGCCTCGAAATTCACCGATGTATCCCCCGGAGATTGGGCGTTCCAAGCCCTAGACGATCTCGTTCGTCGTTACGACTGTCTTAAAGGCTATCCCAACGGGACTTATCGCGGCAATCGCGCTTTGACTCGCTACGAATTTGCTGCCGGTTTAAATGCCTGCTTGCAACAAATCGAACGCTTGATTGCCGAGACCACCGCCGATTTCGTTACCCGGGAAGAACTAGAAACCCTGCGTCGCTTGATGCAAGAGTTTGAAGCCGAATTAGCAACCTTGGGAACCCGCGTCGACAACTTAGAAGGTCGCGTAGCATTCCTCGAAGACAATCAATTCTCCACCACCACCAAATTAGTGGGAGAAGTAATCTTCAACTTAGATATCGCCACGGGTCGCCGCGCCAAAATCTACGGCTTGGATGATGCAGACTACAATGACTTGAGCGAATTAAATG
>JBMYQW010000696.1:0-543 GCA_049601735.1 Spirulinaceae cyanobacterium
TAGGGTTAGGGTTAGGGTCTGGATCTGGGTTAGGGTTAGGGTCTGGATCTGGGTTAGGGTTCGGGTTTGGGTTCGGGTTCGGGTTTGGGTTTGGGTTCGGGTTTGGGAATTGGTTTTGATCATGATTTTCTGCCGCACGATCATGATTATCACCTTGCATATGTCTAAAAATGCCCATGGCAGCTCTTGCCCTTTCTCTTGGAGAAGTATTTTCAATATCCCATTCATTGTTTCGCACTAGCACCAATTCAATCTCTCTTCCTTGTAATAAATCGAGATTCAGTCGGCCATTGCCATTGTCGTTGCCGTTGTCGTTGCCGTTGTCGTTGTCGTTGCCATTGCCATTGCCATTGCCATCATTATTGTTGCGGCCGCCAGATCTTCTGTGATTGCGCTTAGACCATCCCCAAATCTTTTTACCCAATTGAAGCTTAAAACCTGGAGCGGAAAACGCAATTTGGATATCTTTCCTGTCATTCATAGCAGCTGCAAAGAAAACATCCCAAGCAAACAAAGCTGCATAAGGCAGATACAAAGAAACCC
>JBMYQW010000697.1:0-519 GCA_049601735.1 Spirulinaceae cyanobacterium
GGTTTGTTTGGCGGCCATGATTCCCGCCAGTTTGGCTGTGGCGATAACGTCGCCTTTAGGGGCGTTTCCCGCTTCAATGGTATCGAGGGTTGCCGGGGACATTCGCACCTGTCCTATGGCGATCGCTTCCCGTTGCGTGGCGGTTTTGGCAGAGACATCCACCATTTGCACTTGGCCTTTTTCGTCGAGATGAGATAATTTTTCCGTCATCTTGTTTTCTGAAGAAAAATCGTGTTATACTCATAAATCGTTGCACATAAGCAGCGTTTTGCTTTAGGGGACTGTAGCTCAGTGGACTAGAGCACGTGGCTACGGACCACGGTGTCGGGGGTTCGAATCCCTCCTGTCCCGCTTTTAAGTTATTTTGCATATTTGGTTAACTCTCACTTGTTAACTCTTACTTGTTAACTCTCACCTTCTGCTTGTGGGGCTTGGATGTTGGCGATCGGTTAAACTGGGCGCAAGAATCGAGGCGATCGTTACCCAAATATCACCCAAATCTCAGAGGTATTGTGGGAG
>JBMYQW010000698.1:0-501 GCA_049601735.1 Spirulinaceae cyanobacterium
ATTACAGATGAAACCCACTCTGCAAAGAGTCCATACAGTCGGTGGATCAGAGGCACCAAGCGACATCGAAGCCGGGATAAATCGGGCCAAAGGTGGCGGACAGCCATTAGATGTTGGTTTGCAGCGCAGTATGGGACAGGCAATGGGAGCGAATTTTTCTGGGGTGCGAGTCCATACCAATGCCCAATCAGACCAATTGAATCGATCGATCCAGGCAAAAGCGTTTACCACTGGGCAAGACGTATTTTTCCGTTCTGGGGAATATAACCCAGGCAGCAAAGGAGGACAAGAACTGATTGCCCATGAGTTGACTCATGTGGTGCAGCAAAATGGTAGTACAGTACAACGTCACTATATTCAACGCAAGGATCTGGTTGAAGATGAAGATAAAATGGAGTCACTCTACAAAAGCAAGTATAAAAGAATTGGCTCTCGTAGTATGTACTTGACCACTGATGAAAAGGGTCAGACCTTAAAAAAAGACAATAATAACAGCCCTAA